>NZ_JAGKRK010000038.1:0-19421 GCF_017939325.1 Aeromonas sp. MaB10011B | reverse complement strand
ATTTGTATCCATGGCAAGCGCTAGCGCCTGTGGTGGAGACGAAGACAGCAAGAAGCAACTGCTCTGCTTTTTGTGGTGGCAATACAATTCGGACGCGGGGTGGAGCAGCTCGGTAGCTCGTCGGGCTCATAACCCGAAGGTCGTCGGTTCAAATCCGGCCCCCGCAACCAACTTCTGACTTATTTTCTTCTGCATTACCTCTCTTATCCCCTCCAGCATCTGTTGCTTGCACACAATAATGTGTGTTTTTCCGATCCCTCTCGCCATTTGTTCGGTATCATCCTGCTTTCTGTTCATGGATGAGGCCGCACCCTGTGATGACCCCTTTTAGCTATTCTTCTCCCCAAATCACGATGCAGAGCACCTCCCTCGCCGAGGTAATGGCAGGGCCGGCTGCCGTCAAACTCCTGCTCATTGCCGACTCAGCGCGCGATACCCTGCTGGCGACGCCTCCCTTTGCCGCCGTGGCAACCCAGATAGCCCTGGGTCAGAAGGCCCCCTATTCCCTTGACGACAGTCAGGGGCTGCAACGGGTGATCTTCATGGATGCCCGCCCGGCCCTGGATCATCGGCTCTACAAGCAGGTGCGCAGCTGGGTGGGCTCGCTGGCGGGCCTCAAGGCGACGCACCTGGCGCTCCATCTGGAGGGCTTTGACGATGAGCATCGCGCACAACTGGCAAGGGTGGTGCTCGCCTGCCTGCTCGCCGCCGATGTGACCCTGCCGACCCAGAAACGGAGTGAGGCGACAAGACCGGGTTATCAGCAGTTGCAACTTTCCCCCCCTTGCGAGCTGGACATGGCCCGCCTGAGCGCAGAAACCGAAGGCAACGGTCTGGCTCGCCACCTGGCAGTGCTGCCAGCGTCCGAGCTCAATGCCCGTCATTACCGGGCCTATGCCCGGGAGCTGGCGCAGCAGGAGGGGTGGCAGTGGCAGGAGTTTGATGAGACGACCCTGGCACAGAAGGGGGCTGGCGCCTTCCTGGCGGTGGCCCGTGGTTCGGCGGACGGTCAGGCCGCCATCGTCAGGCTCAGTTACTGTCCGGCCAACCCGGTGCGCCGCGTCGCGCTGGTGGGCAAGGGGATCTGCCACGACTCCGGTGGCTACAACCTGAAAGTCGGTGGCAGCATGTATGGCATGCACCTGGACATGGGGGGCAGCGCGGTGGCCCTTGGCACGCTGCTGGCCATCAGCCGGGCGAAACTCCCCGTTGAGGTGCACTGCTGGCTCGCCATCGCCGAGAACCACATCGGCCCGCAGGCCTTCCGGCCCGGTGAGGTGGTGACCGCGCTGAACGGCACCACCATCGAAGTGGTGGACACCGACGCCGAGGGGCGCATGGTGCTGGCGGATGCCCTGACCCTGGCGGCCGGGGACAAACCCGACTTGCTGATCGACTACGCCACCCTGACTGGCGCCTGCAAACGGGCGCTCGGCAGCCGTTACAGCGGCGCCTTCACCAACCGCCCCGAGTGGCTCACCACTCTGATAGCGCTGGGCCAGCAGAGCGGGGAGCGAGTCTGGCCCTTCCCCCTGGACGAGGATTACGATGACAACCTCGATAGCGAGTGGGCCGATCTGTTACAGTGCGCGCCGGGCGCCTCCCCGGATCACATCGATGCCGCCCGTTTTCTCACGCGCTTCGTGCCCGCCGAGCTTCCCTGGTTGCACCTCGACCTGAGTGGTTTTCGCAACAAGGGGGGCAATGGCGTGGTGGGCAGCGAGGTAACCGGCTTTGGTGTCAGGCTGACCCTGACCCTGCTCGACAGCCCTCTGGGGATGGGTGCGCCCGACGCATGACAACGTGGCCAAGCACAATCAATAAGGACAAGCGTGAAACAAGCAAGCTATGACTGGGTGCTGTTCGATCTGGACGAAACCCTGCTCGATTTTCCGGTCGCCAGGGCGCTGGAGCGGACCCTGCAGATCTACGGCGTGGCGCCGACTCCCCCCAAGATGGCGGAGTACCATGCCCTCAACCAGCGGCTCTGGCAGCAGTACAACTCAGGGGAGATTGACGCCACCCAC
This sequence comes from Aeromonas sp. MaB10011B, assembly GCF_017939325.1. NCBI lineage: Bacteria > Pseudomonadati > Pseudomonadota > Gammaproteobacteria > Aeromonadales > Aeromonadaceae > Aeromonas > Aeromonas sp. MaB10011B. The sequence goes on along the minus strand of NZ_JAGKRK010000038.1, from coordinate 17,394 downwards.
CTGCAGCAGACCCGTTTTTCGCTCTTTGCCGAGCAGGTCAACGTGGCGCCCATGGCGATGAACGAGACCTTCCTGCAGCAGATCATCGCCCTGAGCGTGCCGCTGGAGGGGGTGGAGGAGACCCTGCAGGCCCTGAAGCGCAAGGTCAGAATGGGGATCATCACCAACGGCTTCAGCCTGCCCCAGCGCGGGCGCCTCGACAAACTGGGCTGGAACAGCTGGTTTGAGCCTCTCGTTATCTCTGACGAGGTGCAAGTGACCAAGCCGGCGGCGGCCATCTTCCAGCATGCCCTGGCGCAGATGGGTCAGCCGAGCCCGGCGCGGGTGTTGATGGTGGGGGACAATCCCAAGACCGACATCGCCGGTGCCGCCGCCCAGGGGCTTGCCACCTGCTGGTACAACCCGGGACGGGAAACAGGTCCGTGCGAGGCGACCCACGAGATCCACCACTTCGCCCATCTCTGCGCGATTGTGCTGGGAGAGTAGGTCCCCATGTCCGCAAGGATGTAAAAAAACAAGGCAGCCCATGGGCTGCCTTGTTTGCATCCGGCGTCTGCTAGCGGCCGAGGCGGGCGAGCAGCCAGGCCTCCAGCAAGGCCACTCCGGGGGCCAGCACGGCTTCGTCGAAGTCGAACTCCGGATGATGGTGGGGGGCCGCGAGGTTGGCTCCCAGGATGAGATAGGCGGCCTCGCCGCCGTGCTGCTGTACCCGCTCGATGAGGAAACCGGCATCCTCGCTGGCCCCGAAGCGGCGGGTGTGGATGGTATCAAGGGAGATCCCCTGTGCGAGAGGCACGATTTCCTCGATGAGGGCTGGGCTGTTCTCGATGCCGATCGCTTCCCCCTGTTTGCGAATGTGGTAGGTCGCGCCCTGCATCAGGGCCGCCCCCTCCACAATCTGCTGCACCTGATTGAACATGTAGTCGTTGAGGGCCGGCGTCGCGCCACGGGTCTCCCCCATCAGGCGGGCATGGCCCGGGATGACGTTGCGTCCACTGCCGCCGTTGAGCTGCCCCACGTTGATGCGGGTCATGCCGTCCCGATGGCGGGGAATGCCGAGCATGGCGGTGGTGGCCATGCAGGCCGCCGCCAGGGCATTGTGGCCCGCGTTGGGCTCGAGCCCCGCATGGGCGGCTTGCCCCATGAACTCCACGTCGAATTTGGTTGAACAGAGAAACTCGGTGGGGTTGACCACCAGCTCACCACTGCTCGCGTGAATGCCGATGTGCAGTGCCAGCAGGGCGTCCACGTCGTCGAGCTGCCCCCCTGCCGCCAGCGCCTTGCCGCCTCGGCAGCCCTCTTCAGCCGGCTGGAAGAGGAGCTTGATGCGGCCAGTGAGGCGATCGGCGAGGGCCGCGATCCGCTCGGCCAGCACCAGCCCGATGGCGGTGTGGCCATCGTGGGCACAGGCGTGCATCCAGCCCGGGTTGGCGGAGTGCCAGCCTCCCTGGCCGGGCAGGTGTGACGCCTCCTGGCTCTCTTCGACCTCCACCGCATCGATATCGAAGCGAAACGCCAGGGTGGGGCCGGGCCGCCCGCTCTCCCAGAGTCCCATCACGCCGGTGAGTGCGTCGATCCGCGTCAGCCACTCCGGATGCGCCCCCTGGTGCAGGGCACGGGCCTTCTGGGCCTCGACGTCTATTTCCCGTCCCATGATGAGGGTGCTGGCGAGCAGTTGATCCCCCAGCATGATGGAGAAACCGAGTTCACTGAGGTGTTGGGCGATGAGGGTGGTGGTGCGAAATTCACACCAGGCGGCTTCGGGGTGACGATGAAGGTCGCGGCGCCAGTGGCGCAAGGCATCCTGAGTCATGGTGGTTCCTGCGTGGCAAATCCAGCGGCCATTGTGACGGGCAGGGGGGCAAGAGTAAATCCCGCAGGGGGAGATGCGACAAGGGGAGCCCGGGCTCCCCTTGAAAGATGGCATGGATGTCGACGAGGTCGTTTTGTGTGCGCAGATCGCACTCAATGATGGCTTGGCATCATCCTTTGCCAGAGCACGTCAAAAACCCATGTTGCAGTCTGTTTTTTGAACCGCCCTTCTGGTGCAGAGGTGGCAGATGGCTGATTGACCGACTTAGAGCTGTGCCAGCGACGGCATGGAGACGGCAACCAGAGTGAAAAACACGGTGAAAACGGCGGTAACTACGAACTCTTTCATGATTTTATCTCCCTTGGTTGGCTCATGATGGAACCAAGATACCACAACAGAACGATAAAACAACGAAAAATGTAATTATGAGGCAAAAATGGTTTGGTGGTGAAATATGGCCGCATTTTCCCAAGTTTAAGGGCGTTTTTTGTCCTGGGAAGGGTTTCATAGTGATATCAGTGAAAGCGGATACATATAAAGTCTTTAAATACATTGAGTTATGTTGTTCTTGTGGCTTTCTTCTTGGTGGCTCCAATTGGGTTTTTTGTGGTGATCTCCATTTTTCATCAGCAAAATGGCCTGCGGGATGCGCCGATTGATGTCGTCCTAGGGAGGTTGGTGGTTGTCAGCCAGGTTTTGTCATCCCATGTCATGTTTTCTCACAACTTGTTTCCCAACCCCAGTCTGCAAGGCTGTTGCCAGCCAGGGTTATCCGATGAAGGCTCAATTTTCTGCTCATCCCAAACAGGATGGGAGCAAAAAGAGTACGAAAAAACGACAAAACGGCCGCCAAAGGAGCATGGAAGGAAAGGGGGAAGGCGGGAAAATGGAGGTTCGATCTTCATGGGGCCTTGGGTGGTCGGAAGCCCCGTTTTTCGCTGTTTTCTTGGGGGGACGAGCCACTGGGCCCGCGCGCAGGGGAAGCGGGAGAGATCGTCGGCCCACCCGGGTGGCTATATGGCGCCAGTGTGATGGGATGAAGGGCAGGGGAGGCCTGGCGCAGGGCCGTGGCACTGCGGCACCAAGGCCTTTATCCAGACCCGTCGCGAACAAGGTGAGCAAGCAGAAAAGCGGGGGAAAGAAGTAAAGGAGAAGGTCGTGGGGTCAGAGGCTCAGGGCCGCCGGGCAAGGGGTAAGACATGGCGACAGTGGCCAGTGGATAGTCGGGCCCCCGCAGGGGGAGGAGGGGGTGAGGAGCCCGCATAAAAAAACCCTCCAGAGGAGGGTTTTTTGTCAGACCACAGCCCTTAGAACAGGGTGGTGGAGAGATCGTACAGCTCCTGGTTGAACGGGCGCTTCAGGTTCTCGATGCAGTCGATGATGTCGTGGTGCACCATCTCGTTGCCCTGAATGCCGACGCAGCGGCCACCCTGGCCCGCCAGCAGTTGCTCGACGGCGAAGGCACCCATGCGGCTGGACATGATACGGTCACGGGCAGTGGGAGAACCGCCACGCTGGATGTGACCCAGGATGGTGGCGCGGGTTTCGCGGCCGGTCATGGCCTCGATGTCTTTTGCCAGGGCGTTGACGTCGGTGACGTGCTCGCAGATGGTGATGATGGCGTGCTTCTTGCCCTTGGCTTCCCCTTCCTTGATCTGTTGCAGCAGCTTCTCCTTGTCGAAGGCCACTTCCGGCACGATCACGTACTCGGCACCACCGGCAACAGCGGCAGACATGGCCAGATCGCCGCAGTGGCGGCCCATGATCTCGACCACGGAGATGCGGTGGTGGGAGCTGCAGGTGTCGCGCAGGCGGTCGATGGCGTCCACGACCACGTTCAGAGCGGTGTCAAAGCCGATGGTGAAGTCGGTACCGGCGATATCGTTGTCGATGGTGCCCGGCAGGCCGATGCAGGGGAAGCCCTCTTCGGTCAGCTTCTTGGCACCCATGTAGGAGCCGTCACCGCCGATGACCACTAGGGCGTCGATGCCGTGTTTCTTCAGGTTTTCGACCGCTTCGGCACGGACTTTCGGATCCTTGAAGGCGGGGAAACGGGCGGAGCCCAGGAAAGTACCGCCACGGTTCACGACGTCGGAGACGCTGTGACGCTCGAGCTTGACGATACGGTCCTGGTGCAGACCGAGGTAGCCATCATAGATGCCGTAAACTTCCAGGCCATGATGCAGACCGGCGCGCACCACGGCGCGGATGGCTGCGTTCATACCCGGTGCGTCACCACCACTGGTCAAAACACCAATACGTTTGATTTGTTTGGTCATGAGTGCCTCTGGATCTGAGTTGTCGAAAATCAAGATTCTGAAAAATACGGCTGGCCGCTTTTACTATATCGGCTTTCCTATGGCGAGAGGGTCCATAGGAAAGCGATATGCAAAGAGGGGCGGGGCCCCTCTTTGCTTGGCGCTTACTTGGCGGCGCCAGCGATGATCTGGGAGAAGTCGTCCACTTTCAGGGACGCGCCACCCACCAAGCCACCGTCGATGTCCGGCTGGCCGAACAGGTCGGCAGCGGTGGCGCCAGTCACGGAGCCGCCGTACAGGATCTGTACCTTGGCAGCCACGGCTGCATCAAAACCGGCCAGGTATTGACGGATGTGAGCATGCACGGATTGTGCGATCTCCGGGGTGGCGGTCTTGCCGGTGCCGATGGCCCATACCGGCTCGTAAGCGATGACGGCGTTCTCGAAGGAGGCGATGCCGCAGCGATCGATCACGGCCTTGAGCTGGGTCTCAACCACCTGGTTGGTGGTACCGGCTTCAAACTGGGCCAGGGTTTCACCGATGCACAGCACGGGGATCAGGCCGCCCTTCTGGATGGCTTCGTACTTGGCAGCCACCACGTCGTCGGTCTCTGCATGCAGGGTACGACGCTCGCTGTGGCCGACCAGGGAGTAGGTGCAGCCGAAGGCTTTGAGCATGGAGGGGGCGTTTTCGCCGGTGAAGGCGCCGGACTCGTGAACGTCGGCGTTCTGGGCACCGTAGGCGATCTTGCTGCCAGCGGTCAGCTGTTCAACCAGACCCAAAAAGATAACCGGCGGGCAGACGGCCACTTGCACGGAAGGATGAGCGGCAGCGGCCGGGGTCAGTCCTTTGATCAGGGCTTCTACAGAAGCCTTGGTGCCGTTCAGTTTCCAGTTACCCATTACCAGGTGCTGTCTCATCTTCTATATCTCCTAGGCATTTGATTGCGCAACATTATATGAATTGAACCGAGCCCAAGATAGCTGACCCGGCGGCAAATGACGTAATTTTTTTTCGCTTTCCTGATCCAAATCAGGAATGCAAGGCGCGATTGCTCACTCGGTGACCTGCCCACGCAAACGGGCCCACCATACCCCAATCCACTCGTGAATGGCAGCCTCGGAATACATCAGATAACGCCCCTTGGGAAGGTAGCTGTAGAGGGGTTGCGGCTCCTGACTCTGCTTGGCGGTGTAATCGGTGGGAGCCGGCACCGCATCGAGTCCCTGACTGCGATAGAGGGCCATGGCCCGGGGCAGGTGGGTGGCCGAACTCACCAGCGCCACCCGCTTGCCGTTGAGGTGGGCGGCGATGCTGACCGCCTCGTCATGGGTGTCTTTGTTGTTTTCAAACAACGTCATGCGCGCACGCGGGATGCCAAGGCTTGCCGCCATGCGGGCGTTGACCTCGGCGTTCGACAGGGGATCCCCGGCCACGGCACCGGAGAAGACCAGCTCGGCCTCTGGATAGGCCAGGGCCAGGCGAACCCCTTCCAGGGTGCGCGCCAGGGAGATGTTGTTTTGCCAGGCGCGCTCTGGGATGGCCGGATCGCTCACATGACCGTTGCCCAGCACGACGATGGCCTGGATGCCAGGATGCTGGCTCACCTCGAAGGGGGGATAGGTCTGCTCCAGGCTGCGGGCCAGCTCGTAGCTCACCGGCCGCGTCCCCATCAGGGCGATGATCACCAAGGAGAGGGTCGCCAGCAGCCTGCCGCTTTTTTGAAAGCGGGTGAACCAGAGCAACGCGAGCGCCAGCACCAACAAGGAGAGAGAGAAGGGGAGCGGCATCAGCAGATGGCCCAGCCATTTCTTGATGACAAAGAAGTTGAGCTCGAACACGACAGACACGTCCTTGAGTTTTCAGCAAATTCGGGATGTGACAGAATACCCCTCTTTTTTCCTGTGGCCCAATCCTGTGTGGTTCCTCCTGCGGCCCTCATGGCGGGGCGGTCGAAGATGAGTGTGTCTTGAAGCAAGATCAGAGTTTTGACGGGCGCGCGGACAAGTTCGCTCGCAACATTTACGACTCCACCAAGGGGCGCATTCGCACCACCATTGTCTGGAGTGACATCGAAGCCTGCCTGGCGCGCCTGGGCAACCGGCCGCTGCGCATCCTGGATGCCGGCGGCGGCTTTGGCTACTTCGCCCAGAAACTGGCGGCCATGGGCCATCAGGTGGAGCTGTGCGATTTGTCGGCAGAAATGCTGGATCTGGCCCGGGAGCAGATCGCCCAGAAGGGGTTGGAAGACAGAATTCGTCTCATCCATTGCCCCATTCAGGATCTCAAACACCAGGTGACCGGCACCTTCGATCTGGTGCTCTGTCACGCGGTACTGGAGTGGCTCGCTGAGCCGCGCCAGACCTTGCTGGGTCTGTTCCCTTTCGTCAAGGCAGGGGGCATACTGTCGCTGCTTTTTTACAATCGTCACGGCCTCCTGTTCCAGAGCCTGGTGGTGGGTAATTTCGACTATGTGCGCCTGGGCCTTCGCAAGAAACGCCAGACAGCCCTGACGCCCACCAATCCCCAGTTGCCGGAGCAGGTCTATGACTGGATAGGCCGGGGGGGATTGCGGATCATCGGCAAGACCGGGGTGCGCGTCATCCACGACTACATGCGCCACAAGCAGGATCAGGTCGAGAAGTTCGAGGACCTGCTGGCCATGGAGCAGCAATATTGCCGCCAGGAGCCCTTTGTTTCCCTGGGGCGCTACATCCATGTGATGGCCCAGAAACCGGCCGGTTGAGACACACCGGCGTGAATACGATGCGGGATCCAGCCGCCGGGGCGCCACCGACCCCGGCCTATATCACCACGGCGGGCGAAGACCTGCCGACTATAACAACGAGATGATAACGTCATGATGAGTACATCCCGTACCCTGCCAGAGACGGTGGGATGGGTCAGACAGGAGGGGTTGGCGCTGAACCTCCCCACCGACAGGCTGGCCTTTCTGATAGCGATCAAGACGCTCTCCGAGGACGAGTCTGATCTCTCGGAGGCTGCGCTGCACGATGCCTTTGGCTATGTCAGCAGTGCCTTCGGCCAGATGGACGAGACCCTCACCGGTCGCGCCAACAACGCCATCAACGATCTCATTCGCCAGCAACTGCTGTCGCGTTTCACCACCGACATGGTGGCGGGGGAGAGCCTCTACCGCCTGTCGCGCCTTGGCATGAGCATTGTCGATTTCTTCATGGATCAGCGCCAGGTGGACTCCATCAAGCTCTCCATCCTGCTCGAGCACCTGGCGGCCGAGCTCGACACCGCCCGCAAGGCGGCGCTCGAGACCAACACCCGGGAGCAGTGGGACGCCGAGGTGCTGCCGCGCCTCTCCTTCTCCCTGGAAGAGACGCTCGGGCGCATCGATCTCACCCAGCGCGCCATGGACGAGCAGCAAAACCAAGTCAAGAGCGAGATCGCGGCCCTGCTGACCCAGAACTGGGTCGATGCCATCCACAGCTGCGAGAAGCTCCTGCACGAGACCGGCCAGACCCTGCGCGAGTTGCAGGACACCCTGGACGCCGCCGGCCACCGCCTGCAGGCGGGGCTGCTCAACATTCAGGAAGCGGCCCAGGGGCGCGATGATCTGTTCCATGTCGAGGAGCTGACCCACGCCCTGCAGGGGCGTCTGGACGTCATCACCGCCTGGGGCCAGCAGTGCATCGAGCTCTGGTCCCGTTATGACAGGCACGTCCACAAGTTCATCCGCAACGCCATCGACATGGACAAGAACCGCGCCTTCAGCCAGCGGTTGCGGGAATCCATCCGCAACTTCGAGCAGCACAGCTGGTTGTTGCGGGTGGCCGAAGAGCCCCGTTTGCTGGAGCTGCGGGATGAAACCATCGCCATCCACGACGAGGAGGTGACCGGCGAGGTGCCCCTCGAGATGGAGTACGTGGAGATGGTGGACATCAACCAGGAGCTGGCGGAGCGCATCGAGCGCTACCTGGCCCGCTACCCGGAGCAGGGAGATCGGCTGGATCTTGCCGACGTGCTGCGGGAATACCTGCTGGACTACCCGGCCCATGCCCACTTCGACGTGGCGCGCCTCCTGATCGATCAGGCCGTGCGTCTCGGCCATGCCAGCGGTGAGCGCGAACACCACCGCCAACCCGCATGGAAACCCATCAACCAAGCTGGATCCAAGGTTCAGGCCTATGTCATCGATCAATACTGAATTCCCCTTGCCCCTGCGTCTCGCAGAGGCCATCGCCAACCCCTTGTTTCCGCGCATCGACACCGCCCTGCGCTCCGGTCGCCACATCAGTGCCGACGAATTCGAGCAGCACTCTGCCCTGGTGGAGTACCACCAGGAGCTGGAGATCTTCTACGGTCGCTATCAGGTGGAACTCATCAAGGCGCCGGAAGGCTTCTTCTACCTGCGTCCGCGCCCGAGCGCCGACATCGGAACAACAGTGCTATCTGAGCTCGATATGCTGGTGGGCAAGGTGCTCTGCTACCTGTTCCTGAGCCCGGACAGGCTCGCCTCTGAAGGGGTGTTCGCCATGGGAGAGCTGCAAGAAGAGGTGCTGAGTCTGGCGGACGAGAAACAACTGCTGCGCATGGTCAACAGCCGCTCCGGCGGCACGGATCTGGACAAGAAGAAACTCCTCGAGAAGATCCGCACCTCCATGCGTCGCCTCAAGCGCCTCGGGATGATCACCCCCCTTGGCAACAGCGACAAATTCCGGGTCAACGAATCCGTGTTCCGCTTCGCCGCCGATGTGCGCTCCGACGAGGATCCCCGCGCGGTGCAACTGCGGATGATCCAGGAAGGGGAGGCCATTTTCCACGACGACGAGATGCCGAGCAGCGATTCCCTGTTCGAGGATATCGAAGAGGATCTGGACGAAGAGCAGCTGGAGCTGGAGGTGGAAGATGATCTGCAACGTTAATGTGCCGGCACTGATGGTGTCTGCCGGTTTGATGGAGAGTGTGGCGTGAGAGGCAAATTCAAATCCCTGACCATGGTCAACTGGAACGGCTTCTTCGCCCGCACCTTCGATCTCGACCAGCTGGTCACGACCCTGTCCGGCGGCAACGGCGCGGGCAAGTCCACCACCATGGCGGCCTTTATCGCGGCCCTCATTCCCGACCAGTCCCTGCTCCATTTCCGTAACACCACGGAGGCGGGCTCCTCCAGCGCGTCCCGCGACAAGGGGCTCTACGGCAAGCTGCAGCGCGGCCACTGTTATTCGCTGCTGGAAGTGATGAACAGCCGCGAGCAGCGGATCTGGGTCGGCGTCCACCTCGAACAGGTGGCCAACCGTGACAACAAGGTCAACATCACCCCGTTCGCCCTGGTGGATGTGCCCGAGCACCTGGCGCCCACGGATCTGCTGCTGGAGAAGCTCGACGACGGCAAGGGCCGGGTACGTGCCTTCGCCGATCTGAAGGGGGCGGCAGCGGAGCTTGGCGCCATCAAGGTCGCCAAGTTCAATACGGTGACCGATTATCACAACTTCATGTTCGATTTCGGCATCACCCCGAAGAAACTGCGGGATCAAAAGGATCGCGGCAAGTTCTATCGCCTGATCGAAGCCTCCCTCTACGGCGGTATTTCGTCTTCCATCAGCCGCTCCTTGCGTGAATACCTGCTGCCGGAGAACTCCGGGGTACGCAAGGCGTTCCAGGACATGGAGGCGGCCATCTACGAGAACCGCCGCACCCTGGAAGCCATCAAAGAGACCCAGGGTCAGCGGGATCTGTTCAAGAATCTCATCACCGAGACCACCCACTATGTTGCGGCTGAGTATGTGCGGGGCGCCGCCGAGAAGAGCCGCCTCTCCGAGCTGGCCCTCAAGGCCAGGTCCGAGCTCGCGGGCAAGCGTCGCCTGCTGGCCGAAGAGAAGCAGCGCGCCATCTATCTGGCGGACGAGGTGGATCAGCTCACCAACCGCGAGAAGCTCCTGACCGACGAGCTGGAGTCCGCCGCCGAGCACCTGGCCAAGGTGATGGCGGCCGTGGCGCTGCAAAAGAAGATTGCCCTCTATCGTGCCGATCTGGCGGAGCTCAACGACAAGCTCGAGCAGCAGCAGGCGGTGGTGGAAGAGATCCACGGCCAGTTGCTGGAAGTGGAGGAGCGCAAGGAGCTGGCCCAGGCAGAGGTGGACAGCCTCAAGACCCAGCTGGCCGACTACCAGCAGGCGCTCGATATCCAGCAGACCCGCGCCATCCAGTACCGTCAGGCGGTGCAGGCCCTCGATACTGCCCGCGAGCAGTGCGAACTGCCGGGGCTCGAGCCTGCGCAGGCGAGCGACGCCCTGCATCAGTTCCGCGCAGCCGAGCAGAGCCTCACCAGCCGGGTGCTGGGGGCCGAGCAGCAGTTGGCGCTGGCCAAGGCAGCGGTGGCCGAACACGAAGCGGCGCTGGCGCTGCTGCTCAGCATCGCCCCCGAGACAGTGCGCGAGGCCGCCTGGCCTACCGCGCAGGGGCTGCTCAAGCGGCACATCGAAGACAAGGCCCGCATTGCCCAGGGGCAGGGTCTGCGCGCCGCCCTGGCTCGCCTCGAGAAAGAGAGCGAAAGCCAGAAGACGCTCTTGCGGCTGCGATACGAGCTGGCCCAGGCGTCTGGTCAGCACATTGCCAGCCAGGACGAGCTGGAGATCTTCCTCGAAGCCCAGCGCACCCGCCAGGAGGAGCTCTCCGAGCAGCAGGCAGAGGCCAATCAGCGCCGCGCCAGCCTCGAGCATCAGGGCACTCAGCTGGGCCGCGATATCGCGGAACTGACCAAGCTGGCCCCGCGCTGGCTCAAATCCTTTGAAAAACTCGAGCAACTGCGCGAGCAGAGTGGCTTGGCTTTGGCCACCGCCGAAGAACTCTCTTCCGGCATGCAGAGCGTGCTCGACAAGGAGCGGGAGTTCGAGCAGGAGAGCAACCGCATTCAGGGCCAGAAACAGGCGCTGGAGATGCAAATTCGCAACCTGCAGCTGGGTGCCGGCGAGGCGGATCCCCGTCTTGCCCGCATCGCCGAGCAGGTGGGGGGCGTGCTGCTCTCCGATGTCTATGACGACATCTCCATCGACGATGCCCCTTACTACTCCGCGCTCTACGGCCCGGCTCGCAGCGCCCTGGTGGTGCTCGACCTCGAAGGCGCCATCGAGCGGCTGAAAAAGCTGGAAGATTGCCCGGAAGATATCTACCTCATCCAGGGCAACCCCGACTCCTTTGACGAGGATCTGGTGGAAGCGGATGAGCTGGGGGACGCCGTGCTGGTGCGCACCAGCAAGCGTCAGGTGCGCTTCTCCCGCTACCCCGAGCTGCCGCTCTTTGGCCGCGCCGCCCGGGAAAAACGGATCGAGCAGCTCGATCTTGAGCGGGAAAACCTCATCGAGGGCTACGCCAAGGCCGCCTTCGAGCAGCAGAAGTACCACCGTCTCTACGGGCATTTTCGCGACTTTATCGGCCAGCATCTGGATATCGCCTTCCGCCCGGACCCCGAAGCCGAGGTGCAGGCCAAGCAGCACGAGCAGCGCAAGCTGCAAGAAACCATCGCCGAGTGCGACAAGCAGCTGAGTGATGCCAAAGCCGCCGCCGCCCAGCTGACCCGCCATATCCAGCTGGTGCAGGGGATGCTGCCCTTTGCCCACCTGTTTGCCGAGGCAGACCTGGCGGCCCGCCTCGAGGCGGCTCACGCCGACGTGGAGGCGCTTAAAACAGCCGAAGCCTTTATCGCCAAGCACGGCAAGGCGTTGGAAAAACTGGAAACCATGGTGCAGGTGCTGCGCCAGGATCCCCAGGATTTGGCTGCCCTGCAGGCGGCCTTTGACGAGGTGAGCGACCTGCTGGCCGAGCAGAAGCGCCGTTGCTACGCCCTCGATCAGCTGGTGGCCCGTCTGCCGCACTTTGCCTATCAGGATGCACAAGATCTGCTGGGCAAGGCCTCCGAGATGAGCGAGCGACTCAAAGAGAAGCTCAAGGCGGCAGAGCTTGCCGCCCGCACCGCCGGTGAGCAGCACAAGCAGATCACCCAGCGCCACACCGAGGCGCTGCAACTGCGCACGGCGCTCGATTCCAGCGCCTCGGCCAAGGGGCAGACCCTGGCGGAGTTCGAGCAGGAGCTGGCGGCCATGGGGCTGACCCTGTCGGATGACATGGAAGAGAAGGCCCGTGCCCACAAGAAAGAGATTGAAGAGCTGCTTATCCGCACCCGGACCCGCCGCACCAGCGCCGAGGCCCAGTTGCAGGTGTGCAAGCGCGAAATCGAATCCCTTGGCGGTCGTCTCAAGCTCGAAGGCAAGGATTACTACAGCGCCCGCAAATCCCTGGTGGGTCACAAGGCGAGCTGGTCGCGGGTGGTGCGTCTGGCACGGGAGACCGACGTCGAGAAGCGTCTGAACAAGCGCGAGCTGGCTTATCTTGACAGCGACGAGCTGCGCTCCATGTCGGACAAGGCCCTCGGCGCCCTGCGGGTGGCGGTGGCCCACGACGAGGCCCTGCGCGATGCGCTGCGTCTGTCGGAAGGCAACCGCAGCACCGAGCAGAAGGTCGCCTTCTACGTGCAGGTCTACCGTTACCTGAAAGATCGCATCCGCAACGACATCATCCGCTCGGACGATCCGGTGGAAGCCATCGAGGAGATGGAGATCGAGCTGGCGCGCCTCGCCGACGAGCTCAAGCAGCGGGAAACCCATCTGTCGCTCTCCTCCCACGAGGTGGCGGCCAAGATCACCAACATCATCCGCCGGGAGCAGAACCGCATCCGGGTATTGAACCAGGGCCTGCAGAACATCGCCTTCGGTCTGGTGCGCGGGGTGCGTCTCAACGTCAATATCCGCGAGGCCCACACTCGCCTCCTGACCGCACTCGCCGATCAGAGCGCCATGCACAACGATCTTTTCGCCGACAAGGAGCTCAGCTTCTCCGAGGCCATGGCCAAGCTCTTCCAGCGTCTCAACCCGCAGGTGGAGCAGGGGGAGCGCAACTATCAGGTGATGGGGGACGTGCTGCTGGATTATCGCAACTACCTGGAGCTGGAGATCGAGGTGCAGCGCGGGGCTGACGGCTGGCTGCGTGCCGAGAGCGGCGCCCTCTCCACCGGCGAGGCGATCGGCACCGGTCAGGCCATCCTCTTGATGGTGCTCATCAGCTGGGAGGAGGAGTCCCGCCGTCTGCGCGGCAAGGACATCGCTCCCTGCCGCCTGTTGTTCCTCGACGAAGCGGCGCGGCTTGATGGCAAATCCATCGCCACCCTGTTCGAGCTGTGCGAGCGCCAGGATATGCAGCTGCTTATCGCCGCGCCGGAGAACATCAGCCCCGAGAAGGGCACCACCTACAAGCTCATCCGCAAGGTGCAGGGCAAGCACGAACATGTGCATGTGGTGGGGCTGCGCGGCTTTGGCTTCGCCGACGACAAGCTCATCGCCTGACCCCTTCCCCTGACAGGGGCTGACGGAGCGATACGCAAAACGGGAGGCCTGGGCCTCCCGTTTTCCATGGGAAATATGAGAGAGTAGGCCCCTGTTAACGGAAGCCCGACTGGCGATGCTGGTCGCTCTGTCCCATCGAGGAAGCAACGCATGACGACGCGACAAAAAAGGCTGCTGGCCTCCCTGTGCCTGCTGCTGGCCGCCTGCAGCAGCCAGCCTGATGCAGGCAGTGCGGGCAACTGGCGAGGCTATAGCGAGACGGGGCTCGCCTCCTATTACGCCGATCGCTACCACAACAAGCGCACCGCCAGCGGGGAGCCTTACCAGCGCCACGCCAACACCGCTGCCCACATGACACTGCCCTTTGGCGCCCTGGTCAGGGTCACCAACCTGGCCAACGACAAGAGCGTGGTGGTGCGGGTCAACGACAGGGGCAATTTCCCCCGCGGGCGCATCATCGATCTCTCCAGGGCAGCGTTCAGCGCCATCGGCAATCCCCGATCCGGGCTTATCAAGGTCAGGATTGAGGTGTTCTAGTCACCGGGTCTGCATGTGCCGGTGCCCCTCCATACCCGGGCCGCTGGAAGAGGGCATTTTCCAGTGATCGCGGGCCATCTTCTTTATTCCATTGGTGAGGTCGCCAACGCGACTTCCCATTTTCCGGTGTGCCATTAAGATAGCCAAACGAAAATCAGGGCGTCTTTACCATCTGGCGGCAACCGGGCATGACATGGTGTGTGAGACACCCCTTCAACCCCCTGCCCATGTTTCGCCGCTGAGATGAGGGCTATATAGAGAGATATCATCCACAAGGAGGGTCAAGACATGACAGGCAAGACGCCCATTCAGGCCACACAGATCCCGGAGAACAAGGCCAAGTCCCTCTATCCGGAGCCCTTTGCCTCCCTGGTCAAGCACCGCACCCGGCGCAGGCTGGGGGATCATTTCGGCCTCGCCAATTTCGGGGTCAATCTGACGACCCTGGCACCGGGAGCCATCTCGGCGCTCAAGCACCATCACGGCCTGCAGGACGAGTTCGTTTATGTGCTCTCGGGCAATCCCACCCTGCGCCACGGGGAGGAGGAGTACCGGATGTCGCCGGGGGAGTGCATCGGCTTCAAGGGGGGCAGCGGCCTGGCCCACCAGTTGCTCAACCACGGTGAGGTGGACGCTGTCTATCTTGAGGTGGGGGACAGGCTGCCAGGGGATACCGTCGACTATCCCGACGACGATCTGGCCTTGGTACAGGGTGCCGATGGCGCCTGGTCAGCCAGACACAAGGATGGCACCCCCTACTAGGGTGCCTCTTCGGGCAATGAGAGAGACCTCCATGGTGTTCAGCCCCTTTTCTGCTGTCAGGGCAGAGGATTTTCTGCCGCTGCTCAACGACGAGACGCTGCGAAAGCACCTGATCCCTCACCCGCTTTTCGATGTGGCCGGGGTGCGCGACTGGATGGCGTACAAGCTGGGAGTCGACGCCCGGCCAGGTTGCCGCGTGCGCGCCATCTTCCTCGACGGCACCCTGGCGGGGTGGTGCGGTATCCAGCCCGATGACGAGGGGGTGGAGCTTGCCATCGTGCTCGCCAAGGCCGGCTGGGGAAGCGGCGTGGCGATTTTCAACGAGATGATGGGGTGGGCGAGGGAGCTTGGCCATCGGACGATACTCTTTCACTTGCTGGATACCCGCCCGCCTTATCTGTCCCTCGCCAGACGGGCCATCTGGGTGAGGAAAACGCGCCTGGGCGAACACCCTTTCACCACCTATTGCCTTGACGTTGAGCGCTGGTCTGCAGGCCCTTAGCCTGGACCAGGGGGCCGCAAGCCGTGCCGCCTCCTGGCGGGTCCCGTTGCCACCCTTTGCGCCATGATCCCTCCCGCTCGTTTGTTCCTCCGTGCACGGCGTGGTTATCCACCCCGTTGAACACAGTGTTCATTCTGCCCCCCTATATGGCCCCCACCGTCCTGCCTACACTGGGCAACGTCTGATGGGGGAGCATCCGGCAGTATAAATCGCTGTCCAGGTTGCACTCTCTGGCGTGTTGACGATGTACAACGGAGAAAACTGGATGAAAAAAGAGACAGACAAACTGGTATCGATCGCAGTGCTCAAGGCCCGTGACGGCATGGGAGAGCGCCTTCGCGATGCCCTGCTTACCTTGATTGACCCCACTCGCCAGGAGCCGGGCAACCTCGATTACGTGCTGTTCGAGTTGAAGGATGAACCCGGCACCTTCTACATGCGGGAAGCCTTCGTGAGTCAGGCCGCCCTGGATGCCCACTGTGAGACCGCGTATTTCCAGGCTTTCGCTCGCCAGGCGGACGAACTGCTGGCCGAACCCCTTCGGCTTGTCTTCATGGAAGAAGTGAGCCCCTGATCCTTGCCGCAGAGCCCGATGGTCCCCTCATCGGGCTTTTTGCCTTCAGCCTCGCTCCCGGCAATCGCATCTACCTGGTCGGCTGTGTGGCCATGGCCCTGAACCCCATCCTGATCAAGCGCTGCTACCGGGGGAGTCCTTCCTCCACCTGACCGGCTGGACCCTCATCTGCGCCACTGTGCTGCTCACCGGCATGCTGACCGGGGAGACAGTACACTGGGAACAGGTAGGCTGGGGGGTAGAAGGTGTGCTGCTGACCATGGTGCTCCTGCCCCTTCATGCTGGCAAACGGGGGGCTGTCTGAGGGGCCGCCTGTGGCCCTGATCAACCAGGGAGTGCGTCATGAGAAGAACCCTGATCCTGGTACGCCATGGCAAGTCGAGCTGGGAAGACGCGTCTTTGTCTGACCGCGCTCGTCCGCTGGCTGCGCGCGGGCTGCGCGATGCGCCCCTGATGGGGGCTCGTCTGGCGCACCTTGGGGTGAAGCCCGATCTCATCCTCTCGAGCCCCGCCTGCCGGGCCCTGACGACCGCCCGGCTGCTTGCCGGGGAGCTGGGTTATTCCCCGGACCGCATCGTCATCGACGAGGGCCTCTACGAGAGCGATGCCGGGACCCTTCTCGGGGTGGTGGGGGCGCTTTCAGATGATCTCGCCTGCGTACTGCTGGTGGGTCATGATCCTGCCTTCACCGACCTGGCTCATGGCTTTTCCTCCGGTATCACTCGCATGCCGACCTGTGCCGTCGCCCGCTTCATCTTCGACGCCCCCTCCTGGTCGGCGCTCCCGTCCTGCTCGCCGGTGGTGGCCGTGCTGGACTTCCCGAAGAAGAGGTAGGGGGGCGTCGGTTGCAGGCATGCAGAAACGACAAGGGGAGCCGCGGCTCCCCTTGTCGTGATGGTGACGGGGTCATTTGGCCGCGATGGGCCCCTTGGTGCCCGCATCGTTGTCGACCCAGCCATCTTCTCCCTTGAGGCGGCGATCCCCCTGGATGGTGTAGATGACCATGCCCTCCTTGAACACCAGGGCGCCGTCGGATTTCCTGGTACTGACCTGCTTGTCGTTGACCCACACCTGATCCTTGTCATCGATGCGGATGTTCGCGACCGTGGCGCCCGTCTCGGGGAAGGTGGCGACCCCGTTGCCGGCGTAGGGGCTGGCGCTGGCCGCTGCGGGGGCGGCGCCAAATCCGGCGGCGGCGTTCTCGGCCTTGCTCTTGTTGATGTCACAGCCGCTGAGCTCGCTCACCTGGGTACAGCCTGAGCGCTCCAGCTTCTGCTCATAGCTCATGTTCAATCCGCCGTCGGCGGCCGGGGCGGCGGTGCCAAATCCTGCCTTGGCGTTTTCCGCCTTGCTCTTGTGAATATCGCAGCCCTGGGCTTCGGTCACCTGGGTGCAGCCGGAGCGTTCCAGCTGTTCGGCGTATTTGTGGTTGTTGACATCCTCCCCCACCTTAGCGCTTCGCGTCACAGGAGGGGGATTCCCATTACTGGGTGATAGCTGCTCGCGCAGTACCGGGTTCCTGCTTCATCGGGCGGCCTGATTGCACCACGCCTCCACAGGCTAAAACGGCGTGTCCC
>NZ_JAGKRK010000037.1:0-13476 GCF_017939325.1 Aeromonas sp. MaB10011B | reverse complement strand
GCAACTGCTGCAATCAGTCAACGCCCTGGTGAGTTCCGGAAAGCTGGTTGCTGCAGAGGAGCTGCTGGAGGAGGGGCTTACTGAGAACGAAGATCCCGAGCTTCTAGATCTGTTAGGGCGAGTATACATACTGCAGCGCCGTCCAAAGCAGGCGGCGGCTTTGATGCAGCGCGCTTTGCTGGCGAGACGGCAGCAGACCGCCTTTATTGAGCAGCCCCAAGAAGTCGATCACGTCTCAGAGATGGATGACGAGGCGGTCACAGCAGCTGATCTGGAATACATCACCTCCGATGCCAGCGTTTTTGTCGGACTAGACGCTGCCCCAAGCTGGCGGGACGAAGTCCCTGAACCGGTCAAGTCGCATCCCGAAGAGTCTCATTTGGCAGGCCACCCTCATGGTCTGGAGTCGAGCCACGGCAACGAAACGGTCATTTTGCCGGTTTCTTTGCCAGTAACTGAGGATACGTGTGTCATTTCTGCCGATGAGCGCAAAACCCTGTCCTGGGCTCGTGCATGTAAGCCGGTGGATGTGGCGTTAACGCCGCAGGGGGCCAAGATCCTAGTGCGCCATGCACCTCACTTCAAAGTAGAGCCGTCACACTCAACACCGGTATCCGTAACGGCGGACGACTCCCTCTGCGATGCAGTTCCTCGACAGCCTCTGACACCTGAGGAAGCAATGCTTGATGAGCAGCGACCTTCTGGTTCAGAGAGCTACTACAGCGACAGCGATATTCAAGAGTTGGTTGGTGGCATAGAGCTGGGCGCTCGAAACGAATCCGTACCCCTTTTGGGGGTGTATCAAGTCGATCAGCCGGATAGCTATGAGCCTGAGGATGACTTCTTCGACAATGATGAGCTATTGGTCGAGCAGGATGAGCTCAATTTTGGTGTGACTGATGAGTCTGACATTTATGATGGGCATATTGACGACGAATATGCTGCTTATGCCTTCGATCCTGACGACGTGTATGACAGCCTAGATAGCTCAGATTCTGATGCAGAGCTGCCTGATGGAAGGCTTAGCCGTGAAGATCGAGCTCTGCAGAAAGCAGTAGAGCTGATCAGCCGAGCGGGCTGGTCATTGTCGATGCTGCCCTTGGTTCAGCAGATTTTTGTGATGAGCGGCTGGGGTGCCACGCGGCTGGCACTGGAGCGAGAAATCGACAAAGGCATGATCCCAGATGAGCTGATCCTGGCTGCTCATGTGAAGGCACTTTGGGCTGAGAACGACTACTACTGGATTGCCTATGACAGGAGCGGTTCAAGCAACTTGTCGCAGTATGTTATGTCATGGCCGACAGCCTTGCTGTTGGTTCGAGCCTTTGAATCATTGCCGCAAATAGAGGAAATCGAGCAGTTCATCGAATCGTTGTTCGAGTACTGGTACGACAGGTCTAGCCTCCGCCGAGCATTCCGCTCGTTCAGCCGTTTCCTCTGGTTTCGGGTTTTCAACCTACAAGGCTGTTTACCCGCCAATCTGCCGTTCAACTTTTGCAGTCCTTATGAGTTACCTGTCGAGGAGTACAGCGACCTTGGCATTGGCGATCCGCTGGGTATCGAGCAGACAGCCAAGCTACGTGCTTTCGGTGTGTTTCAAACCAAACACCCTCAGGAACCTGGCTGCTATGCGAGTGACAAGCCCCTTCCTGTAGATGCGTATTCAATGGCCACGCAAACGAACAAGGAGATCTCAATCGATGCCTGATCAAAGCCTCACCCATGTTCCCGGCTGCTGGGTTAGCCAACCCCTGCCCAGCGGCGAAAAGCACCGTCGCGGCATGGTCAAGATGGCTCACGGAGACAGTGGCACCCAATTGCAGGTGAGCTGGTTCATGCCTGAGCGCTCCCAAGGCATGGTTGACGCCAGCTTGGTTGGCTCTGGCTTCCTGAACAGCATGGATGTACAGGATGCGACTCCCGGTACAGGTGTGCGCTCGCTGGGCATTGGCAGCATCATGCAGCAGCGTACCCTGGCGGGTTCCCAGCAAGTGCTGGTCGATTTTCCGGAAAGTGGAGAGCGGCACTGGTTGCCCTATCAGCACCTGCGCCAAGTGAAAGGCGCCAAGCACCGCTTTATCACGGCAGCTACCGGCAAGGCTGTGGATGCCGAGCGGATGCGCTTGAGGATGCTTGCACATGCCATCGAAACCTGGAACGAGAACACCGGAGCGCTTTCGCACCTAGATATCGACCCGCTCCCACACCAGATCCACCTGGTTCACCACATCCTGGCCTCGGGCAACTTCAACTGGCTGATTGCCGATGATGTGGGGCTCGGTAAAACCATCGAAACCGGCATGTTGCTCCACGCTTTGACTCAACGCAGGCTGATACAGCGAGTTCTGCTGATCACCCCGGCTGGGCTGACCAAGCAGTGGCAAGAAGAGCTCTACCACAAGTTCAAACTGGATGAGTTCGAGATCTACGGAGAAGACTTCTTCATCAACGAGCCGCGTCAGTGGAAGATGCATGACCACGTGATCGGCTCCATGGATCGCCTGAAGCAAGAAGGACACTTGGCCAGCCTGCTGCAGGCTGAACCTTGGGATCTGGTCATTTTTGACGAGGGGCACCGCCTCAGTCGCCGCCAATATGGGCAAAAACTGGACAGTTCCGAGCGTTACTCCCTGGCAGCCAGTTTGCGCAGCAAGGCTAGGCACATGCTCCTGCTCAGCGCTACGCCTCACCAAGGGATGCAGGACAAATTCATCGCCCTGCTCGAACTGCTGCGCCCAGAGCGTCGCCGAGAGCTGATACTGCTCAACCTAAAGCCGGAAATCCTCCACGACATGGTCTACCGCAACCACAAAGCGGATGTGACCGATGCTGAGGGTAACTTCATCTTCCAGGGTAAGCTCACGCGTGCGATGAAAGTGCCTGCTAGCGAGGAGTCACAGGCCTTTGACAAGATCCTGCAGGACTACCTGCGCCGGGGCTACGCAGCTGGTGTGGAGATGGGGCGCACAGGTAATGCCATCGGTTTCGTGATGACGGTTTATCGTAAGCTGGCTGCATCCAGCTCGGCGGCGATCCTCAACGCGCTGCGCAATCGCCTGGCTCGCCTGGAAAAGAAACTCAACGGCGCGCACGGAACGGATGAGCCTGTCGATGAGCGCTACTTCGGTGAGTGGGAAGAGCTACTTACGACTGACGCTAAAGAGTTTTTCGCCGGGGAAATTTTGCTGCTGAATAAGCTGATCAAGGAAGCTGAACAGCTCAAGCATAACGACCGCAAGCTCCAGCTGTTCATCGATGAGGTCATCCGCAAGATTCTTGCAGCCAATCCAGCAGAGAAGGTGTTGATCTTCACCGAGTACCGCACGACGCAAAACTACCTGTGCGAGACCTTGCGGTGTCATTTCGGCGCAGACAAAGTCGAGCTGATCAATGGCTCGATGGGGCATGCTGAGCGCCGCGATGCCATTGCCCGCTTCGAGGATCAAGGGCAGTTCCTGATCTCTACCGAGGCCGGAGGCGAAGGTATCAACCTGCAGCGCCAGTGCCACATCATGGTCAACTACGATCTGCCCTGGAACCCCATGCGTCTGGTGCAGCGGATCGGTCGCCTTTATCGCTACGGCCAGAAGAAAAAAGTCGTGGTCTTCAATGTCCACCAGCCCGACACCATGGATCAGCAGATCATCGACCTGCTGTACGACCGTATCGACTCCGTGGTTCACGACATGGCGGCGGTACAGAAAGACGAATTCAACGACGGACTGAAAGACGAGATTCTCGGCGAGCTGGCCGAGCTAATTGATGTCGAGGATATCCTGCAAGCCGCCACCTTACAGGGCATCAAGCGCACCCGCGAACGGATCGACGAAGCCCTGCGCCAAGCGCAAACGGCAACCGCCAAGCAGCGTGAACTATTCGAGTATGCGGCCAGAAGTGATGCCAACGAGCTGCGTGATGAGCTGGAAATCACCCAAGAGCACCTGCTCAGCTTCGTGCTGGGCATGTGTTATCAGCTAGGTATCGAAGTGGCCGAGCGTACCCACAGGAGCAAACTGCTGCGTATCCGTTTGCCTGAGTTAGTGATGCGCGAGCTAGGCATGTCGCCCATGGCGTCGCCGCGAATGGATGCCACCCTGGATCGCGAGGTGGCAGTCCATCGACCGGATACCCATATGCTCGACCTCAACTCGCCGTTCATGCAGTACCTGCTCAACAAGGCTCGTGATTACGACTTTGGCGGCCTAGCCGCAGTGGTGCAGGGAGATGAGCTAGGCGAAGGAGCTCTGTTCGGAGCTATGCTGCGCTGGCAGGGATTGCAGGGGAAGCGTATGCGTCAGGAGTTCGTCACCATCCAGGTCAACGAGCAGTGCGCTCAACTGAATACCCCAGCCATTGGCCAGTGGCTGCTGCAGTCGGCACAATCTGCCGATCTGAAACCAACACCTGAGCAGTGCAAGGCGCTGTTTGCTTGTGCGGAGAGTGTCGTCAATCAACGGCTCGCCAGCGTCAGCAACCGCTACCTGATCCCAGAAAGCCTGCAGTGGGCCAGCGCCGGCTGGACGATTTAAGGAAGAAGTATGAACAAGCAGGGTGATTTCTACCCGTCTTTTGTCAAAGACGACGCGCGTTACTCCAGCGAAGACTGCAAATGCATCGAGTCGGTCGTCGAGCGTCTGATGCAGAGCCGGACCAGCGAAGACCACCCCGGCATGCTGCTGGGTAAGATCCAGTCGGGCAAGACGAAAACTTTCCTGGCAGTCATGGCGCTGGCCTTCGACAACGAATTCGATGTGGCTGTGGTGCTGACCAAGGGCACCAAGGCCCTGGCCAAGCAGACCTACGAGCGCATCAAGAGCGAGTTCCGTGTGCATGACGAGAACGACCTGCTCAAGGTCTTCGACATCATGACCATGCCCGGCCATCTGACCGGTTTCGAGCTGAACCAGAAGCTGGTGCTGGTGGTGAAGAAGCAGACCGACAACCTCAGTCGGCTCATCGATCTGTTCGAAAGCAAATACCCGCAGCTCAAAGCCAAGCGCGTGCTGATCATCGACGACGAGGCGGATTACGCCAGCGTCGGCTTCAAGCGCGACAAGGGCGAACTGGACATCAACGTCACCGCTCGTCAGCTCGAGCACCTGCGCGTCATCGTCGAGCGTGCCGCCTTCCTGCAGGTCACAGCAACCCCTTACTCGCTTTACCTGCAGCCTGCCGATGTGCAGTTCAAGGGCAATAGCTTCAAGCCGATTCGCCCAGCCTTCACCAAGCTAGTCCCCGTCAATGCCGCATATGTCGGCAGCGACTATTACTTCGAAGACAGCAAGGCAGAGGGTCACCTAGCCAAGTTTCTCTATCAGCCCGTGCATCTGGACGAGCTGCAGGTTCTGCGCAAGAAGGACGGTCGCCGCCTGAAGTTGGAGGAGGTGCTGACAAGCAGGGCGATCCCGACCCTGCGCGATGCCATCTGTAACTTCATCATCGGCGGCTGTATCCGCCGATTGCAGGACAAGCAGGCTGGCAAAGCCGCGAAGAAGTTCAGCTTCCTGGTGCATACCGAGGCCAATACCACGGCGCATGCCTGGCAGGAGGAGCTGGTCGAGAAGATCAAGGAAATGCTCAGCGCAGCAGTAAGCCAGGAGCCGCAGCTGTTGAGCAGCCTCATTCAACGCGCCTACCAGGAGCTGCAGCCCTCGGTCGAGCTACAGGGAGACTATCTCCCCCTGCTGGAAGAGGTCGCTCAGGAAGTGCAGACTGCGCTCAAGCAAGACTGGCTGATGATCACCAAGGTCAACTCCGAGAAACAGGTCGAGGAGCTGCTCGATGATGATGGTCAACTGAAGCTGCGCACCCCGCTGAACATTTTCATCGGTGGGCAGATTCTCGACCGTGGGGTCACCATCACCAACCTGATCGGCTTCTACTACGGCCGCAAACCCAACGTGTACCAGCAGGACACCGTGCTGCAGCACTCGCGCATGTTCGGCTTCCGCCCGCGGCAGGATCTGGCAGTCACCCGTTTCTACACCGAGCCGACCATTTACGCCGCCATGAAGCGCATGCACGAGAGCGATGTGGCCCTGCGCGAGTCCCTTGCCAAGAACCCTGAACAGTCGGTGGTCTTCATCCAGAAAGCTCCCGGCAATGCTGTGCAGCCCTGTAGTCCTAACAAAATCGCTTTGTCGCAAACCACCACGCTCAAGCCGTTCAAGCGCATCCTCCCTGTCGGCTTCCAGGTGTTGCCCAAGACCTACCTGCGACCGGTCACCGAGGAGCTCGACCAGCGGCTCGACAAGCTCGCCGGTAACGGCAGCTTTGATGAGCCTTTCCTGATACCGGTAGCGGTGGCGATTGAGCTACTGAATACCCTGGAGCCAACCTTCAAAATGGAGGCGGACGAGGGCTATTGCTTCGACTGGGAGGCAGCACGCTCTGCGCTGCAGTATCTGGGCAGTCTTACGAAGAAGCGCAGTGAGCAAGGCAAAGTCTGGTGCCTGGTGCGTACCGACCGGGAAATCCAGCGCACCGTCAGCGCGGGCTCGCATGCCCTCTATGCCGACGCACCGGACAGCACCAAGACTGAAGGCCAGATTCGCAAGACGTACGCTATCGACAACCCCATGCTGATACTGATTCGGCAGAACGGCCGGGAAGAAAAGGGTTGGACGGGGGCTCCCTTCTATTGGCCGGTGATCTCTGCCCAGAAGAACACCCCGACGGCCATCTTTGCCCACGAAACACTGAATAACGACTGAAGAACACGGAAAGCCAAATGACTCTGTACGACTCTAATTAGGCGAGCTGATCCTGGCGCACGCTCCAGCAGATGGTCGCTGTTGCCGCCTGATACGCCACGTATATTATTGGCTATATGCAAATTGGTCGGCGAAGGCTTCGACCTCCCGCCACTTGATACACTTATCCTTGCGATGCCAGGTGTCCTGGCGGGGTACACTGCAACAGTACGCCGGGCGTCTGCACCGGGATCATGCGAGCAAGACTGATGTGCGAATCATCGACTTCCTGGATTCGGGCCATCCCGCGTTGCTTCGAATGTGGCACAAGCGGCAGCGGGGATGTAGGTCTATGAGGTACCGGATTAGTGACCAAAGGAACAAGACAGAGTCTTCGGGCTGACATGGTTTCCATTAGAAAGGATGAAACTTTATTTTCATCTATGTCGGTGGAATGGCGGGGTCAAACCTTTCTTAGGATGATACTTTAGATTATCAATTGAACATAAAACTGCCAAAACTGGCAAAATTTTGGATGGTTCAGGATGAAACTTTATTTTCATCCCACAAGAGCCGCACTGCGGCTCTTTTTGTTTTGGCAAAACAGGCTATGACAGCCGCAGGTTGGTGATGGTGACGTCGTCCAGGGAAGGCACAATGATGCCGCTGGAGATGCTCTTGGCGATCGCCTGGTTGCGGTTGCGCGAGTCCGTCTTGTTGGTGACCTGATTGAGGTGGAAGTTCACGGTTCGCTCGCTGATGCCGAGGATGGTGGCGATCTCCCAGGAGGTCTTGCCCTCGCTGGCCCAGAAAAGGCACTCCTTCTCCCGATCCGACAGCTCGGCCAGGTATTTCATCAGGTCTGGTCTGGCCTTGATGAGGGTCAGGGCCGAGTTGAAGATGTAGCTGGCGCAGAATGACAGCAGGGGAACGTTTTCAAACATCAGATCGGAATTGGACTTCTCCTTGCTGATGAAAGAGAGGATGCCGTGTTCCCCCTGCGGCGTGTGCAGCGGGAAGGAGACGCCGTTCCTCACCCCGAAGTCGGCGGCCAGGTTCATCACCTCCCTGCTGGCGCTGGGCAACCAGGGGGCATCGCAATCGAGCTTGTTCCAGAAGATGGGCTGGGTCTGCTTCAGTCCCAGGAAGACGACCGGATCCTGGGTCAGGTAGTGCCGTTCCGAATAGGCATCAAACCAGCTGGTGGGGCAGTTGTTGAACAAGGCCACATGGGATTTCTGCATGCTGATGGGGAAAATAATCAGCAAACGGAAGTAATCAAACCCCATCTGATGACTGAAGCGCTCCAGTTGTTGCTGGATCTCGCTGGTCTTCTTCGCCTTGGTGAACCGATCTATGTGTTCCCAGATCGCATCGTTAAACATGTAAGTCTCCTTTTTCGATCACTTATCTTGCTGATCGAAAAGACATTTTTTAGTTATTTAAAATGGTGTTGCGACTACCAACGCCAGTTATTCCCGTACTTGTCTAAAAAGTATCCTGTTTTTTCGGCCAGAGGCCAAGAAAATCATCTGATTGCCAGTGACCCTACTCTTTGAGACAATGAGAATAGTTATCATTGTTAAGATTTATATCATGAACAAGTTTTGGGGTCTGGCCTTGTTACCCATGGCCGTTCATTGCGTCGTGTCCGCCGACGAGGTGGTTGCGCCAGCATTGAAGAACAGTATCGCCGACGGGAAAGCCTCCCAGCTGCGTGTGGAGAAAGCCGCCGATGGCGCCGTCGCCGCCAGGATTGAGCTGCAAAATGCCCAACTGCAACTGCGGGATCTGGAAGCCTACAACCACTACATGCAGTCTCTGGTGGCCGATCAGCAAAACGAGCTGGGCAAGCTGAACCAGCAGTTGGAGGCGGTACAGGAGACCAGACAGGGGCTTGTCCCCCTGATGCTGCAGATGCAAGCCGATCTGGAACAGCTGGTACAGGATGACATCCCGCTGCGCAGGGAGGATCGTCTGGCGCGGGTTGCTGCCTTGAAAGCGACGCTGGCCAGAGCCGATGTGAGCGAGGCGGAGAAGTTCCGCCAGCTATTGCAGGCCTATCAGATTGAAGCCGAATACGGCAGCAGGCTGGACCATTATTCCGCCGAGCTGGTGCTGGATGGCGCACCGCGCCGGGTCGACGTGCTGGCTCTGGGTCGGATCTCCCTGCTGGCGATGACCGCCGATCGCTCCCAGGCGTGGCGCTGGTCTGCCGAGCACAAGCAGTGGCAAGCCCTCGACGGCCAGTGGCTCTCCCCCATCGCCGAGGCGCTGGAAATGGCTGCCGACAAGAAAGTTCCCCAGTTGTTGAATGTCCCCCTTTCCGTCAGCCGTGGTCAGGAGGCCCAGTCATGAGCGTCACCATGAAGTGGTTACCCCTTGCCCTCGCCCTCTCTCTGGGCACCACAGCCGCCGTGGCCGAGGAAGCCTGGCAGCAGCAGGAACAGGCCCGTGAGCAGAAGGCTCAGCAGGATCTGGCGTCTGTCTCCAGGGAGCTGAGCAGTGCCCGTGCCAAGCTGGCCGAGGCCCAGCGCCTGAGCAAGGAGCTGGCCAGCCAGTTCGCGGCCAATGAAAAGCAGCTGGTGGAGCTCAATACCCAGTGGGAGCAGGCCTCCGGCGACATGAACGAGATCTTTGCGGTCACCCGTCAGGGCGCCAGCGATGCGGTCAAGTTGCTGAGCGAATCCGCCGTCGAGGGCCAGTATCCTGATCGTCTCGCCCCGCTGAAAACCATGGCACAGGATAAACAGGTGCCTGATCGCGCCGCCCTTGCCCTGCTGCCAGCCACCTTGCTGCAGGAGATCCGCGAATCGGGCCGGGTTGCCCAGTTCAACGGCAAGGTGCTCGATGCCCAGGGCGTTGCCAGCGAGCAGACGTTGACCCGGATCGGCAGCTTCGCCCTGCTGGGCGATGCTGGTTTCTTGCAACCGGGGGCCGAAGGCCTGAGTCCGGTGCTGGGCCTGCCAGGCAGCGTGCTTTCCGCTGTGGCCGCTTATCAGGGTCAGGAGGGAGAAGCGTTGCCGCTGGATCCCTCCCACGGTGTTCTGCTCGATATGCTGGCCCAGGCGCCCACCTTCTGGCAGCAAGTCCAGCAGGGCGGCCAGGTCGGCGCCATCATCGTGCTGCTGGCAGCCATCGGCCTGGGGATCGCTGGAGTACGGCTGTGGAGCCTCTCTCGCGAACTGGGTCGGGTTCGTCGCCAACTCAAGAGCGGTGAATATCATGCCGACAACGCCCTCGGCCGGGTGCTGACGGTGGCTGACAAGCATCCAGAACTGAGCATGGAGACCCTCGAACTGCGTCTGGATGAGGCGATCCTGCAAGAGACCCCTCGCCTGGAGCGCGGCATCGGCATGGTCAAGGTGATCGCGGCCATCGCCCCCATGCTGGGTCTGCTCGGGACAGTGACCGGTATGATCGGCACCTTCCAGGCCATCACCCAGTTCGGTACCGGCGATCCCAAGATCATGGCGGGCGGCATCTCCATGGCCCTGGTCACCACGGTGCAGGGTCTGGTGGCGGCCATTCCGCTGATCCTGGCCCACAGCCTGTTGCAGTCCCGTTTCACCGAGCTTTCCAACGTGCTGGAACAGCAGGTGGCCGGGATCCTGGCCGAGCGGGCCGAAAGCAATGGTGACAGGGTGGAGCGGGTAGCATGATGCTCGACATCTGGCAGCAGTTGCAGAGCTTCATGGGCCGTGGCGGCCCGGTGCTCTGGGTCATTCTGGCCTTGCTGGTGCTGATGTGGATTCTGATGATCGAGCGGCTGCTCTACCTCAACCTGGGGTTTTCACCGTTGCAGCGTCAGCTGCTGGGCCGCTGGCAGGCGCGTCGCGAGCGTCACAGCTGGCACGCTCGCGCGATTCGCGGGCGCTGGCTGGCAGAAGTGGAGCTGGCGCTCAACCGTCATCTGATCTTCATCCGCACCCTGGTGGTGCTCTGCCCCATGCTGGGGTTGCTGGGTACAGTGACCGGCATGATAGGCGTATTCGATGCGCTGGCTGCGGCCAACCGCTTTAACCCGGAGAGCATGGCGGGCGGGATCTCCCGCGCCACCATCCCCACCATGGCAGGCATGGTGGTGGCCCTCTCCGGCGTGTTGTTACTCAGCCGGCTCGAGAGTCAGGCCAAGCGTGCGCTGGCCAAGACCCGGGACGGCCTGCGAGAAGAGAAGGTAATGCAATGAGACGGCAATCCAAACGCCAGCGCGATGAAGTGCAGATCGACATGACCCCCATGCTGGATATCGTCTTCATCATGCTGATCTTCTTCATCGTGACCACCTCCTTCGTGCGCGAAGCCGGGCTTGAGGTACACAGACCCCAGGCCAGCCAGGCCAAGGCGCAGAAATCGTCCAGCATCATGCTGGCGATCGGCGCTCAGGGGCAGATCTTCCTCGACCGCAAACAGGTGGATGTGGAGCGGGTGCAGGCCACCCTCGCCCGACTGTTGGCGGAGCAGCCCGAGGCAAGCCTGGTGATCCAGGCCGATGAACGGGTACCCCACGGCAAGGTGGTGCGGGTGATGGATGAAGCCAAGGCGGCAGGCATCGCCAACATCGCCGTGGCGGTGGCACCGAAATGAAACACAAGTTGATGAGCCTGGGACTGGGGATCGCCCTCAGTCTGGGCATCCTGTTGTTCATGGCCACCCTGGTGGAGCCGCCCGGAGGGGAGAAGGCGACCACAGAGCAGAAATCCATCGTCATCAACATGCAGAACGAGGTGACCGAGGTACAGGTGCGTGAGCGGCCGGTACCCCAGGAGCCGGAACCCCTGCCGGAGCCGCCTGCCGCGCTGGCCTCGACACCGATGCCCATGCCGGCGGCGGCCCCGTTGCCTTCGGTACAACCGAGCCTGGATCTGGTCTCGACTCTGAGTGCGGTACAGGTCTCTGCCCCTGGCGTGGCGACCAGTCCCACTCCGGTCGCGAGCGGCAATTTCCATGGTCAGCAGCAGGGCGCTGGAATCGGTGCCGGTGACCTCTTGATGCCACTGCAACGGGTTGAGCCTGTTTATCCCTACCGGGCCCAGCAGGCCGGCATCGAGGGGTCCGTGACCTTGCGTTTCAGCGTCGATGCCGATGGTCGGGTACAGGATGTGGAGGTGGTCGAGGCCAAGCCGAAGCGTCAGTTCGAGCGAGCGGCCATTCAGGCGATCAACAAGTGGCGCTATCAGCCGAGGCCGGGCGCCACCGACAAGCTGGTGCAAGTCATCACGCTCAAATTCAAATTGGAGTCATAACCATGTTGCGGATCTGGATCTGTCTGCTGGCCCTGGTCAGCCAAGCCTGTCTGGCGATGGAGGTGAGCCCTCATTTCTCCCGCCAGCTGGAGCCCGTGATGAAGCTCTATCAATCCGGCCAGTGGCAACAGGCCCAGAGCAAGGCGGCTGTGCTCAAACCCGGTTCCGAGGCTGAGCACGCCTGGCTGGCGCAGTTACAAGCCTCTCTGGCTGCCAACCTGCAGCAGACCGCACAGGCGAGTCGCTATGTGGAGCAGGCTCTTGCTTATAAAGAGTGGCCAGAGCAGCAACGACTTCAGTTGTTGCGTCTGCGAGGGGATATCCAGGCCCAGCAATCCAACTGGTCCGGCGCCATCGCGAGCTACAAGGCTGCATTGGCCATCAAGGCTGACGATGCCTTGCGTCTGCGCTTGGCTGGCCTCTATTACCACAACAAGCAGTACGGCGAGGCAGCCAGCCAGAGTGAACAACTGTTGAAGAAAAGCTGGCAGAAGCAGGCAGCCATCATCCGCCTCTCCGCCCTCACTGCGTTGCAGCGTTACGGCGTGGCTGCGGATCAGGCCGAAGAGTTGGTCCGCCGCGAGCCGAAAGAGAGCAAGTGGTGGCAGCAGGCTGTGTCGCTCAATCTCTCCGCCAAGCGTGGTGATCGAGCGCTTGCACTGCTGCAAACCGCCATCGACCGTCAACTGATGGATGATGCCGCCGCCCGCAACCAGCTGATCCGCCTGTATGCCTGGCAGGGACTGCCCTATCGTGGTGCGCGTATGCTGGAGTCTGCCATGGCCAAGGGGGTGATGAAGCAGAACGCCGAGAATCGCCAATTGCTGGCCCAGTTGTGGGAAGGGGCACGTGAGTGGCCGAAGGCTGTGGACAGCTGGCAGCTGCTTGCCCGGGAACATGCTCATCCCAAGGCCGCCATGCGTGCTGCCGAACTGCTGCTGCAACAGGGCAAGACGGATGCGGCCATGACCCAGCTCGTGGCCATCAAGTCGGTGAAGGGAGAGCAGGGCAACAGAGCCAAGGCCCTGCTGGTGCAGGCACACCTCAATAAAGAACAATATGCTCAGGCGCTGGTGTTGGCTCGCGAGCTGCAACAGCAGAACAACTGGCAAGACAGGGCGACCAGCTGGGTCAACTACATTCAGGCCCAGACTGACGGTATGAACAAAAAAGCGGCATGAAACTGGGGTAAACTCTCATTTCATGGGGTTTAGCCTGCTTTTTCAGCAAACGAGCGCATTTTTACAAAAAGCCCTTGTCATCCCGGCGCGGCTCCCTATAATGCGCCCCTACCAGCACGGCGGAACACGCCAACCTGATGAGCCAGCTTCCTTAGGAAGTCGGCGCCGAAAGAAAAGCGAAAACAACCGCTTGACTTTCGAAGTGAGGAGTGTAAGATGCGCCTCCTCAACGCGATAAGCGTGACGCTCTTTAACAATTTGAATCAAGCAATCTGTGTGGGCACTCACAGCATCGAGCATCAAAAACAATTTTTGATTTTCAATGTCTGATGAAGTGACCAAAGCAACGAAAGTTGC
>NZ_JAGKRK010000003.1:0-26181 GCF_017939325.1 Aeromonas sp. MaB10011B | reverse complement strand
TAGCAAGCTACTTTCCCGCTGCCGCTCGACTTGCATGTGTTAGGCCTGCCGCCAGCGTTCAATCTGAGCCATGATCAAACTCTTCAATTTAAGTTTGGTTGCTTCGAAAAGCGGCTCAATGAATTGCTGAATTAACTGCTGCAACTAAAAGTTGCTTTGGTCACTTCATCAGACATTGAAAATCAAAAATTGTTTTTGATGCTCGATACTGTGAGTGCCCACACAGATTGCTTGATTCAAATTGTTAAAGAGCGACACAGCTTTTGGCTGCTGCGGGAGTGGCATTCTACTCAACCGCCTTCTCGAGTCAAGCCTTATTTTTACAGGCTTTTCGAGGCTATCGACTCAGGCTTTGCGTTGCCGCTTTGCCCTGTCGATGGAGGCGCATTATAGAGACATAGATCACATTGGCAAGCTCTCATCGCAATAAAATTGCAAAAAAATGCCAATTCTTAGTTATTCATATCAAAGCACAGTTTTTATACAGACTTATCCACAGGGTGAGCCCGAAAAGGGCTCATTCTGCACCCTATTACCTCCCGTTCCTCTCTGCCCGTCTCCTGTTCGAAGGGTTGCTGACCATATCAATTCATATATAGAGGAAGAGAATCGCAAAGTGACGATCAGGCCAGTTCTGCCTCAGCAACCCAGGCAGCGATCAGCTCGGCTGCCGCCATGGAGCGGCAACCCGATATATTCTGCCCGGCCCAGAGTGGCGAGAAACCGCTGTCACCCGCCTTTTCGGCTGCGGCACGCAACGGAGCCAATGCGCCGCTGGCATACGGGAAGTCTGGCGGCAGCACCGAAAGGGGGCCGAGTTCCCGCATCAAGCGGTTGACTATGCCCCGCGCCGGACGGCCGCTGAACAGATTGGTCAGTGCGGTGTGCTGGCCATGCCTCCCCTGCAGCGCCGCACGGTGCAGGGGCGAGGTCGTCGCCTCGTGGCAACAGAGGAACGCCGTTCCCACCTGTACGGCGCTCGCTCCCAGAGCAAGGGCGGCTCTGATGCCCTTTCCATCGACTATGCCCCCGGCGGCGATGACAGGCAGATCCACTGCCGCCACTACCTGTGGCAGAAGGGTAAAGGTGCCCTGCTGCAAGCTGAGATCCTCACTCAGGAAGTGACCGCGATGGCCACCCGCCTCCAGCCCCTGGGCGATGACGGCATCGGCTCCGTGGTCAGCAAGCCACTGCGCTTCTGCCACCGTGGTGGCGCTGGCAAACACTTTTGCGCCTGTGGCCTTTACTTGGGCAAGCAATTCGGGCTCGGGCACGCCGAAGTGGAAACTGACCACGGCAGGTCTGAACTCTGCAAGCAGGGCCGCATGCTCGCCATTGAAGGGGGCCCGAGAGGGGGCTCGCGACGGCACAGCGGCATCCACCCCGAACTCGGCGTAATAGGGTAACAGTACCTGGCGCCAGCGCTGCTCCGCTGCCGGTTCCGGCTCGTGCTGCCGATGGCAAAAGAAGTTGATGTTGTATGGGCCCGACCCGCTGGCGGCGAGACGGCTCAGCTCCTGGCGCAGCTCGGCACCACTCAGCATGGCGGCAGGCAGGGAGCCCAGAGCCCCCGCACTGGTCGCAGCCATCGCCAGGGCGCTGTTCTGCACACCCGCCATGGGGGACTGAATGACGGGATAGCGCATCCCCAGTTCGGCAAAGAGCGTCATATGATGGTTTCCTGTTTCTGATGGTGAGTCTGCCTGTGCGCCAGAGGCGGGTTGAGTCGGCAGATCGCACCTGACATGCTGACACGTCGTCTGGCGATATCGCCTGCCCAGTTCCCGGCCAGACATCCTGCCTTGGCTTTCATCCATCAGGCTCCTTGAGGTTCATTGCACATCAGGCCCGCGAGGGACCTGATGAAGATAACGAGCTCAGCGCACGCTGCGCAGCAGGAAGTCCGGCTGGCCACAGGAGCGGCGCTCCCGCTTCTGCATCTCGTCGGAGCAGGGAACGGCATCCGTCCCCTGCTTGTTGATACAGATGTAGATCTCCCGCAGGAAGCGGCCCCCATCAGCGCAGGCCACCGTGATGTTATCGGGGGCCAGCCACTCGTTGGCGCTCGCCAGCTCGGCCTTGAGCTGGAAGCTGTTTTTTCTCAGCGGCTCTTCCGGCGATTGATAGGCGGCCGGGATCTTCACCTTCTGGCGCAGATCGCTGGCCAATTGGTGAAATGCCTCCTGGCTCAGCCCGGAACAGGTGCCGTGCTTCTCCCATTCATGGCGATAGAGGAAGCGGCTGGGGTAGAGCCCGGCAAACTGCTGCTCCATGTCCGCATCCAGCCGCTCGCGGGTGCAGCTGGCGGGGTAGCCGCGCTGATACTGGGGCCAGAGACCGTGCAGCACGAACCCCAGCTTGCGGGCGCACTGCTCCCGATCCCCTGGCTTGATGGCGCAATGCTCGGGCGACCAGGAGAGTGCCATGGCGTAATAGTCAAACTCCCCCGCATAGCCTTTGCCTTGTGCGGCGGAGATCCACAACAGCGACCCCACCAGCCATACCATGACCTGCTTCATCTCTCGTTCCCCCTCATCTCTTTGCACCCGGTGGCGCCCCATTTTGCGCCCTCATGCTCCCATAACAGGGAGTCAAAGAACAATCGCTCAAAATGGCCTTACTCACTGTGGGTCAGACCAGTAAAAGGTTTCCCCTGCCGGATCAGAGGCGTAAGCTGGCTCTCCGGCGGGCCTTCATGACGCGCCACGTTTCCCCGATTTCATCAGCAACAGGACGTAACATGATCCGCAAGAATCCCTCAGGTCACCTGCCCGTTATCGACGAATCCGCCTATATCGACAAGACCGCCATCATCTGTGGCAAGGTGATCATCAAGGAGAACGTGTTTGTCGGCCCCTATGCCGTGATCCGCGCAGACGAAGTGGACGAGAGCGGTGACATGGAACCCATCGTCATCGGCGCCAACTCCAACATTCAGGATGGCGTCGTCATCCACTCCAAATCCGGCGCTGCCGTCACCATCGGCGAGTTCAGCTCCATCGCCCACCGCAGCATCGTCCACGGGCCCTGCGAAGTGGGTAACCGGGTCTTCATCGGCTTCAACAGCGTGCTGTTCAACTGCCACATCGGCGAAGGGTCCGTGGTGCGCCACAACTCCGTGGTCGATGGCTGCGATATTCCCCCCGGCTTCTATGTCCCCTCCACCACCCGCATCAACCAGCAGAGCGATCTGGCGCAGATCCCACGCGTCACCGTGGACGCCACCGAGTTCTCCGAGGATGTGGCTCACACCAACATCGACCTGGTCAGGGGTTACAAGGCGCTCTCCAACGAGTTTTGATCCGGCGAGCGGTTCACGACACACAACGGGCGCCACGGCGCCCGTTGTCACAACTGTAAAGAGGGCGAAAAGAAGGTGTAAAGGTGGTTGAGCCGAGTGCATGCGTCGCGTTTGATGGGGGCGTTCCCATCAATGGAGTCATCATCATGTCACGCTATCCTGTCGCCCTTGCCCTTCTGCTGGGCACCACGCTCCTTCATGCCGGCGAGATGCCGCCCCCGATGGGCGCCCGCCAGGGAGGCCCCATGACACCGCCCCCCTCAGTGCTCTATCACGCCAGCAAGCAGGGTGCGGATCCCCAGGTCCTGGTCCAGGCGCTGTCCAAAAACATTGATGCCGCCAAGCCGGATACCCGCTACGAGGTCACGGTCAGCGTGCGCGAACTGCCGCCCCAGCCACTCAAACCCCAGCCCGCCGGTGCGCCGCTCAAGGGGCAGTGAGATGAGTCTGCACCGCCCTTCACTCTGGCTGCTTGCCATGGCCATCGCCCTGCCTGCCATGGCGGGTCCGGGGAACATGGGCAGACCGGGCGGATGGGAGAGCCCTGCCCCGCAGTACGGCCATGGGGCTGGCCCCGGCTTCGGCCACCCCGTCGACAGGCTGCCGGGAGGGGTGGAAACCTTGCTGCTGGCCGGGCTCACCTACTATGTGCTCGACGGCATCTTCTACCGCCAACAGGAGAACCACTATGTGGTGGTCTCTCCGCCTCCTCAGGTCCTGGTGGTGGCAGAGACAGGGCTCATCCCTCTTGATCTGGATGGCCGCCGCTATTACGTCAGGGAGGATCACTACTACCTGCGAGAAATAGACGGGCGCTACACCGAGGTGCCGCCGCCAGCGGCGCTGCGCTGAATCGCACGGAGGAACAGATACGAGCAGGGGGCCTTGGCCCCCTCTTTCATTACAGGGGTTTTACCCCACTCGGGTCTGAGCCGCGTACCTCAGGAGGGCTCATGCAGGGGTAGCGTCATGGTCACTCTCAGCCCCCCCTGTGCGCGATTGCGCGCCTGGATGGTGCCCCCCTGCAGAATCACCGCCTTGCGGGCGATGGCGAGCCCGAGCCCGTAGCCCTTGCCCATGCGGGGTGAGCCGATGCGCACGAAGGGGTCGAAGATCCCCGCCAGCTTCCCCTCCTCCACCCCGGGCCCCCGATCGGCGATGGAGAGCTGCACCTCCTGGCCCAGGCGCAGCAAGCGAACACTCACCATCTGGCCCGACTGCGAGAAACGCAGGGCGTTGCGCACCACGTTCTCCACGGCGCGGCGCATCAGCTCCGCATGCCCCAGCAGGAGGCAACCCTCCCCCAGCGCCGCCTCGAGCCCTATCTCGACCCCGGATTGCTGGGCTTCGAACCTGGCATCCTGGACGACGGTCTCCACCAGCGCCAGCAGGTCGTAGTGGCTCTGCTCAAGCCCGTGGCCCTGCTCGGCACGGGAGAGGGTCAGCAGCTCCCCTATCATCCTGTCCATCCGCTCCGTCTCGAGCCGGATCCGCGCCAGGGCGTCGCTCGCCTTCTCTGGGCGCTGCTCCGCCAGGCCGATGGCCATCTGGATGCGGGCCAGGGGGGATCGCAGCTCGTGGGAGACGTCGTGAAGCAGTTGCTCGCGCCCCTCGACCAGTTGCTGCAACCGCTCCACCATGAGATCGAACTCCTTCGCCACCTCCGTCAGCTCGTCCCGGCGCCAGCGCAGAGTGGGCCACAGCCTGACCCCCAGATCCCCCCTGGCTACCCGATCGAAACTGCGCCGCAGGGCGTTCATGGGCCGGGTCAGGTGCAAGGCGAACAGAATGCTGAACAAGAGTCCCCCCAGGCCGCCAATCCAGAGCATGGGCGGGGGAATGTTGAGCCAGGAGAGGGGGCCGGGGGCCGGCCCGCCGGGGAGGACGCGCGGGTCCGCTCTGGTCTGCAGCAGATAGGTCTGCCCGTCGTTGGCGATCACGGTGCGCGTCAGCACGACGCCGGGGCCCGGCTCCCCGGGGGCAGGCGGCCTGGATGCCCGGGGCGCTGGCCGGGGAGGCGCATCGGAAACATCGAGGAGTGTTATCTGCAGCAACGGCGGCGACATGGCCTGACTCAATGCCGTCGCAGCCTCGATCCCCCCCTTTGCCAGCACGGCTGCCGCCATCTCCAGATGCTGGCTCGCCAACTGCTGGGCCAGGTGCTCTTCCGGGGGGGCACGCTCGGCACGAAAACCGAGCCAGAGCAGTTGGCTGACCAGCACGATGGCCAGCCAGAACCCCAGCAGAATCTTCCAGAACAAACGTCCCTTGAGGATCACCGTATCTTGTACCCTATGCTGCGCACCGTCTCGATGGTGACGGCCTCCCCCGCCTTCTGCTGCAGTTTCTGCCTCAGGTTGCAGATGTGCACATCGACGCTGCGATCATAGGCCTCCCGCGGGCGCCCTACCCCTTGCAGGGAGAGGGTGTCCTTGGTGACCACCTGCTCCGGTGCTCGCACCAGCAACACCAGCATGTTGAACTCGGTGGCGGTCAGCTCCAGCGGCTCCCCCTGCCAGAGACAGACCCGGTTGGCCGGGGTGACCGTCAGATCCCCCAGGATGAGGGCATCCGGCGAGGGGGTTGCGCTCCCCCCCTCGTTGACCCGCCGCAGAACGGCCCGCAGCCGGGCCACCAGCTCCCTGGGGTAGCAGGGTTTGGGCACATAGTCATCGGCCCCCATCTCCAGTCCCACCACTCGATCCACGTTGTCCCCCTTGGCGGTCAGCATGATGATCGGCAGGCGGCTGCGCTGGCGCACCTGGCGCAGCACCTCGGTGCCGCTCAAGTCGGGCAGCATCACATCCAGCAGCAGGGCGCTGTAACGGCCGGAGAGGGCATGGTGCACACCTTCTCCTCCGGTCAGCACCTGGGTGGTATCAAACCCCTCTCCCCCCAGATATTCACTCAACATTGCGCCCAGTTCGGCATCGTCATCCACCAGCAGGATCTTCATATGCGGTCTCCCTTGTCGGCGGCCATTTTCGCCGCTTGCCACGCACTTGGCAGCCATTTTTACGAAACCCTTACGCTTGGCGCAAAGAGCCTTAACCCGGCTCTGGGGTAGAGTGCCGCCGTTACCGTCATTCAGGATACAGGTTGTCATGCCCACGTTCTCCCCTCGTCTCTTCTGGCTGCTGCCCCTGTGCGCCCTCGCCCTGTTGCTGGCCTGGCGCCCCCAGGCCAAGGCACCCGCCAGCGACTACATCACCGCCAGTGCCGAGACCCGGGATCTGGAGCAGCTCATCATGGCGGACGGCACCCTGAAAGCGCGCAAGCAGGTGAGCGTGGGCGCCCAGGTATCGGGCCAGATCAAGAAACTGCACGTGACTCTGGGGCAGGAGGTCAAACAGGGGGATCTGCTGGTCGAGATCGACGATCTGCCCCAGCAGAACGCCCTCAAGGATGCCCTGGCCCAGCGCGACAACCTCCAGGCCCAGCTGGATTCCAAAGAGGCCACCCTTCGCAATGCCCGCCTGGCATACCAGCGCCAGCAGCAGATCGTCGCAAGAGGCCTTGGCAGCACGGCCGACCATGACAGCGCCAAGGCGACCCTGGACGAGACCCTGGCCGATATCCGGGCCCTCAACGCCCAGCGGGTGCAGGCCGAGATCGCGGTGGACACAGCCCGGGTCAACCTGGGGTATACCCGGATCCTGGCCCCCCTCTCCGGTACCGTGGTGGCCATGCCGGTGGAGGAGGGGCAGACCCTCAACGCCAGCCAGAGCACCCCTACCCTGCTCAAGATTGCCCAGCTCGACACCATGACGGTGGAGGCCAGGATCTCCGAGGCCGACGTCATCAACGTCCGGGTCGGCATGCCGGTCTATTTCACCATTCTTGGCAACAGCCAGCGCCGCTTCGAGGGATCCCTGCGGGCCATCGAGCCCGCCCCCGACACCATCAATGACGACGACACCACCAGCAGCAGCGACAGCAGCGCCATCTATTATCACGGCCTGTTCGAGGTGCCCAACCAGGACGGTCAGCTCAGGATCAGCATGACGGCCCAGGTCTATCTGGTGGTCGCCCGGCTCAAAGATGCGCTGGTGATCCCGGCCATCGCCCTGCAGGGGGATCAGGTCAGGGTGGTCGACGACGGAGGCCGGATCAGCCTGCGCCGGGTCAAGGTCGGCCTGAACAACAAGGTGGATGCCCAGATCCTGTCGGGCCTGAGCACCGGTGAGCGGGTCATCGTCAGCGAAGTGAGCGCAGGCCAGAGCGACGCCGCCGGGGGCATGCCGCCCCCCATGGGGATGTGACCATGGGCGCCTTGTTGCAACTGAGGGGCATCCGCCGCCACTTCAAAGAGGGTGAGCGCACCGTCACCGTGCTCGATGGCATCGATCTGGCGATCGCCCGTGGAGAGATGGTGGCCATCGTCGGCGCTTCGGGCTCCGGCAAATCCACCCTGATGAACCTGCTGGGCTGCCTGGATCAGCCGAGCGAGGGGGCCTATCTGGTGGCCGGGCGCGACACTGCCACCCTCAGCCGGGACGAGCTCGCCGCCCTGCGCCGGGAGCACTTCGGCTTCATTTTCCAGCGTTATCACCTGCTGGCAGATCTCGACGCCCGCACCAACGTGGAGGTGCCCGCCCTCTACGCCGGTCTGGATCCGGCCACGCGACGCCAGCGGGCCGAGGCCCTGCTGACCCGCTTCGGCCTCGCCAGCCGGCTCGAACACAAGCCAAGCCAGCTCTCCGGCGGCCAGCAGCAGCGGGTCAGCATCGCCCGGGCCCTCATCAACGGCGGCGAGGTGATCCTGGCCGACGAGCCGACCGGGGCCCTCGACAGCCAGAGCGGCGCCGAGGTGATGGCGAGCCTTCAAGCCCTGCATCGCCAGGGCCACACCCTGGTGATCGTCACCCACGACATGGACATCGCCCGCCACGCCGAGCGGATCATCGAACTGAAAGATGGCCGGGTGATCGCCGATCGCCGCACGCGCGAGCCACAGGCCCTTCCCCAGGCGACCCAGGCCGCCACCAAGACGTCCGCCAGGGGGAAGACCCCGCTGATGGCGGGGCTCGGGAATGCCCTGCAGATGGCCCTCAAGGCCATGGTTGCCCAGCGTCTGCGCACCTTTCTCACCATGCTCGGCATCATCATAGGTATCGCCTCGGTGGTGACCGTGGTGGCCCTCGGGCAGGGCTCCCGGGAGCGAGTGCTGGAGAACATCAACGCCATGGGCACCAGCACCCTGGAGGTGTTCCCCGGCCGCGGCTTCGGGGACATGCGCTCCGCTACCATACAGACGTTGCGGATCGGGGACGCCGAGGCCATCGCCCGGCTGGACTACGTGCACAGCGTCACCCCCAGCCTCAGCACCAGCGCCACCCTGCGCCTTGGCAGCATCGCCGTCTCCGGCACCATCAACGGCGTCGGCGCCCAGTTCTTCCAGGTCAGGGGCTATCGCCTGGCCCAGGGCATGGGCTTTGATCGCCAGAGCGAGGAGAGCCTGGCCCAGGAGGTGGTGATCGACGAGCACACCCGGGACAAGCTGTTCGCCCCGACCCAGTCCCCCCTGGGCCAGGTGATCCTGCTGGGGGATCTGCCCTGCCGGGTGATCGGGGTCGCCATCAAGAACCAGAGCGGCTTTGGCAGCGACGAGACCCTCAACGTCTGGATCCCTCATACCACCGCCATGAGCCGCCTGCTGGGGCAGAGCCATCTGCGCAGCATCAGCGTGCGGGTGCGGGACGAGGTGAGCCTGGACGCCGCCCAGGACGGCATCAGCCGCCTGCTCACCCTGCGCCACGGCAGCCAGGACTTCTTCCTGCTCAACACCGACAGCATCCGCCAGACCATCAGCCAGACCAGCGCCACCCTGACCACGCTGATCGCCCTCATCGCGCTCATTTCCCTGATCGTCGGGGGCATAGGGGTGATGAACATCATGCTGGTCTCGGTCACCGAGCGCACCCGGGAGATAGGGGTGCGGATGGCGGTCGGCGCCCGGACCCGGGATATCCAGCAGCAGTTCCTCATTGAAGCCGTGCTGATCTGCCTGCTGGGGGGCGTGCTCGGCATCGCCCTCTCCCTGCTGCTTGGCCAACTGTTCGACCACTTCAGCAGCGGCGTCCGGATGAGCTACTCCCTTGCCGCCATGGGGGTGGCCTGCCTTTGCGCCAGCCTGATCGGGGTAATATTCGGCTTCGCCCCGGCCCGCCGGGCCGCCAGGCTGGATCCCATCCACGCACTGGAGCGCGAATAGCCCGCATTGACGCCGGGGTGACGCCACTCACCCCGACACCGGATCAGGGGCCGATGCCCGGCCCCGCCACCAAGCCTGAACGCCCGCACTTCTTCCCTGAATGCGCGGGTTCTTTGACCGGGTCCCGTACCCGGTCTTTTTTTGTCTCCCGCCCGCCACACCCACAAAAAAAGCCGCCCGAAGGCGGCTCTTGTCATCACGGGCCAAGCGGTTACCCCGGGCCATCAGGCGCCGATGATACCGCCATCGTCCCGGGTGATCCGCAACACGGCGGAGCGGGGAATGGCGGTGCCGCCGTCCGGGAAATGGGAGGGAGCCCCTTCCTCACCCGGGTGCTGCACCCCGACGAACAGGGTGCGCCAGTCTGGCGTGAAGGTGAGGCCCGTTATTTCGCAGGCCACGGGGCCGGTCAGGAAGCGGCGCACCTCGCCGCTCGCGGGATCGGCGCACAGCATCTGGTTGTTGCCCATGCCGGCAAACTGCTTCTCGTTGGAGTAATCGCCGTCGGTCTGGATCCAGAGCCGCCCCGCCTCGTCGAAGCCGATGCCGTCCGGGCTGTTGAACATGTTGTCCGGATGGATGTTGGCACTGCCCGCCATCAGCCCCTCCTTGTGCACGCCAGGGTTGCCCGCCAGCAGGAAGAGATCCCACTCGAAGCGATCGCTCCCGTGATCGTCCCCCATCGGGCGCCAGCGGATGATCTGGCCATAGGGGTTCTCGGCCCTGGGGTTGGCGCCATCGAGAGGTTGGTTCTCCTTGATGCCGCGGTTCTTGTTGTTGGTCAGGGTGCAGTAGACCTCGGCCCTGTGGGGATGCACGGCCACCCACTCGGGCCTGTCCATGGTGGTGGCGCCGAGCCGGGTCGCCGCTTCCCGGGCGAAGATGAGCACCTCCCCCTGATCGGCGAAGCCGTTCTCCCGGGTCAGGCCGTGCTGGCCGTGTACCAGGGGCAGCCACTGGCCAGTGCCCTTGAGCTCCCCCTCCCTGGCCTCGAAGCGGGCCACATAGAGGGTGCCCTCGTCCAGCAGATCCCGGTTGGCGGGGTCATTGCCCGGTGCCACCCTGTTCTTCGAGACGAAGCGGTAGATGTGCTCCCCCCGCTCGTCATCGCCGAGGTAGACCACGGCGCGGCCATCCTGGTTGACGGTGAAGGCCGCATTCTCATGCTTGAAGCGGCCAAGGGCGGTACGCTTCTTCGGGGTGGAGGCGGGGTCGCGGGGATCGATTTCCACCACCCAGCCGAAGCGGTGCGGCTCCTGGGGATGCTTCGCGAGATCGAACCGCTCGTCGAACCTGTGCCAGCCAAAGCCCGCATCCTCGGCGGCCAGGCCGTAGCGGGCGGCGCGCTGGTCCAGCACCGGCTTGCCCTCGCTGCCGAAGTAGCCGTTAAAGTTCTCCTCGCAGGTGAGGTAGGTGCCCCAGGGGGTCTGGCCATTGGCGCAGTTGTTGAAGGTGCCAAGGGCGGTGCGCCCCTCGGGATCGGCCTGGGTCTTGAGCAGGGCATGGCCCGCCGCCGGGCCGCTCAGTGTCATGGGGGTGGTAGCGGTGATACGGCGGTTGAGGGCCCCCTTGGGGTTGGCCTGCCACTTGCCATCGATGCGCGCCAGCTCCACCAGGGAGACCCCGTGGGCCGCCTGGGCCTTGGCGACCGCCTCTGCACTGAGGGTCTTGCCGCCATCCGCGAACAGATATTCGTAGTTGGTGTATTCGTTGTTGACGGCGAGCAGGGCGCGATCCGGGCCCAGGGGGAAGAAGCTCATGCCGTCGTTGTTGTCGCCAAACTGGCGGGCCTGGGCCTTGGCATCGTTGCTCTGGGCAAAGGCGGGGGCATCGGGGAAGAGAGCATCCCCCCAGGCGATCAGCACCTCGGCCCGGTAGCCGGGCGGCACCACTATGGTGTCGGCCACCGAGGCGGGCACGGCCTGGAAGCCAAGCAGCGGCCGGGTCGCGGCGGCCACGGCGCGGGCCACCGGGCTCGCGGCGAAGAAGGCCACCATGCTGGCGGCGCCCATCCCCTTCAGGAAACCACGGCGGCTCAGACCGGCCTCGATGAGGCGGTTGAATTCCGGTTCCTGCTCGCGGGGATGGTTGGCGCTGTCTCTCTCGTCAAAACGGCTCATCGGCTTTTCCTTGTTCTCTGTGCTGGCGTCATTGCGTAATCACTGCGTCCGGCCACAGCATGGGGGCACTTTATTAAACAAGGATGACAAACGATGAGATAGCCGCCTGGCCCGACAAGGCGCCACCGCCCAGGAGAAGGGGCGGTGGGCACCAGTCCCACCGCCCCAAGAGACACATCGCCGACAGAAGCTCTCCCCTCTATCTAGCCGCACGTCTTCAGACTGCTATGCCCGTTTGTACCGGATAGCGCCCGATGGCAACGTCTAGTTGCACTTCTTCAGGCTGATATGCCCGTTTGTACTAGATAGCGCCCGCTGGCAGCGTCTAGTTGCACTTCTTCAGACTGCTATGCCCGTTTGTACCGGATAGCGCCCGATGGCAGCGTCTAGTTGCACTTCTTCAGGCTGATATGCCAGTTGGCGCCGGATTGCACCTGGTGCTTGGCGGCGAAGCTGTCCATGTTCAGGGCCACCGACACCTGCAACAGGCTGTTGAGGTAGACCAGGGGCTGGCCCTCCGGCACGTCGCCAAAGCTACTGACGTAGGGGGCCTTGCCCTCGTATTTCAGCGCATCCCCTTCGCTGATCCTGATGCAGGCGTTGTCCCCCTTGTGGATGCCTGCCTTGCCGAGCAGGGCCTCGTCGATGTTGGTCCAGACGTTGCCGTACTGCACGTCCAGGATCGGGATGGTGCCCTTCAAGGTGCCATCCTGCTCGAC
Organism: Aeromonas sp. MaB10011B; assembly: GCF_017939325.1. Lineage (NCBI taxonomy): Bacteria > Pseudomonadati > Pseudomonadota > Gammaproteobacteria > Aeromonadales > Aeromonadaceae > Aeromonas > Aeromonas sp. MaB10011B. The sequence continues at coordinate 13,827 of NZ_JAGKRK010000003.1, read as the reverse complement.
CACCGCGGGCTGATAGGGGATGGTCACCACCTCGGCAGGCAGTTTGGGCCCCACCTGCTCGAAGCTGATGGCACCGGAAGCGAGCCGGGCGCCGGTGTAGGCGTAGACATCGCGCCCATGGAAGGTATAGGACTTCTCGGAGCCCTTGAGGCGGTTGGTCTTCTCGTCTATCTGGCGCACCGCCTCGATACCGAAGTGCTCCGCCGCCAGGGTCAGGGTGCCGTTGTCCGGGCTGACGATGAAGTGGCCGCTCCTGGTCTTGAGTACCACCGACTTGCGTTCGGTGCCGACACCGGGGTCCACCACGCTGACGAAGACGGTACCCGCGGGCCAGTATTGCAGGGTCTGATAGAGGCGGTAGGAGGCTTCCCAGATGTTGTAGGCCGGGATCTCGTGGGTCAGGTCATGGAGCGGCAGGGTGCGGTCCACCCCGAAGGCGACCCCCTTCATGGCCGAGACGGCGCCATCCTTGAGACCGAAGTCGGTCTGGAACACCAGGGCCTCGTTGGCAAGGGCACTCGCCCCCACCAGAGAGAGAGCGAGTACGAGGGCGCGGGGGACGATACGAATATCCATGTCAGGGCTCCTTTAAAGACGTTTGGACGTCCAGATTGCCATTCATGGGAATCTTTGCAACCCCTGATGCCCGAATGGGGGGCGAAATGACTCGCCAATCCGCCCCGTGCGGGTGTATCCATGGGGCATCCAACGCCGGGAGCACACCAGATGACCAGAAAGCATCACGACACCATTTTGCTGAGCCTGGGCAATACCCGAAGCCAGGTCGCGCTCACCGCGGCCGATGGCACCAGCCAGACATTTGCATTGACACTGGGGCTCGATGCCCTGACCCCGGGACCCTTTCGCCGGGATCCGCCGACGCCCCTGGAGCTTGAGCAGGCCATCATGGTGGTGGAGGATGTGCTGATGCCCCTCGCGGCACGGATCCCGCCCCACCCCGTGCTGCACCTGCAAAGCCCGGAGCCCCTGGCCGAGGTGCTCGGTAACCGGGTGCAGAGCCGGGAGAACATAGAGCGGTTGTTCGGCCAGCTTGCCGCCATGGTGGAGGGGGATCCCCTGGCATCGGCCCAGTTGCCGAGGGGGAGGCGCATCGCCGCCGCCCTGCTGATCCTGCGGGAGTGGATGCACCACCTGGATGCCGGGAGCGTCGTCCTGGTCGATGGGTGATGCCCTGTCACACAGCGGGCTCGAAGCGCCGCCGAGACACCGCCCAGGCCAGCCCCAGGCTTGTCAGGGTGCTGCCGACGAAGAGCAGATCCAGCGCGACGCCAAGACCTGCTCCGTCGCTCACCCAGCCCAGCAACACGGGTACCCAGTTCGCCACATAGGCGATCACATAGAAGAGGGAGAGCAGCCGCGCGTGGCTGGCCGGGGGCGCGATGCGATTGATCAGGGTCGCACTGCCCACGAACACGGCCCCCTGGGCATAGCCCGCCACCAGCAGCCCGAGTCCCGCCAGCCAGCTGGGCAGGCCGTGAACGGCCCCGGCAAAGAGCAGCACGCACAGCGCCAGGGCCAGCACGCCGCTTTGCAGGGTATGGCGGGCATCGAGGCGACGGGCCCAGAGCTGGCAAAGCCCAGAGAAGACCAGATAGGCCGCGACAAGATAGCCGAACAGCCCCAGATCCGTCATGCCCAGCATCTCGCTCACCACCTTGGGACCCATGGCCAGCAAGCTGGCCGCCACCGCCCAGGCGGTGAAGAGCGCCAGGGCGCAAAGGAAGAACCCGGCCCCCGTGGCCTTGAGCCCCTCTCCCAGGGATCCGCCACCCTGCCCGCTCGGGGCGGCCTTCGTCGCCCTCACCCCTTTGGGCCAGCTCAACACCAGCCCCCCGATGGCGCAGGCCGCCATCCCCAGGATCAGCAAAAACGGCAGCGTGGTCGGGTAGAGATCCTGCTGCAGCGCCAGCCCGCTGAACACGGGGCCAAGAGCCAGCCCGGCGGTGAACGATAATGTAGCGCTCAGGGCCGCTCGCTTACCCCCATCCCTGGGGCCAAAACGCAGCAGCGCCACATTGGCGGCGCCGGTCAGGCTGCCCGTGCCAATCCCGGCCAGCAGCCGCGCCAGCAAAAGGGCCCAGAAGCTGTCGGCCAGGGAGAAGAGCAGGGCCCCGCCCCCGACCGCCACCAGGGCAGGCAGGATCAGGGTGCGCAGATCCGCCACGCGTCCCGCCAGGTTGCCCACCCCGAACAAGGCGATGAGCACGCCCCCCGCATAGCCGCCATAGATGAGGCTGAGGCCGAGATCGCTCAGAGCCAGCGCCGCCTGGTAATGGGGATAGAGCGGGGTAGGCACGCTGCTGTTGAGCAGGGCCGACATCAGGGCGAGGGAGAGAAACCAGCGCAGACGAGGATGGACAACCTGACCTGGCTCGCAAGCCGGGACGCTTGAGACAGACATGGACACTCCAGTGGCAGACGAATGAAACCGCAATCGGGAGCGACATCATAGCGATCCCGCCCACTCCGGACTGCGGCAGTTCTGCATCACGCCGACTCAATCCTGCATCACGTCGGGGTGGCGCGCGCCCTTGGCCGGGGAGCCGCAGGCACGCACCGGACCCGGTCTATCCCCTTGTGCTGCCATCCCCGCTGGCATCTAATATTGCGGCGCCAATCGGGCGTTCTGCTTGAGTGAGGAGCAAGCATGATCAACTGGGACGATGCCCGCGTCTTCCTGGCCCTGGCACGGCGGGGCAGCCTGCGGCAGGCCGGACTCGAGCTCGGGGTGGATCAGGCCACCGTCGGGCGGCGGATCACCCTGCTCGAGCAGCAGCTGGGGGCCAAGCTGTTTATCCGCACCCCCAGACACTATCGCCCCAGCCCCCTGGGGGAAGCGCTGCTGCCCCAGGCCGAGGCCATGGCGCAGGCGGCCCTGGCCATGATGCGCACCGCGAGCCTGGGAGAGCTGGAAGGGGAGCTTTGCATCGCCACCACGGATACCCTGGCTCAGGGCTTCGTGCTGCCCGCGTTCACCCTGCTGCGCCAGCGCCACCCCGGCATCCGCCTCAAGTTGCTGACCGCCGTCAGCGTGAGCGACATCCCCAATCAGGAGGCGGATCTCGCCATTCGCAGCGTGCGCCCCGAGCAGGGAGACCTCGTGGTCAAACGGCTCGCCACCATCAAGATGGGGCTCTACGCCTCTCCCGACTACCTGGCCAGGCGAGGCACGCCCCGCTCGGGTCAGGCACTGCAAGAGCACGACCTGTTGCTCTTTCCCAGAGAGCTGGTGGCCCGTCACTGGCTGAGTCTGTGCGGCGAACCGCTCCACGAGCCCAACGTGGTCCTGCAGAGCAATGCCCAGCTGGTGCTGATGGCCGCCGCCCGGCAGGGGCTCGGCATCGCCCTGCTCTCCACCTTCCTCGCCGAGGAGGATCCCGCCCTGGTGCGCCTGCTGCCTGACCAGCACGATCCCATCGACATCTGGATGGTGCTGCACCCGGATGTGCAGAAGACGGGCCGAATGCGCGCCCTGGTGACAGCCCTGGAGGAGGTATTCCAGCCCCTGCAACAAACCCAGCCCTCCGCCACCCCCTGTCAAACGCACAGGGATTGAGCGGGTATGCCCCCCATACGGGGCACTTTCTTCGCAACGAACCATGTTAGAGTCCGCCGCTGTTTTTTTCCTTTGATAACGGGGCCTTACATGAAGAAGTTTGTTGTTTCATCCAGTGTCATCCTGATGGCGGGCTTGCTGACAGCCTGTGCGAGCGAGTCGTCGCGCACCCTGGAGGTACCCAAGGTTGCCTCCTATCAGAGCCACTATCAGGGCGCACGCAGCCCCATCGCCGTCGGCAAGTTCGACAACCGTTCCAGCTACATGCGTGGCATCTTCTCCGACGGCGTGGACCGGCTGGGCAACCAGGCGAAAACCGTGCTGATCACCCACCTGCAGCAGACCGGCCGCTTCAGCGTGCTGGATCGCGACAACATGCCGGAGATCCAGGCCGAAGCCGGGATCAAGCAACAGGCCCAGCAACTCAAGGGCGCCGACTACGTGGTCACCGGCGACGTCACCGAGTTTGGTCGCAAGGAAGTCGGCGATCATCAGCTGTTTGGCATCCTGGGTCGCGGCAAGTCACAGATCGCCTATGCCAAGGTCAACCTGAACATCGTCAACGTCACCACCTCGGAAGTGGTCTTCTCTTCCCAGGGTGCCGGGGAGTACGAACTCTCCAACCGCGAGATCGTCGGCTTCGGCGGCACCGCCAGCTACGACTCCACCCTGAACGGCAAGGTGCTGGATCTCGCCATCCGCGAGGCCGTCAACAATCTGGTGAACGGCATCGAGACCGGTGCCTGGCGCCCGGCCCAATGAGGAGAGACGAGATGACGCTGTTCCGTCCTTCCCTGCTGCTGGTCAGCGGCCTGCTGCTGAGCGCCTGCGCCCAGGGGCCGCAGACGCTCTACAACTGGGATCAATATCAGGGAGTGGTTTACCAGCACATGCAGGGTGACGACACCGGGGTCGAAGCGCAGATCGATGCGCTGGAGAAAAACCAGCAAGAAGCGAGCGCCAAGGGGCAGGCTGTGCCACCGGGCTTTCACGCACACCTCGGCATGCTGTACGCCCAGCTCGGCAAGGATGCCCAGACTCGCGAGCAGTTCGAAACCGAGAAGCGCCTCTTCCCCGAATCGGCCCCCTTCATGAACTTCCTGATGTCTAGCAAGAAGGGAGAGACCCAATGACCCTGCGCACCCTCCTTGCCCTCACGCTGGGCGCCCTCCTCATGGGCGGCTGTGCACAGGGCCCCGGCTACGACTACAGCAACTTCAAGGAGAGCAGACCAACCTCCATTCTGGTGCTGCCGCCGGTGAATCACTCGCCGGACATCAAGGCGGGCCCCAGCCTGCAATCCCAGATCACCTATCCGCTCGCCGAGTCCGGCTATTACGTGCTGCCGGTGGCGGTCACCAACGAGACGTTCCGGCAGAACGGCGTGACCGAGCCCGCCGACATCCAGGCGCTGCCCATCAAGAAGCTCCACGAGATCTACGGTGCCGATACCGCCCTCTACCTCGACATCAAGGAGTACGGCACCAGCTATCTGGTCATCTCCAGCGAGACAGTGGTCACCGCCAGTGCCCGCCTGGTGGATCTGCGCACCGGCAAGCTGCTGTGGGAAGGCAGTGCCAGCGCCAGCAGTGCCGAGCAGCAGGGCAATTCGGGGGGCGGCCTCATCGGCATGCTGGTGGTGGCGGTGGTCAATCAGATTGCCAACACCCTGACCGACAAGGGCCATGAAATCGCCGGCATCACCAGCGTCAGGCTGCTCAGTGCCGACATGCCCAACGGCATCCTCCCTGGCCCCCGCTCGCCGAAATACCAGGCTCGCTAAGGCGCGTCGTCTCACTCCACACAAGAGGGCGCCATGCCCTCTTGTTTCAGCCCCCCCCTTTTCCCCGCCCACCATCGAATGCGATCTTATCGTCTATCTTTTTGATATTGCTGACTAATTTTTGTGCATACCCCATGGCACCCCACCAACTTCATCTGGTGATGCCCGGCAAAATCAGTTACAAAAAAGGCCTCTGTCACCACGGGAGCGTTCACGCCATGGCCGCCTCACTGCTGCGTTTCCTCCCCCGTCGATGGCTCACCCGGCTTGGCTGGCTCTGCCTGGTCCTGATGGGGCTCGGATTGGTGTGCAACTACACCTACCTTCGTATCAGGCACGACATGGCGCTCATCACCGCCAAGCAGCCCAACCTGTTCGAGGTGTTCTATCAGCGGGCCCGCATCCTGGCGCCAGAGAAACTGGCCGCCTTCATCGACAACAGCAGCATCAAGATGCCCATCTTCAGCGAGAACGGGGATGCGACGGCCTATGCCTATGGCTATGATCTCCCCACCCTGAAGCGCCTGGCGGTCATTCCCGTGTTGCCCCCGGCCAACCAGATGCTCCTCGCCTACCAGTACGTCATCTCCAACCCCGAGGTCCTCAACCTCTACGCCTTCTATGATGATCGCCGCATGCTTGGCATGGTCGCCAGCAAGGGGATGCTGCCGAGCCAGTTGTTGCCCATCAACACCGACCTCAGCGACATCGAGCCCTGGACCCACTATTTCGGCTGCGCCTTTTTCGCGGCCACCCATGTCCCCTGCAGCACGGATGAAGCCTGGGTCTCCGGTCTCTATACCGACACCTTCACCGGGTTGCAGGCCATCACCCTCTACTTCCCCTTCATCTATTACGAGCCCGCCATCAAGGACTACCGCTATGGGCTCAAGGGCATCGACATCGCCGTCGACCGGGCGTTCAAGGAGGTGCTGCGCCCCTTCGAACATCTCAACCCGACCCGGACCGTCCTCTCCTTCGAGGAGGTCGAACCCTGCCGTCCGTTCCACCTCTGCCTGAGCACGCCGCTGATGCGCACTCAGGCAGGCAATGATCTCTACCTCAAGTGGTCATACAGTTACGGCGATTTCATCCGGTCCGTGCTCTACGGGGCGGCCTTCAAGCTCTATCTCATCATCCTGCTGCTGATCATGCTGACGGGGCGCAGCCTGGTTACCCGTCTGCGCATCCTGGCCCAGACCGACCACCTGACCCGGCTGCCACGCCGTGACATCCTCAATCAGGCGCTGCTGCGGGAGCACGACTACCTGATGATCCTCGACATCGACAACTTCAAGTCCGTCAACGACACCCATGGTCACGGGGTGGGTGACCTGGCGCTCGTCGCCTTCGCCAATCACCTCAAGACCAATATCCGCAAGGGCGATGTCGCCATTCGCTGGGGCGGGGAAGAGTTCATCGTGCTGTTCAAGGGGATGGACGATGACAAAATGATGCATCACTCCGCCGCCCGCCTGCTGGAGCGGCCATTGCGCATCCCCGAGCTGCCCGCCCCCATCACCTTCTCCGCCGGAGTAACCCGCATTCGCGATTACCTGACGGTGACCGAGGCGGTGCAACTGGCCGACGACCTGCTCTATCACGTCAAGCAGCACGGCAAGCGCAATATCGCCTATTACCAGGGGCAAACCATCCGCCTTGTCCGCGATCCGGGTGACAATTCAGCCCCCTGAGCGGCCCGGCTTCTGCCGCTCCCCTGCTATCTGTTACCATCCCGGCCACGCTGATTGTTTCCGCCCCGGCCACGGGGCGGGATAACCCCATACTGGTGCCCTATGTCCATTGCCTCTTTCGCCGAACTGGCCCTCTCCCCCCGCTTGCAGCAAACCCTGACCGAGCTTGGCTACGCCGCCCCCACCCCGGTGCAGGCCAGCGCTATCCCCCTGATCCTCGCGGGGCGGGATCTGATGGCGGGCGCCCAGACCGGCACCGGCAAGACCGCCGCCTTCGTGCTGCCGCTGCTGGAGCAGTTGCTGCAACACCCGACGAGCGATGCCCCTCGCCCCATCCGCGCCCTGGTGCTGGTGCCGACCCGCGAGCTGGCGGTGCAGGTTGCCGAGAGCGTCACTCGCTACGCCAGGGGCACCACTCTCACCAGCACGCTGGTCTACGGCGGGGTGAGCATCGCCGCACAGGTGGAGGCGCTGAACGCCGGGGTGGATATCCTCATCGCCACCCCGGGCCGCCTGCTCGATCACCTGCGCCAGGGGGCGCTCACGCTGGCCGAACTGCGCCATCTGGTGTTTGACGAGGCGGACAGGATGCTCGATATGGGCTTTATGGACGAGATCCAGGCGCTGTTGAAGCAAATCCCGGCGGATCGCCAGACCCTGCTGTTCTCGGCCACCTGCGATGACAACCTGTTTGCCCTCTGCAAGGTACTGCTGCGCGACCCGGCGCTGGTGGAAGTGGCACCGCGCAACACCACGGCGGCCGAGGTGGAGCAGCGGGTCTATGCGGTGGACAGCGATCGCAAGGTGGCGCTGGTCCAACACATGCTGACCGTGAAGGGCTGGGCGCCGGCGCTGATCTTCAGCCGCACTCGCCAGGGGGCCGACAAGCTGGCCCAGCAGCTTGGCAAGGGGGGCATCAATGCGCTCGCCTTCCACGGGGATCTGTCACAGAGCGCGCGGGAAAACGTGCTGCTGGCGTTTCGCGCAGGCACCTTGCAGGCCCTGGTGGCCACCGACGTGGCGGCTCGCGGCCTCGATATCAGCGAGCTCAACCATGTGATCAATCTGGAGTTCCCCCATCAGCCCGAGGATTACGTCCACCGCATCGGGCGCACCGGCCGCGCCGGCAACAAGGGGCTCGCCATCACCTTGTTCAGCCCGGAAGACGCCCCCCTGCTGGAGAAAGTCGAAGCCGTGCTCGATACCCGCCTGCCCCAGCAGTGGTTCCCGGGCTTTGAGCCGGCTCTCACCCGCTTCGACCCCGAGCCGCGCCGCGCCAGCAAGGGCGCCCAGAAGCAGAAGGCCAGAAAGCAGGCCCTCGCGGGCAACAAGGGCGGCAAGGGACGAAAATCCTGACACGACTGTTTGCTGGGGCAGCCATGCGCCTGCCCCAGCATCACCCCTCTCCAGACCCAGGCCTGTGGGGTGACGCCAACCGCTTTCCTGCCCCCCTGTTCTGCCCCGCGCCCCCCTCCTCAGCCCGCTTGCCCTGACCCGGCGACCCTTTGCCACACTCTGCTACAAAAGAGGTAGTCAGGGGGCACACTTTCGCCACAAAGCAGGCGTGCAATGGAGGCATGGACAAGGAGGACATCATGAAACCCGCATCCCTCATCTGGGCCCTGCCCCTGACCCTCACCCTCATCTGGCTGTTTGGCCTGACCCAGTGGCCCGCCGGTCTCTGGCCCTGGCGCCACGAGCTGCTGATCCTGACCGGTCTGCTTGGCCTTGGCGCCATGACCCTCTCCCTGCTGCTCGCCCTGCGCCTGCCGAGGCTCGAGGCCTGGTGCGGCGGGCTGGATCGCATGTTGCACCTGCACCGCAGCAGCGCCCTCTGGGCCACCGGCACCCTGGTGGCCCACTGGCTGCTGGTGGAAGCCCCCAAGTGGGCTGTCGCCGCCGGCTGGCTGACCCGGCCGGCGCGCCGCGGTGCTGGTGCTGGTGCTGGTGCTGGTACTGGTGCTGGTACTGGTACTGGTGCTGGTGCTGGTGCTGGTGCTGGTGCTGGCAACGATGCCCTCTGGCACAGCCTCGGCAATACCCTGGGGGAATGGAGTTTCTATCTGCTGCTGGCGCTGGTGGTGGTAAGCCTGCTGGCGGTGGTGTGCTACGAGCGCTTCAAGGTGGTTCACCGGCTGGCCCCGGTCATCTATCTGATGGGCTGGCTGCACGGGCTCTGCCTGCTGCCGCGCATCGGCGCCCTGACCCCGGTCGGCCTGACCCTGCTTATCGGCGGCGGGCTGGGTGCTCTGGGGGCGCTCTACTCCCTGTTTGGCCGGGTGGGACGGGACGCACGCCGCCAGGGGACGGTCAGCGCCCTCACCCCTCTGGACGAGCGCACCCTGGAGATCCGGGTTGGCCTCACCGCGCCCCTGCCCGGCTACCGCCCGGGGCAGTTCGCCTTCTTCGACTTTGCCGGGCGCGGCGAGCCCCACCCCTACACCCTGGTCGATGTCTCGGCAGACTGCCGCACCCTGACCCTGGCGGTGCGCGCCCTCGGGGATCACACCCGCTGGCTGCACCGCCACCTCAAGGTGGGGAATGCGGTGATCGTGACCGGCCCCTATGGCGCCTTCGCCCTGCCGGATCCGGCCCCCGCGCTCTGGGTGGGCGCCGGTATCGGCATCACCCCCTTCGTCGCCTGGCTGGAGGCCCTGGTACGCCGTGGTGAACAACGCCCCGGCACCACCTTGCTGCAATGCGCTCCCAGCGCCGAGGCCGCCCCCTATCACAGTCGGCTGGCCGATCTGTGCCGCCGGGTCGGGATCGACTACCGGCTGCATCTGGAGTCCGAGCGCGGCCGGCTGGATCTGGCCGCCCTGGGCAAACGTCAGCACACCCCGGTGTGGTTCTGCGGCCCCGAGCCCATGGCCCAGAGCCTGGATGCCCACCTGGCCACCCCGCTGCACCGGGAGCTGTTCCGCTTTCGCTGACCTTCGACACACCTCACCGCGTCACCCGAGACATAAAAAGGGCTTCCCGAGGGAAGCCCTTATCGTCACCCAGCCGCTATCAGTCGCGGCTCACCGTGAGCGTCACAAAGCCACGGTTGTTCTCGTAATATCCCCAGGCATCGTTGGCAAAACAGTAGAGATAACCGCTCTTGGTCGGCTTAATGCTGGCCTCTTTGCCGATCACAAAGGTGCTGGGCCGCGCCGGAGTGCCATCGTTGTCCGGGTTACCCGCATCCGCCACCACCCCTATCAGGGCAAACCATTCCGCCTCTTCCAGCCGCTTGGTAGCAGGAACATTGGCCTGACTGTTGCGAGTCACTATGCCGTAGAAGCGCTCAATCTTGCCAAGTGCATCACCCAACAGGTGTGCAAGCGCCTTGTCGCGCACCCCCTCCGGGCCCGCTGGCACATGGGAGTCATGCCACTCACCATGAGCGCTGAAGCGGTAATGGCGACCAGCCTCCAGATAGATACCAGTCCAATACCATGGATGGCGGGCATAGATATCCAGGGTGATCGAACCTTCCGTTGACCACTCCTTGGTGGGCAGATAGGGAAGCTGATTGATGGGAGAGAGCTTGCGCCGCTCATCCACTGACTTGTGGACTTCGGCGGAGCGAAGATTCGGCAAGCTGCGCGGCGAGGTGAGCAAAAGCTTCATCAGACCGACGTGGGATTCGTGCAGCAGGCCGGCAGGATCAGGATGTAGCTGCGAGCTTGCTGACTCCCTGAACACCAATCCACACTGGCCAGCCTCCTTCATCATCCAGGCCAGAGTGATATCCGAAAGCCCGTGTTCCTTGTAGCCGCCACCAACGTCGCTATGAACCCCGGCAAACCAGATCTGCTGCATGTCTCGCCCTGGGGCCGGATCCCAGAGAGTCGGCGTGAAACTACCTCGTTTCTCGTCGATAGCGACGGCATGGCGCGCCGTCTTGATATGCTCGCCAAGCTGGACGTCGTGAAAACGGTAGTTGTCGGGACGGTCGAGCAAATTCAGCAATCCCTTGTCATCGGGAATACCGAGAGCGCCGACAGTATCCCATACCCCAATGAAGCGGATAGCTTGAGAGGCTGGATAAAAGGTGAGATCCGCCAAGAGCTGCTTCTTGCGATATCCCTGATCGTAAATCCGCTCCACCACCTCGCCCATCCCTTCATCAGAGGCGAATCGGACTATGCCGCATCGCCCAATCATGCCCCCGAGGCTACGGGCCGTGAACGCACCGCGACTAAAACCAAACAAGAAAAGTTCATCTCCTTCTTGGTAATGAGTCGCCAACCATTGATAACAGTCACGAATATCCTCACTGAGCCCAAGCCCGATCGTGCCTCCCATCACCTTGTCGATCAGACCACCACTGCCAACCCCGCTCTGGTAACGTGTGAGCTGGGTTTCGTCACAGCGCAGGGCATTGAAGATTTTGAATACATTGGTAGGCGCCAGCACACCGTCATCTTTGTTGTCTTCGCTGTTCCAGGTTCCATCGCAGCAAACAATCAATTTTCTAGCCATCACGCACTCCTTACGCGGGGATATCACGGTTACCACCTCGGTACCGTATGACGCTTTATGCTAGTCCATCCATTGGCGACCCCACTGTTGTTACATCACCTTTGTTCCTCCAAGAGCACAAAGTAGTTAAGAGATCTCTTCTTTGAAGAGACAAAGGGCGGGCACTGCTACACCGGCCTTTTCGGGTCATTTTCGCCATGGGCTGACTATCCTCAACAGGGTCTCTTGCCCAATGTGGAGCTACCCATGGATCGCTACTACAAACACCTGGCCATCAGCGGCCTCATCTCCTTCGGAGGCCTTGCCCTGATACTGCTGCTGCAAACCATCCCGCTCATTTCCAACATCATGACCGCCATCTTCTTCGCCGGATCGGTGGGGGCCGTCATCAACAACTATTACCGTCTCGCCAGGCTGCACGACAGCGACGCCATAACCCACATCAGCCAACCCCGGGTGATCGTCACGCAATTTTATGTCTCCCTGCTGTTTTCCGGCATTCTCGGCTTTATCGCCTACGGACTCTTTGCCAGCAGCCTGCTGCAGGGGGATCTGTTTCCCAAGTTCAAACACATGGAGCCCCCCTATGTCTCCTTGCAGACCCTGCTGACCCTGGCCTCTCCTGCAACCAATCTGGATGCCGCCAAGGCCATCATCTGGGCCTTTATCGCCGGTTTTTCCGAGCGATTCGTCCCCAATGCCATCGACGCCCTCACCAAGGCAGTCCCCCCTTCCGGGCAAGACACCCCGGGATAAGGGCCCGGGCAAACAGGAGCATTGCCACCCTGGATGCAGACCGGACTACCCGGCATCCGGATGAAATACACTGGCGCCGCCTGTTGTTCTCGTATCGCCATCACGGACAAGCACCTTACCCCCGGCGTCAACGCAGCAATACGATTTCATGACCAAAACCCTCATTCGGGTATTGATGCATACGGAATGAATAAGCATCATCTTGCCGCCCCTGGTCATGGATAAGAATGTTGTATGTCCTTTGATAAAAAGCACGGTGAGTTCATCTTCAATGTGCAGGAACACCTGGTCACCTGCGAGCTGATCGGCCCTTTCAATGAAGAGGGTATGCTGGCGTGGATTGCACAGATAAAGTCCGTGGTGAACAGCCTGGACGGTAAGCGTTTCTGCGCCCTGGTGGACCATCGTCAGCATCAGGGGGTAGTGCTATCCGCCCTGCCCCATCTGCAGGAGACCTATCAGTGGCTGACCCAGAAGAATCTGGTGGCCATCGCCTCCCTCTATTCGGCCAAGGTGCTCCATCACATCGCCCTCTCCTGCCTCTCCCTCACCCACCCGGACCATATCCGGGCATTCAACGACCCCCAAGAGGCCATCGCCTGGCTGGATGCCCAATACCAGACGCGATAGGCCACCCGGCCTGTGTTGATACGCCATATGCCGCGCCCTCACCGCCCAGGTCCGGATAAACAGGCCCCAATCCCTGCCCTGAGGTGCTGAGCCCGGCAGCAACCGATGGCTATTCCCCGAGCGACAGGAAAGAGGCCACCGTCAGAACCGCCGCATCTTGCCCGGTTATCTGTACCGGCAGGGCAGCATCCCAGCCAAGGGGCATCTGGGCCGCCCGCACGCTGCCGCCCCAGAAGCTCGCCACCAGTATCAAGGCCCCGGCCAACCCGTATTTGATCCAGGATTTCATCGTCTTGGGAAAGTGCGAACAAGTATCCCAAGAACAAAAAATGAAAATTTTAGTCATTTAATATCAATGGGTTACCAGTAAATGCTCTCGTGCCATATGACTTATTCGCACCTTCCCTAGTTATCACCTGACACCGGCCTCAAACCGGTGTCTTGTTTACGCTACTTTAGTGCGCACTTCCTTCGGTATCAATTTCAGACCCTTTTTGAACATGCTGTAGGGGGTTTGACCCTCCATCATCCTGCCCTGATGTGGCCGCTGGGTGTTGTAGTGATCCAGATAGCTGTCCAGGTCTGTCTGCATCTGCTCCACTGATTCATACCAGGTCGTCCTCCCCTTGATACGGAAGTGTTCATCCAGCAGGGTGCGATGTAGCCGCTCGATAAAGCCGTTGCTCTGCGGCCTGCGTACCTTGGTGGTCCGGTGCTCAATCCCCTCCAGTTGCAGGAACAGCTCGTAGGGGTGATGGTCATGGCGTCCGCAGAACTCGCGCCCGTTGTCCGACAGGATGGTATAGACCCGCGCCTCGTGAGCCTCGAAGAACGGCAGGACCGTTTCGTTGAGCACATGGACCGAGGTCACCGGCAGCTTGCTGGTGTAGAGCCGTCCCCAGGCGTGGCGGCTGTAG
>NZ_JAGKRK010000036.1:0-331 GCF_017939325.1 Aeromonas sp. MaB10011B | reverse complement strand
TTGAAAAGGGTCGCGTGAAGCTGCCTGCCGGGCTGGCGTGGGTCAAGTTCCGTCAGTCCCAGCCAGTTGAAGGGAAAATTAAAAACGCGACCGTCAGCCAAGCAGCCGGGCACTGGTATATCTCCTTTCAGGTCGAGCAGGAGACGTCCGAGCCAATTCACCCCTCCGGCTCAATGGTCGGGCTGGATGCGGGGATCGCCAAGCTCGCAACCCTGTCAGACGGCACGGTGTTTGAGCCCGTCAACAGCTTCAAAACCAATCAGACCAAGCTGGCAAGGCTCCAACGCCAGTTGAGCAAAAAGGTAAAGTTCAGCAGCAACTGGAAGAAACA
>NZ_JAGKRK010000035.1:0-392 GCF_017939325.1 Aeromonas sp. MaB10011B | reverse complement strand
CGACCCTTTTCAAGGCGGCAATACTTGTCGAAGTTGACGAACCGGATAGCGTCGCGGTTGTCGCTTTTTTTCTTGAATACGGGTGCCTTGGCGGCGAGTTTCTTATCAAAGCAGCGCATCCACGCGCCATGCAAATCCTTGAGCTTCTGCTGGAGGTTGTCGGTATATGCCTCGGCCAGAAAGGCCATTTCTGGGTCTTTCTTCCAACTGGTGAGCATCCTGTTCAGCTCAAAGGCAGAAGGCAGTTTTTCGCCAGCATCCAGAATGCGTTTGGTTTCTGCCAGCCCGTGATTCCAGACATAACGAGCACAACCGCCCAACTGGCGCAGGCGTTGCGCTTGTTGTTCGGTCGGTTCGAGTCGGAATTTGTAGGCTTTCAGAATTTGCATTTA
>NZ_JAGKRK010000034.1:31434-100866 GCF_017939325.1 Aeromonas sp. MaB10011B | reverse complement strand
GGCGGAAATTCATGATGGTGGTGCGGTCCGGCAAGGCGCTATCCAGGGATAACCGGGCAAACAGACGCATGGAGGCGATTTCGTACAGAGCATCTTCCATCGCGCCATCGCTCAGGTTGTACCAATGCTGCATGCAGTGAATGCGTGCATGGTTTCCAGCGGATAAGGTCGCCGGCCATTACCAGCCTTGGGATAAAACGGCTCGATGACTTCCACCATGTTTTGCCATGGCAGAATCTGCTCCATGCGGGACAAGAAAATCTCTTTTCTGGTCTGACGGCGCTTACTGCTGAATTCACTGTCGGCGAAGGTGAGCTGATGACTCATGATGAACCCTTTTTCATGGCTCCAGATGACAAACATGATCTCATATCAGGGACTTGTTCGCACCTTCCATAGCGGCCCCATCCCTACCAGGCTGGTATTCGATTCGGTGGCTCATGGAGCGGGTTCACGGCACGCCATTCGCTGCGATCGCACACCGGTGGATATTCGCACCCTCGGAATACAGGACAATCAACCACCGCAGGAGTGGAATGATCCCGTCAACGGTCAGGGCATCACCCGGTTTTACAAGCTGGCGCTGGAATTCGACCTGACCGATCCCATGGTGCAGCGCACCATGGGCGACGAGATGTGGGAAGGCGAGGTGGAACAAAGCGGCACCATCACCATCAAGGGGACCTGGCGCTGACCATGGAGTACAACATGCATCGTCTACTTTGGCCCTTGCTGGGCGGCTTGCTGACCTCACAGGCCGCCGCCCTCGACATCGGCGCCATGACTCTTGCCATGGCGCCAGAGCAGGAGTTCATTACCAGAACCCTGACCAACAACAGTGCTTCACCCAAGCTGTACGACATACAGATGGAAAAAATCAGCGACCCCACGGCCAGAGGCAGAACACTGCCCACCGTCCCCGGTGAGCTGCTGTTTGCCCCCAGGCGCTTCACCCTGCACGCCAGACATGCCCAGAACGTCAAGTTCTACTACAAGGGGCCCGCCGATGACCATGAGCGTTACTACCGCATCACCTTCACCGAGTCACCGGCAG
The DNA here is from genome assembly GCF_017939325.1 of Aeromonas sp. MaB10011B. NCBI lineage: Bacteria > Pseudomonadati > Pseudomonadota > Gammaproteobacteria > Aeromonadales > Aeromonadaceae > Aeromonas > Aeromonas sp. MaB10011B. Next base: position 99,812 of record NZ_JAGKRK010000034.1, on the reverse strand, counting down.
CCCAGGTGGATGAAGGCAGCCAGACGCAGCACCGGGGAACCGTCGAGGTGAAGCTGGCCCTGCAGTCCATCCTGGTGGTGCGCCCGCGTCAGTCACGTTTTGCATACCAGTTGGACCCGGCACAGAGCACCATCACCAATACCGGCAACACCTATTTCGAGTTCATGGTGAAACGGGGCTGCCAGCAGGCGGACAGCGAGGCGGACAGCAAGTACCTGCTGCCCGGGGAGACCTACCACAATCCCGGGATCAATCAACCGGGAAACCAGAAGCTCATCGTCTACCAGTCCCGCTTCATCCCGGTGGGCAAGGATTGCTGGCCAGACTAGGTGCCCGACACCGGACGGTCAGCAATCCCCAGGGTCAGGAGGAGAGCGTCGCCAGCCTGGCCGCAAACCCCATGAAGAAGAGACCGATAAGACCGTTGCCGAGACGGGCCGCCGTCTGGCGCTGACGGAAGAAGCGGGCCATCAGGGTACCGCCGAAGATCAGCAGGGTCAGGTAGACGAAGCTCATCGCTTCCAGCATGCCAGCCAGCACCAGGTAGGAGATCCAGGTGTGGGCATAGCTGAAGTCGATGAACTGCACGAAGAAAGAGACGTAGAACAGGATCGCCTTGGGATTGGTGAGGCTCAGGGTGAGGGCCTTGGTAAAATAGCGCTCACCGGGATCCATCTCGGACGCCGGTCCCGCCTTTTTGGCGATGAAGTTCGCGTGCAGGATCTTCACCCCCAGATAAAGCAGGTAGATGGCGCCCAGATAGCGCACCAGGGTAAACAGCAATGGGGTAGTGCGAATGAGGGACGCGATCCCCAGATAGGCGCAGAAAATGAGGATGGCATCGCCGACGAAGACGCCGAGGGCGGCGCGATAACCCGGGCCTATGCCGCGCACGGCACCGGTTCGCAGCACGTAGAGGGAGTTCGGGCCCGGGGCGATGATGATGAAGAAGAGACCGACCAGATAGGTCCAGACGTTGATGACACCCAGGCTTTCGAACATGTTCCCTCCATGGCGGGTGATGAGCCGGATAACGGCGGCAGGCCTTCTATACTAATCCGCCCCGCGCCAAGCACAAGATCTGACCAGCCATCCACACGCCGTCAGCATGAACGGCCTGCGCGCCACGCGAACGCAATCCGAGAGTTCGCCCACTTTGGTTATGTCCAGATACGCCGGGATAGGGCATGGTAGAGGGAGTGATCCCCCAGCCATGGACAAGACCTTGAGTACCGACACCCCGATCACCGCCCCGCCCGCGGTGGACAACCCGACTACCACCGCTTATCCGGTGATCGCCGCCATCAGCTTCTCGCACCTGTTGAACGACATGATGCAGTCGGTACTGCTGGCCATCTATCCCCTCCTGAAGCTGGGGCTCGATCTGTCGTTCACCCAGATAGGTCTCATCACCCTCACCTACCAGTTCACGGCCTCGCTGCTGCAACCCCTGATCGGCCTCTATACCGACCGCAGACCCATGCCCTACTCCCTGCCTCTGGGCATGGGCTTCACGCTGGTGGGGCTGCTCTACCTGTCGCAGGCAGGCAGCTTTGGCGCCGTGCTGTTGTCGGCCATGCTGATCGGCATGGGCTCCTCCGTCTTCCACCCGGAATCCTCCCGGGTCGCCCGCATGGCGGCCGGCAACCAGCCTGGTCTGGCCCAGTCTCTGTTCCAGATCGGCGGCAATCTGGGATCGGCCATCGGCCCCCTGCTCGCGGCGCTCATCATCGTGCCGAAGGGACAGGGCAGTGCGGCCTGGTTCTCGTTGTTCGCACTCATCGGGGTCATCGTGCTCAGCTTCGTCGGCCGCTGGTCCAGCCACCATGCCGCCAGCTTCCATCGGCGGATGAGGGCCCATGCTGGAACCGGCCTGAGCCGCCGCCAGATTGGCTGGTCACTGGCCATCCTCGGTCTGCTGATGTTCTCCAAGTTCTTCTACATGGCCAGCCTGAGCAGCTATTACACCTTCTACCTGATGGACAAGTTCCACCTGTCGCTGGAGAGCGCCCAGCTCTATCTGTTCGCCTTCCTGTTTGCCGTCGCGGCGGGGACCGTGCTCGGCGGGCCGCTCGGCGATCGCATCGGTCGCAAGCGGGTGATCTGGATCTCCATCCTCGGCGTCGCTCCCTTCACCCTGCTGCTGCCCCACGTCGACCTGTTCTGGACCTCGGTGCTGTCGATCGTCATCGGCCTCATCCTGGCGTCGGCCTTCTCCGCCATCCTGGTCTACGCCCAGGATCTGGTACCCGGCAAGGTCGGCACCATTTCCGGCCTCTTCTTCGGCTTCGCCTTCGGCATGGGAGGGATAGGGGCCGCCCTGCTGGGCAAATTGGCCGATGCCACCAGCATCGAAACCGTCTATCAGGTCTGCGCCTATCTGCCCCTTATTGGCCTGCTGACCGCCTTCCTGCCCAATATCAGGAGAGGCTAGAGGCCAAGCGGCCGCCAGCGTCGACGGACGAGTCGACCGACCATAAAAAACGCGGCCTGAGCAGGCCGCGTCTGATTCCATCACTCGGGCCGCCTGACACGGCCCGATCCGCTCGGACTCATCCGCCGAGCCTCTTTGTCAGCACCCCAGCCCGATGACCGGGCCCACTGGAAGTTGTCACCCGAGAGGCCGCTGACGGGGCCATTCACCGCAGGGCCGCGCATCCCTCAGCAGTACTGGCCTGCCACCCAGCCCGACGACCAGGCCCACTGGAAGTTGTAACCACCGAGCCAGCCGGTCACGTCCACCACTTCGCCGATGAAGTAGAGGCCGGGCACGGTGCGCGCCTCCATGGTCTTGGAGGAGAGCGCGTTGGTATCCACTCCCCCCAGGGTCACTTCGGCGGTGCGATACCCTTCGGTGCCGTTGGGCAGGATCTGCCAATCCCCCAGCAGGGTGGCCACCGCCTCCAGCTCCCGTTCGTTGTACTGGCGCATCGGCTTGCTCACCAGCCATCCCAGCTCCACCAGCTTGTCGACGAAGCGCTTGGGCAGCTCGCGCCCCAGCACGGTTTTCAGCTCCTGGGCAGGATGGGCCTGGGCCCAGGTCTTGAGGGTCTCTGGAATGTCGAGATCCGGCAGCAGGTTGATGTGGATCTTCTCCCCCGCCAGCCAAAAAGAGGAGATCTGCAGGATGACGGGGCCGGAGAGGCCGCGATGGGTGAACAGCATGGCCTCCTTGAAGCGGGTGCCATCCTCGGCGGTCACCGCCACCGGCAGGCTGACCCCCGCCAGATCGGCGAAGGCCTCCTTGTCGGCCTGATGCAGGGTAAAGGGCACCAGCCCGGCGCGAGTCGGCAGCACGGTGAGGCCGAACTGCTCCGCCAGCTTGAAGCCGTAAGGGGTGGCACCGAGTTTCGGCATGGAGAGGCCGCCGGTGGCGACCACCAGCGACGAGCAGGCGATCTCCCCCTTGCTGGTGTCGAGCACGAAGCCTTCATCTGTCTTGCTGACGGTGAGGATCTCGGTCTGGAACTGCAGGGTCACGCCAGCCCAGTCGCACTCTGTCAGCAGGATGTCGACGATATCCTTGGCGCTGTCGTCACAGAAGAGCTGGCCCAGCGTCTTCTCGTGGTAGTTCAGGCCGTGCCTGTCCACCAGATCGATGAAATCCTGCTGGGTATAGCGCGCCAGCGCCGATTTGCAGAAGTGGGGGTTGGCCGAAAGGAAGGCATGGGGACCCGCCTGATGATTGGTGAAGTTGCAGCGACCGCCGCCGCTGATGAGGATCTTGCGGCCCGGCTTCTTGGCGTTGTCGAGCACCAGCACGGAGCGACCCCGGTAGCCAGCCTGGGCCGCACACATCAATCCGGCCGCCCCGGCACCGATCACCACCACATCCACCTGTTTCATCGTCACTCACCCATCAAAAGAAAAACGGCCCCTTTACCTTAAAGGACCGTGATTGTACCCGGCAGACACCAGCACAGCGGTACAAGGACACCTGCAAATAGAAAACGGCCCCTTTACAAGGGGCCGTCATTGTACTGACTGAACACTAAGTGTCCACGACTATCAGGCGTTGCCGTCCATGATGCTGGCCGGGGCGCCCTTGGCCAGCTCGGCCAGCTCCTTGTCGATGAAATAGAGGCCCTTGCCATCCTCGCCCACCAGGCTCAGACGGTCGACGATGCTCTTGAACAGCTTCTCTTCTTCGTGCTGCTCGGCCACGTACCACTGCAGGAAGTTGAAGGTGGAGTAATCCTGGGTGGTGAAGGCGACGTGGGCCAGACCGTTGATGCACTTGGTGATGTGATACTCGTGCTCCAGGGTGGTGCGGAAGATGTCACCCAGGGACTTGAATTCGTGGGGAGGCGCTTCGATGGCCCCCAGCACCGGCATGGCGCCGGTCTCGCTCACGTAGGTGAACAGGCGCTCCATGTGCTGGCGCTCCTCGACCGCATGCTGGCGCAGGAAGGTGGCGGCCCCCTCGAAGCCCTTGTCCTCGCACCAGGCGCTCATCTGCAGGTAGAGGTTGGAGGAATAGAATTCAAGATTAATCTGCTCGTTCAACTTCTCGATCATGGCTTTGGCCAACATGATGATTCTCCACTGTGATTTGCCCACGATTGTCGCCACTGTTGCATCCTGACGCAACCAGAGACAACCGACGCACCCCGCAGTTGCGACGACTTTTCACCTCATCCTCTCCCCCATACGGTTATAGAGAAGCAAAGAAACATGGTGTAGGTGACATCAGCCATTATGATGGCGCCATTGGTCGGGGAAAGGATTCAATGAGATTCATTATGGCACTGGCGCTGCTCTGGATGACCCAGTTGCAGGCAGCTCCCTCCTTGCTGAAAGAGGCTGAATTGCAGGCGGCGCGCGATCCCGTCGGCTATCTGCAGCGCCTCGACGCCAGTCCCCAGCAGGATATGGAACTGTTCTACGCCAGATCCCTGGCCCAGGCAGCCCTTGGCCGCTATCCCCAGGCACAGCGCGACAATGCCCGCGCCCGCGGTCTGGCCAATGCCCAGCAGGAGACCCTTCGCCTGCTCGACTTCCGGTTGCAGCAGATTGCCCTGACCCTGGATGCCGATACGCCGGATCAGGCGCTCGAGCTGCTCACCCAGCTCTGGCCAGCGGTCCGGCATCACCCCAGGCAGGTCTCGGAGTGGCATGCCCTCAACGGGCTCGCCCTCTACCGTACCCAGCAGATGAAAGAGGCGATCCTTGAGCTCAAGACCGCCTATCACCTCAAGCAGAAAGAGCCGGGTTCCATCCTCTCCACCTTGCAGTGCGGCCGTCTGCTGATGACCCTCGGCAACCTCTATGCGGACCTCAATCTCTACCGTGAGGCCGAGACCTATTATCAGGATGCCCTCGGCCAGATGGTGCAGCTCAACGAGCCCAACAGCCAGGCCATCATCCGGGCCAACATGGCCAGGCTCTACATCGACATGGGCCAGCCTGCCAGAGCCAGCCAGTTGCTCGAAACCCTGCTGGCCACGCCGAGCCTGTCACCCCACTATCGCGCCATCGTCCTCGGCTACCAGGCCATGGTGTTCAACGCACGGGCGGACTGGCACTCAGCCTGGCGCAGCCTGGAGGAGGCACAAGCCATCTATGACAGGCTGGATAGCCCGCAGGCGGCCTCCCGTCTGACCGAGATCAGGGCAAGAACCCTGCTGGGTCGTGGCGAGAAGCAGCTGGCCCTGCAACTGCTGATGGAGCACACCGCCCCTCTCTCCATGGATGGTCGGGCGATGCAGGCGAGGTTGCTGGCCGATCTGGGCCGCTACCCCGAGGCCTACGGGGCCATGACCCGCTACATGCAGTACTACAAGCAGCACTTCAACCAGACCCTGAGCCAGCACGCGGCCGCCTTCCAGGTCGAGATGGATCTGGCTCGCAGCGAGGCCAGCAATCGCGCGTTGCAACAGGAGAACGAGAGCAAGCGCCAGCAACTGCTCTACCAGCAGAGTGCCCGCTACTACCAATTGCTGCTGCTGGTGCTGCTGGCCGTCGCCCTGATCCTGCTCGGGCTCACCACCCGCAGGCTCCACCGCAGCTCGCGCCACCTCTACAAGCTCGCCACCTTCGATCAGCTGACCGGGCTGCCCAACCGACGCGCCCTGCTGGAGAGACTGGGTCAACAGTGGCTGCACGAAACGCCCCTGACCCTGCTCATCATCGACATCGATCACTTCAAGCAGATCAACGACAAGCATGGTCACCAGGCGGGGGATCAGGCTATCCGGCAGTTGGCCAGGGAGCTCAAGAGCTGGGCGCCGGACCAGCAGTTGATCGGGCGCTGGGGCGGGGAAGAATTTCTGGTGGCCATGACCCAGGACGGGGCCACCTGCTGGCGGCTGGCGGAGCAGCTGAGAAGCCGGATCGCCTACCTGGCCGCCCCCCACATGACCATCAGCATCGGGGTGGCGGAACGCTCGACGCAGGATGACAGCCTGAGCCAGCTCATCCATCGGGCCGACATGGCCATGTATCAGGCGAAGCGCCAGGGGCGCAACCAGACCGTGCTGGCCCAGTCTCCCAATCTTTCCCCTGAACTGGCCTGCAACGTCGCCTGATGGCCCCTCGTGCGGGTGTCAGGGCGCCAGCTCAGTGAGTGACGCCACGTTCACCGGCGCACCGTAATCCACCCCCGGCAGCTCGAAGCCGTTGAGCTGCATGAACTCCTGGCGCAACCCGGCAAAATCCCCCAGGATGCGGAAGTTCTCCGGCGTCACCTTGGGCCAGAGTGCCGAGACGGCGGCCTGCACCGCTGGCTCAAGCTCGTGGTCATCCATCCGGATCAGCCGGTTGCCATCGGCGACGACCCCTCTGGGCCCGTACATCTTGTCGGCAAACAGCCGCTGCATCTGCTCGATGCAGCCCTCGTGGACACCACGCTCCTTCATCACCCCCATCAACAGGCCCAGATAGACAGGCAGCACCGGAATAAACACGCTCGCCTTGGTCACCAGCGCCTTGCAAACCGACACCCAGGCATGACCGCCAATCCCGGCAAGTTGCAGGTTGATGGTCTCGGCGGTGGCGTGCAGGTGCTCCTTGGCATAGCCGATGGTGCCGTCTCTATAGAGGGGGTAGGTGGACTCGGGGCCGATATAGGAGTAGGCAACGGTCCGGGCGCCGGGGGCCAGGCAATCCGCCTGCTGCAATGCCTGCATCCAGCGCTGCCAGTCCTCGCCCCCCATCACGGTGACGGTGTCGCGGATCTCCTCCGGGGTGGCTGGCACCAGCGACTGCTGCACCAGCGCATCGTGCTCCAGATCCAGCCCCCAGCCTTGCAGCGGCTGGCCTGTGGTCTTGAGCACCGAGCGTACCTGTGTGCCATCCGGCATCACCCTGACTCCGCTCGCCAGCGAATAGACCACCAGATCCACCTGCCCGAGTCGCTGGCGGATGACGTCGATGGCCTGCTGGCGCATGGTGTCGGAGAAGGCATCCCCGATCAGGTTGACGGCGATGCGACCGGCTTGCTCCGCCGCCTGACGAAACCAGATGTTGTTGTACCAGCCAGCACTGCCGAGCCCCTTGTCGGAGGGACCCCGCTCGAACGAGACGCCCAGGGTATCGGCCCCGGCGCCGAAGGTGAGCGCGATCCGGGACGCCAGCCCGAAACCGGACGATGCCCCCAGCACCAGCACCCGTTTCGGCCCGTTGAACGGCCCCGCCGCCCGCACCTGTTCGATCTGTTGCAGCACGGCGGCGCGACAACCCATGGGGTGGCAATTGCGGGCAACACAACCCTGGATCTGGGGATGAATGATCATGAAGGACTCTCCGGTGCATCGGTGGGACATGAGAAACGGCCATGACAGCGTCACCCGGTTGCAGGTGAGGAGCCCTGGCCGTTTTGCCAAGGGAACTGGCTACAGCATAACCAAGGGGGGCGGGATTACCTTGATGTCGGACGGGATATGGACTGGAAGAGGGCAGAAAAACAAAAGGGAGCGCGAGGCTCCCCAAAGCGGTATTCAGATGCTTTTTGTTGTTTTGTGTTCATTGCGAAGCACGGGCACATCCTATTCCCCCACCTTCCCGAGGGCAATAGCACGCCTGTGACCGGCGTCAAACTCCTGTTCAAAATATGCACTCCCCGGCCACCTGCACCTCTACGCCTTCCGGTTCGGGGTCAGGCAAATCCTGAAACTGTGGCGACGATGCCGTTTTAGTTTCAGCAGACATTGGTATAGTGGACCCAGGATCAGTGAGGAGAACTCCCATGAATGGAACCTATTACAAACACGTACTGGCCGCGATCGACCTGTCGGAAGACAACCGCAAGGTGATCGAGAAGGCGGTCGACCGGGCCCGCTCCAACGGCGCCAAGCTGTCGGTGATCCATGTGGATGTGGACCTCAAGGATCTCTACACCGAGATGATCGACATCGACATCGACAACGTGCAGGACCAGGTGATCGCCGAAGCGAAGGAGAAGCTGGAAGCCTTCCTCGCCTCGGTGGACTACCCCATCGAGAAGAAGCTGGTGATCTGCGGCGATCTGAGCGAGCGGGTCAACCAGGCGGTCAAGGACTACCAGATCGACCTGCTGGTGTGCGGCCATCGCCAGAGCTTCTGGAGCCTGCTCACCTCGAGCGCACGCCAGCTGATGAATACCGTGCCCTGCGACATGCTGGTCGTGCCCTTGCAGAAGTGATCGAACAGGCGTAGTGTGATTTGCCATGAATATGACCTCATTCAATCACAACTACTGGTGGTGCTTCTTCTAAACAGGCGGCACTGCTTTTCTATGTAAAATTTCCCAAAGAAAACACCGTGACCGCCGAGAGGCGGTCATTGTTTTCATCCCTATGTCGCCTCCCGGCTCACCCAACTGGAGAGAGTGACATGCACTACCCCGTGATCCTGACCGGCGACCGCCCCACCGGCAAACTGCACATCGGCCACTACGTCGGCTCCCTGCGCCAGCGCGTGGCCGCCCAGCACCATTACCGCCAGTTCGTCATGATCGCCGATCTGCAGGCGCTGACCGACAACGGCCACAACCCGGCCAAGGTGACCGATCACGTGCTGGAGGTGATGGCCGACTACCTGGCCGCTGGCCTCGACCCCGCCAAGACCACCTTCTGCCTGCAGAGCGCCCTGCCCGCCCTCGCCGAACTCACGACCTACTACCTCAACCTGGTCAGTGTCGCCCGGCTGGAGCGCAACCCCACCGTCAAGGCGGAGATCCAGCAGAAAGGGTTCGAGCGCAGCCTGCCCGCCGGCTTCCTCGTCTATCCGGTCAGCCAGGCCGCCGACATCACCGCCTTTCGTGCCACTCACGTGCCGGTGGGCGAGGATCAGCTGCCCATGCTGGAGCAGACCAACGAGATAGTGCGCCGCTTCAACACCCTGGTGGGCAAAGAGGTGCTGACCGAGTGCCAGCCCATCCTGAGCGACACCGGCCGCCTGCCCGGCATCGACGGCAAGGCCAAGATGTCAAAGTCCCTTGGCAACACCATCGAACTCGGCATGTCGAGCGACGAGATCAAGCAGGCGGTGTTCGCCATGTATACCGACCCCAATCACCTCAAGGTGAGCGATCCGGGTCAGGTGGAGGGCAATACGGTGTTCGCCTATCTGGATGCCTTCCACCCCGACAAGGCCCTGGTGGCCGAGATGAAGGCCCACTACCAGCGCGGTGGTCTGGGGGACATGCGCTGCAAGCAGGTACTCAACGACTGCCTGCAGACCCTGCTCGCTCCGATGCGGGAGCGGCGCGAGGCAGCCATCGCCGACAAGCGCCAGCTGCTGCGTCTGTTGCAGCAGGGTACCGAGCAGGCCCGGGCCCTCACCGACGAGGTGCTGGCCGAGGTGAAGGGGGCGATGGGGCTGGACTACTTCTCCGGATTGGCGTGATCTGCCCCCTGCGGCGCGGGATGGCCGAGCGCATCCGCGCCGTAGCGCTCCCTCGCCAGCCGGTGCAACAACCCCTTGAACCAGCCGATCGCCTCGTCATGGGCAGTGAGCGGGTGGCCCGCCATCAGGTAGACGATGGGGATGGCGGGTTCCAGCTGGTGCAGGCGCAACGGATAGTGGCGACAGAAGTGGCGCCCGATCATCTCGGGCACCACCACCAGGTAGCGGCCGGTCGCCATCAGCGGCGGTACCGCCATAAAGCTCGGCAGCCTGACCCCCAGCTCCCGCTCCACCCCGAAACGGGCCAGCCAGAGATCCACCATGGCCTGGCTGTGGCCCCAGCTGGAGGTGTGGATGTGGGGCCGGCTGACCAGTTCTCCCGGCCCCAGCATGTCGGGCAGAGCGCTGCCGAGGGGCGACAAACAGACCAGCGGATTGCTGAACCACTCCTCGCGCCACAACCGGGGCGAGAGATGGTTGGCACCGGCAAACCCGATCACCAGATCCAGTTCCCCCTTCTCCAGCTCCCGCTCGTAGTCGCTGTCCGCCAGCTCGCACACTTCCAGTCGGCAATGGGGAGCCTGCTGCACCATCCACTCCACCAGCACCGGCACCAGGCCGTGCTCCACCGAGCCCGGGGTGGCGATGCGAAAGATCCGCCGGGCACTTGCCGGGTCGAATCCCTTGGCCTGACGCAGCCCCTGCTCCAGCATGGCAAGCGCCTGGCGCACCGGGCTCGCCAGCGCCTTGGCCCGTTCGGTCGGCATCATCTCGCGCCGACTCATCACGAACAGCGGGTCATCCAGCGCCTGGCGCAAGCGCCCCAGCGCATGGCTGACGGTGGACTGGGAGAGGTGCAGCCGTTCGGCGGCACGGGTGACGTTGCGCTCCTGCATCAGCATGTCGAACACGGTGAGCAGGTTGAGGTCGAGGCGGGAGAGGGGCAGTTCCATCGATATTGGCCATAGTTGAATGACGGCAATTCATTTTTGGCATAGTAGCAGATTGCATAGAATGCGCAGGCGAATTACATCGGAGATTCAAATGCGTAGCTATCTGTTGTTGCTGGCGATCGGCCTGTTGTGGGGCTCCCAGTTCATTTTCATGCACCAGGCCGTGGCTGAACTGCCCCCCATCATGGTGGCCGCCGGACGCGCCCTGTGCGGCAGCCTGACCCTGGGTCTGCTCTGCCTGTTCATGCGCCTCAAGAGTGAACACACGCCCTGGCGAACCTATATGCTGATCGCCCTGCTCGACGCCACCATCCCCTTCATCATGGTGGCCTGGGGACAACAGTATGTGGACAGCGCCATCGCGGCCGTGGTCATGGGTTGTATCCCCTTTGTGACCATTCTGGCGGCTCCCTTGTTTATTTCTGGTGAAAGAATCACCAAGGGCGGCCTCGTCTCCGTGATCATCGGCTTCATCGGCGTGCTGGTACTGTTCTGGCCCAAGCTGACCAGCGGCATGAATGCCGGCCTGCTCGGTGCCATGGCCATCCTGTTCGGTGCCAGCTGCTTCGCCATCGGCTTGCTGATGATCAAGCGCTTCGCCAAGGACCATCCTGTGGTCGTGGCCCGCAACATCCTGATCTCCTCGGCCATCCAGCTGCTGCTAGCCGCGCCCTTCGTGGCCGACCTGAGCAGCCTCACCCTGCCGAGCCAGCAGGCCATGGGCGCCGTCGCCATGCTGGGGATCTTCTGTACCGGCCTGGTCTACTTCCTCTACATGGCGCTGATCCAGAAGGCGGGCCCGACCTTCGCCTCCTTCAGCAACTACCTGGTGCCGCTGTTCGGCGTCATGCTGGGAGCCCTGTTCCTCGGTGAGCAGATCCAGTCCACCACGGGCGTGGCGCTGGCCCTGATCCTGGGTTCGGTCGCCCTCAACCAGTGGGCACAGCAGCGCCGCCAACAGCGGGAGGCTGCCCTATGTCAGGCATCCTGACCACCCTCTGCGGCGGTCTGGTACTGATAGCCGGCTGGCAGTATCGCCACCGGCTGGCCGGGGTGCTGGGTCTGCTGATGGTGCTGCTGCCCTGGTTCTTCGACAGCAAGCTGCAAGCCATGCTGAACTATGCACTGAATGCCTGAAGACCCTCTCTGCGTGTGTGACGAGAGTGTATCTCTCCTGTTTTTGGGACCGTTTTAACAAAACCTCCGATTTGTCCCCTCTACCGGCGCCCTGCGCCGGTTTTTTTATCTCTGCGCCTCTGCTCCGTAGCGATAACTCAACCGCTCGTTCTTGCGCGGCCCCGTTATCTGCCAGGCGAGCAGGAAACCCTCGCCGGTTTCGGTCAGCTCGGCGCTGTAGTGATCCTGCCCGCACCGGTGAGGCTCGGCCGTGACCCAGTGCCCATCCCCCCGGGGCAACAGCTCGAACAGCATCACCGGCTGCTCGTAGCGCAGGTGGGAGAGCATGATCCCCCGTGCGGTGCGCTGCCACCAGAAGCGGTTGTGCATGGTCAGCTCCCGGCCATGGGGCGTGGTGTAGCGACCCGTCTCGGCATACAGCCACCCCCCATGGTGATCGGTCACCACCACGGCACCCTCACCGCGACCGCACCAGTCGGTGGCGGATCCGGTCCCGTTGCTCGCCTCGAAGGCAAATGCTCCGATCTGTGACAACCCTTCCCATAAACGCTGGATCGCGCCTTCCAACTCGGCCATCATAGCGCCCTCCAAATTGACAACTGACGACAATTCAATCACATGAACTACTTGATAGGGGTTACCCTGCTCTGGTCCTTCTCCTTCAGCCTGATCGGGGTCTACCTTGCCGGTCAGGTGGATGCCTACTTCTCGGTACTGACCCGCATCGTGCTCGCCAGCCTGGTGTTTCTGCCCTTCCTGCGCCGTCGCTGGCTGCGCCCCGATCTGGTGGCCAAGCTGATGGCCCTCGGTGCCATCCAGCTCGGCATCATGTATCTCTTCTACTACCACTCCTTCCTGCTCTTGACGGTACCGGAAGTGCTGGTGTTCACCATCTTCACCCCCATCTATGTCACCCTGATCCACGACCTGCTGGAAGGGCGCTTCAAGCCTGTCTATCTGTGGGGGGCCCTGCTGGCGGTGCTGGGGGCGGCCGTCATCCGTTTCGACGGCCTGACCGAAAACTATGTACTGGGATTCCTGGTGGTGCAGGGCGCCAACGTCTGCTTCGCCCTGGGCCAGGTAGGCTACAAGGTGCTGCTGGCCCGGGAGGCTGAGCAGCCGCCCCAGCTGGCGGTGTTCGGCTGCTTCTATCTGGGCGCCCTGGTGATCGCCCTGCCCGCCTGGTGGCTGCTGGGCAAACCTCAATATCCCACCAGCCCCCTGCAATGGGGCATCCTCTTCTGGCTGGGGGTCGGGGCATCCGGGCTCGGCTACTTCCTATGGAACAAGGGGGCGACCCTGGTCAGCAGCGGCGTGCTGGCCACCATGAACAACGCCTTGATCCCCGCGGGTCTGCTGGTCAATCTGGTGCTCTGGGGCAAGGATACCGACCTGCTCAGGCTCGGTCTGGGCGCCCTGCTGATGCTGGCTTCCCTCTGGGTCTGCCAGCGTCAGCAGGTCAGTGAGCGCTGACTGAAAACCATTGACGCTGATGGGTCCATCGGCGTCAATGGGTACGCGGACAGTGACTGGCCGTCAGCCGACCACGGCGTTGTGTTCCCGCTTCGCCTGACCGTGGCAGGAGGCCAACCGGGCCAGCAGGTGATCGAGCTGCTCGGCACTCTGGCTCTGCACCAGGCCGATGCTCACGGTCACCGGACGCTGGGGCAGCAGGCTGGCGTCGGCGATCTCGAGACGCAGCCGCTCGGCAATCTCCAGGCCACTCAGCCGATCGGTCTGGGAGAGCATCAGGATGAAGCCGTCTTCGTCCCAACGGGCGAAGGGATCTTCCCGGCGCAGCTCGCGGCGCACGATGCGGGCCAGCTTGGCCAGCATGGCGTCGCAGGCCGCCTCCCCGAACAACTGCAGGATCTTGCTGCGGTGATCCACGCTGAACTGCAGCAGACAGAAACTGCCGCTTTCGCTGGCCAGCCGTTCATCCAGCAACAGCTCGAAGTGGCTGCGGCTCTCGAGGCCGGTGAGGGGATCCGTGTCGTGGCGATCCTCCAGGGGCGCCATGGCGGCATCCAGATGGCGAACCACCCCCAGCAGTTGACCCCCTTCGTCGCGACGGACCCGCTCCTCCAGCCGGATGTAATGGCCCTGATGGTGCAGGATGCGGTACTCGAGTCGAAGCCCGTTACTGCGCCCATGCTGGCAGGCCTCCAGGGCCTCTGCCAGACGGGGTGCATCATCCGGATGTACCCGATCCAGCCAGCCGAGATCCCCCAACTCGCCCCCCTCCAGACCCAGCAGTTGCAGACAGGAAGGGTCCCGCCTCAGACCCTGCCCGGCCGACCAGGTCCAGATCCCGGCCTCCAACATCGCCATGGCCTGTGCCATCAGCGTCACCTCAAGGGGAGTGGTGACCTCAACCCCGGGAGTCTCATACCTTTCCATCACGCGCCTCGAAACCGGATCTGAATATCTGTCCAAGCAATCACACTCAATAAGTAACATTGGTACTGGCGCCGAGCAACCGCGCCAGCATCGCTGGCCTCGCACCTCTCGCCCCCGGTGGCGCCATCAGCGGCCTGCCAGCCTCCAGCTACGAAGTGGAACCCGACGTCACGCCACCTTGCCCTGATAGCCTGCCATCAGGGCTTGCCAGTTTTCCGGCACGAAGTGGAAGCTGGTGTGCAGTTGCGACTCCTTGTTGAAGGAGCGCAGCAACCGCTCCAGGTTGGCCTGCTGCCAGTTGCCGGGGGAGCGGATGGCTCCTTTGTCGAAGTCGATCACCCACACCTTGCCCTCCTTGTCGAGCAGCAGGTTGTGGCTGTTGAGATCCGCATGATAGACCCCTGCATCGTGCAACTGGCGCACCGTTTTGCCTATCTTGTGCCACACCTCACCGGCGATCGGCCCCTGCTTGAGCAGGGCCACCAGATCCTTGGCGCCGCGAATGCGCTCGATCAGGATGTCGGCCCGATAGAAGGGTCCCTGCTTGACCATGCGGGCCGCAAAGGGGCGCGGCACCGGCAGCCCCTGTTCACTCAGGGTCGCCAGCAGACGATATTCAGCCATGGCCCGGCTGCTCTCCACCCCTTCAAACCAGAACCGGTCACGCACCAGCTTGCCCACCATGCCGCCACGGTAGTAGTGACGCAGCACCAGATGGCGTGCCTCGTCCTTGACGAACCAGGTCACCCCGCGGCCGATGGAAGAGCCCACCACCTGGCGATGGGTCTGCCACCAGACAGGATCGAACAAGGCAGGGGAGGGATCGCGGAAGACTCCGTCGGCATACCAGCAGACCTGGTTGTGGGTGGTGTGTGTCAGCATGATGAGAATTCCGGTCGATAGTGGGTGCAGGGCATCCATTCAGAAAGCCGTGCCGGTCGGGCAACCGGCGCAATTTTACAATCCACAGGGGAGTTTGCATAATGCCATCCATCCATTTTGCCATCGTTGCGCCACATCATGCCGCTGTTCCAAACGCCGCCCTCCTCCATCTGCATCCTGCGGCTCTCCGCCATCGGAGATTGCTGCCACGCGCTGGCGCTGGTGCGCGTCATCCAGCGGGAGTGGCCCCAGACCCGCATCACCTGGATCACCGGCAAGATTGAGGCGACCCTGTTCGCCGATCTGCCGGGGGTCGAGGTCATTCCCTTCGACAAGAGCAAGGGGTGGCGCGGCTATCGCGATCTCTGGCAGACCCTCAAGGGGCGCAGGTTCGATGCACTGCTCCACCTGCAGGCCGCCATGCGCGCCAGCATCGCCACCCTCGGCATCAAGGCCAAGGTCAAACTCGGGTTTGATCGGGAGCGCGCCAGCGACGGTCAGTGGCTGTTCACCAACCATCGGGTCCCCTCACCCGCCTCCCCCCACGTGCTGGACGGCTTTCTCGCCTTCGCCAAAGAGCTCGGGATAAAGGATCTGACCCCGGACTGGCAACTGCCCATCAGCGCCGAGCACCAGGCCTGGGCGAAGGAGAAAATTGGCGGCAAGCCGACCCTGCTCATCTGCGCCGCTGCCAGCAAGGCATTCAAGAATTGGACTGCCGCCGGCTATGCCGCGCTGGCGGATCACGCCGCAGACAAGGGCTTTCAGGTCTATCTGTGCGGCGGACCGGCCAAGCTGGAGCGGGATCTCGCCGCCGAGATCCAGCGCCTCAGCCAGAGCAAGCCGGCAGATTTGGTGGGGCAGACCAGCCTCAAGCAATTGCTGGCGCTGATTGGCGAGGCGAGCCTGGTGCTGGCCCCGGATACCGGCCCTGCCCACATGGCCACCCTGGTGGGAACACCCGTGATCGGCCTCTACGCCCACCACAACCCCGCCCGTACCGGCCCCTATCTGTGCCGGGATTATCTGGTCAGCGTCTATCAGGAACTGATTGAGCAGGAGACCGGCAAGCCGCTGGCCGAGCTCGGCTGGCGCACCCGCCTCAAGGATCCGGACGCCATGGCCAAGATAAGCCGCGAGCGGGTCATCGCCGCCTTCGACCGCCTCTGTACCGACAAGCATCTTCTACCGACCCAGGGCAACTCGGAAATTCCGAGCCCTGGCGCAGGGATAATCTGATGGCCCGGCCCCGGCTCCGTGGGCAGAATGGCCCTCTATGCGGGTAACGCCCGCACAGCAAGCTACGGATATTTTGATCGGCTGGAATATGATTCCGGCCGTTTTTTTATCCGCCCCCATCTGCTAACATTCGCCGCCTTTACATCCTCCTGACTCTGATTCCTCCGCGCATTGCGAGCAACCGTCTCCCTTATCGGGCACAAGACGGCGGCCTCTGCTACAACCAAAGCGCGGATCATCGCTTAAAGGTACAGACATGGCGCAACAAGGCACTCTCTATATCATCTCTTCCCCGAGCGGGGCCGGTAAGTCCAGCCTGCTCAATGCCTTGCTGACCCAGCACAACGCCGCCGGCAAGATGCAGCTGTCGGTCTCCCATACCACCCGCGCCACCCGTCCCGGTGAAGAGCACGGGGTGCACTACCACTTCGTCAAGGTGGAAGAGTTCAAGGCGCTGATCGAGCGCGGTGACTTTCTGGAGTGGGCAGAAGTCTTCGGCAACTACTACGGCACTTCCCGCGCCGCCATCGAGGCCTGTCTGGCGCAGGGCATCGACGTCTTCCTCGACATCGACTGGCAGGGTGCCCGCCAGATCCGCGAACAGATGCCGACCAAGTCCATCTTCATCCTGCCTCCCAGCCGCGAGGAGCTGGAGCGCCGCCTGATCGGCCGCGGCCAGGACCGCGCCGAGGTGATCAAGGGCCGGATGGAGAAAGCCATTGCCGAAATGGTGCACTATGACGAGTATGACTATGTCATCATCAATGAAGACTTTGAGCTGGCACTGTTCCAACTCAGGGCCGTCATCGAGTGCCAGCGCCTGGAAATGCGTCAGCAACAGCAGGCCCAGCAAAACTTGCTGAAACAGCTACTGGCAGAGTAAGCCAAAAACAAGTAAACTTTTGCGTCATTTTTAAACACTGCTTTTTCAATCACAGAAAGCCCAAACACTGGAGTCCCGCATGGCCCGCGTTACTGTAGAAGATGCTGTAAAACAGGTAGGTAACCGTTTTGACCTGGTGCTGGTCGCCGCGCGCCGCGCTCGTCAAATCGCGGTACAAGGCAAGGATCCCCTGGTCGACGAAGAGAACGACAAGCCGACCGTGATCGCCCTGCGCGAGATCGAACTGGGTCTGGTCAACAACCAGGTGATGGATACTCAGGACCGCTACGAGCAGCAAGAGCAGGAAGCCGCCGAGCTGGCTGCCGTTGCTGCCATCGCAGAAGGTCGCGGCTAAGTCAATCGCTTCCCATAGTCGGCGCCCGCCCGGGTGCCGGCTGTTCTCCCCATTTACAACCGCTCGAAAACCTCGCAAACTCGAGGGCATACCCTCAATTTCACGGATTGCCGTTTAACCGCTGCGGGGACTGTCTTGTATTTATTTGAAAATCTTAAAGAAATAGCCAGTTCCTACCTGCCACCCGAGCAGGTTGAGAAGCTCAGGCAAGCCTATGTGGTAGCCCGCGATGCTCACCAGGGACAGATGCGTTCCAGTGGTGAACCCTACATCACTCATCCCGTTGCCGTGGCCCGCATCCTGGGCGACATGCGCCTCGATCACGAGACCCTGATGGCTGCCGTGCTGCACGACGTCATCGAAGATACCCCTGTCACCAAGGACGATCTTGCCGAGCAGTTTGGCAACGCCGTCGCCGAGCTGGTCTCCGGTGTCTCCAAGCTCGACAAGCTGAAGTTCCGCGATCGCAAGGAAGCGCAGGTCGAGAACTTCCGCAAGATGATGATGGCCATGACCCAGGACATCCGGGTCATCCTCATCAAGCTGGCCGACCGCACTCACAACATGCGTACCCTCGGCTCCTTGCGACCGGACAAGCGCCGCCGCATCGCCCGGGAAACCCTCGAGATTTTCGCCCCCATCGCCAACCGCCTCGGTATTCACACCATGAAGAACGAGCTGGAAGAGCTCGGTTTCGAGGCGCTCTACCCCATGCGCTCCCGGGTACTGCGGGAATCGGTGCGCCGCGCCCGTGGCAACCGGCGCGAGATCATCGACTCCATCCAGAGCGAGATTGAGGGGCGTCTGCGGGAAGCCGGTATCGATGCCCAGGTAAGTGGACGCGAGAAGAACCTGTTCTCCATCTACAACAAGATGGAGAAGAAAGAACTGCAATTCCACGAAGTGATGGATATCTATGCTTTCAGAGTGAGAGTGAAAGACATAGACACCTGCTACCGGGTGCTTGGGCAGATGCACAGCCTCTACAAGCCGCGCCCCGGTCGCTTCAAGGACTACATCGCCATCCCCAAGACCAACGGCTACCAGTCCCTGCACACCTCCCTGGTGGGCCCCCACGGGGTACCGGTGGAGGTGCAGATCCGCACCGAGTTCATGGACCAGATGGCCGACAAGGGCGTCGCCGCCCACTGGGCCTACAAGCAGGATGGGGACAGCTCGGGCACCACGGCCCAGATCCGCGCCCAGCGCTGGATGCAGAGCCTGCTGGAGCTGCAACAGAGCGCCGGCAGCTCCTTCGAGTTCATCGAGGGAGTCAAGACCGACCTCTTCCCCGACGAGATCTACGTCTTCACACCGGAGGGCCGCATCATGGAGCTGCCCGCCGGCGCCACCCCGGTGGACTTCGCCTACACGGTGCACACAGACATCGGTCATGCCTGTGTCGGTTCCCGGGTCGACCGCCACCCCTATCCGCTGAGCAGCCCGCTGCACTCCGGTCAGACGGTGGAGATCATCACGGCCCCCGGCGCCCGCCCGAACGCGGCCTGGCTCAACTTCGTGGTGACCACCAAGGCGCGCTCCAAGATACGTCAGTTCCTCAAGAACCTGCGCACCGAAGAGTCCGTGGTGCTGGGCCGCCGCCTGCTCAACCATGCCCTCGGCGCCAAGAACATCGAAGACATCCCGGAAGCCCGCGTCAAGCAGGTGCTGGCCGATACCAAACACGAGAACCTGCAGGGGCTGCTGGCCGACGTGGGCCTTGGCAACGCCATGAGCGTCATGGTGGCACGCCGCATGCTGGGAGATGAACTGCCGCTGGAAGAGCAGCCCAAATCCACCAGCAAGAAGATGCCGATCAAGGGGGCCGACGGCATGCTGGTCACCTTCGCCAACTGCTGCCGCCCCATCCCGGGGGACGCCATCATTGCCCACATCAGCCCGGGCAAGGGACTGGTGATCCACCAGGAGTCCTGCCGCAACATCAAGGGCTACAGCCGCGAACCGGACAAATACCTGCCGGTGCAGTGGGAGGTGGACAAGGAGCAGGAGCAGGAATTCCGCACCGGCATCAGCATCGAGATCGTCAACCACCAGGGCGCCCTGGCGGAGCTGGCCAACGTGATTGCCGCCACCGGCGCCAACATCCACGCCATCAGCACCGAGGAGAAGGATGGCCGGGTCTATGTGGTCACCCTGCTCATCACCACCAAGAGCCGGATCCACCTCGCCAACATCATGCGCAAGATCCGGGTCATGCCCAACGTGCTCAGGGTGAGCCGACAGAAAAACTGAACACAGGCGGCGCAAGCCGCCTGCTGCTTTTCAAGAGATACCCAGGGCCCCATGCCGCAGGCCACCAGCCTTGTTGCATGCACCGGCCTCACGACATAGAAACCGACATGACTCCTGAACGCTTCAAACGCATTTCCGACATGCTGGCCATGCGCCAGCTCGACCTGACCGTCTGCATGGAAGAGGTTCATAAACCTCACAACCTGGCCGCCATCGTGCGCACCGCCGATGCCATCGGCATCCACCGGGTGCACGCGGTCTGGCCCAAGAGCTGGATCCACAAGCGCAAGGGCACTGCCCGCGGCAGCCAGAACTGGGTGGACGTGAAGCTGCACCCGGACATCGGCAGCGCGGTGGCCGAACTCAAGGCCTCCGGCATGCAGATCCTGGCGACCCACCTCTCCGACAGCTCCGTGGACTTTCGTGCCATCGACTACACCAGACCCACCGCCATCCTGGTGGGCCAGGAGAAGCACGGCATCGGCGAAGAGGCGCTGGCCCTGGCCGATCACCATATCGTCATCCCCATGGTAGGCATGGTGCAGTCCCTCAACGTCTCGGTAGCCGCCGCCGCCATCCTTTACGAGGCCCAGCGCCAGCGCGAACTGGCCGGCTGTTATCAGCGCGGCTGTCCACTCAGCCTGGAAGAGCAGAACACCATCTTGTTCGAGGGGGGCTATCCCGTCTATGCCCAGCTCTGCAAGGAGAAAGAGATGCACTACCCCCAGCTCGGTCCGGCCGGCGAGATCCTGGCGGACGAACGCTGGTGGCAGCAGATGCAGCTGACCCGCAAAGGATGGGCCGCCCAACAATCGGATGATCCTTCGGAAGAGTACACTGATGAAGCTTAACCACCTGCCCCTGCTGGCCCTGACCCTGTTTTCTGCCGGAGCCCTTGCCGTGAGCAATCCTTACCAGCTGACCACTGAAGCCGACGTCCCCGCCCTCTATCAGCAGACCCTGCCCGACTTCTGGCGCCAGCATGCCGTCGAGGGGGAGTTCAAGGGCAAGGACGGGGTCACCCTCCGCTATGCCGCCCTGCGCCAACCCAAGATCGATCGCGCCATCCTCATCGTCAACGGCCGGGTCGAGAGCTACCTCAAGTATCAGGAGCTGGCCTGGGATCTCTGGCGCCAGGGTTACAGCCTCTACCTCATCGATCATCGCGGCCAGGGAATGTCAGACCGCATGCTGGCCGACAAAGAGAAGGGGTATGTCGACCAGTTCGACGACTATGTCGCCGATCTCAAACAGTTTCATGACGAAGTGATTGTACCGGACAAGCCTGCCAAGCTGTTCCTGCTGGCCCACTCCATGGGGGGGGCCATCTCGGCCCGCTATCTGGAACGCTGGCCGAACGACATCCAGGCGGCGGTGCTCTCCTCCCCCATGATGGGCATCAACCTCGGCGGCCTGCCCAAGTGGCTGGCCAAGGGGTTGGCGGCCACCATCGGCACGGTCGGCGGCTGGGTGGGCGAGCCCCCCTACGGCCCGGGTCAGGGACCCTATGAGGATCACGGCTTTGCCGACAACGAGCTGACCCACAGCACGGCGCGTTATCAGGCCTTCCGCCAGATCTACGAACAGCATCCCCAGGTCAGGCTGGGGGGCGCCACCGCCCACTGGATCCATCAGGCCATCACAGGATCGGACGCGGCCGTGGCCGACGCCGGCGCCATCAAGACGCCGCTGCTGCTGCTGCAGGCCGGCGAGGACAGCGTGGTGGACAACGCCGCCCAGGAGGCCTTCTGCGCCAAGGCCCAATGTGAAGGGAGCAAGCCGCTGCGTATCGAAGGGGCCTGGCACGAGCTCTTCATCGAGGCGGATCCCCAGCGCCACGCCGCGCTCAATGCAACCCTGGCCTTCTTCGCGCGCTACTGACGCGACCAGAAGGGGCTGGTTATTTTTTGGATCCCTAAATAAATGGGGTGACGGCAGACGCTGGGGTACACTCCCCCGGCGTTCAATTGAAGTCGAGGTAATGATGTTCAAGGTAGTTGTGTCCGATCTCGATGGTACCCTGCTCAACGGGCAGCACCAGATCTCCTCCCGCACCCGGGATACCCTGCACCGCCTGGTCGACCAGGGCGTCAAGTTCGTGGTCGCCACCGGCCGTCACCATGTGGATGTGCGCAGCATCCGCGATGCACTGGGGCTGGATATCTACCTCATTACCTCCAACGGCGCCGTGGTACACGACAAGCAGGATCAACTGGTCTACAACCAGGCGCTACCGAGCACGGTGGCGGCCGAGCTGATCGCCATGGAACGCGACCCGTCCATCCACATCAACGTCTACTACGGCGACGAGTGGCTGGTGGAAGAGGAGCTGCCCTGGTTGCTGAAGTTCCATCACGACTCCGGCTTCAGCTACCGTCTGGCGGATCTCGCCAGCCACCCGAAGGACAGGGTCAACAAGGTGTTCTACATCGGCGACCACGACAAGCTGCTGAAGATAGAGGCGCACCTCAACCAGCAATATGGTGATCGACTCAACGTCACCTTCTCCCTGCCTGACTGCCTCGAGGTGATGCATGCCGGTGTGCACAAGGGTAATGCCGTGCGCGCCGTGCTGGAGCAGCACGGCCTGGAGATGTCCCAGGCCGTGGCCTTCGGCGATGGCATGAACGACTTCGAGATGCTGAGCATGGTGGGCCGTGGCGTGGTCATGGGCAACGCCCACGATCGCCTCAAACTGGCCCTGCCAGAGCACGAACAGACCCTCACTTCCGATGAAGATGGCGTTGCCGTCTATCTGGAGAAACTGTTCGCCTCCCAGACCCGCTGATACGGTACCCCCGTCGCGGATAGAAAAAGGGTGGCCACATGGGCCACCCTTTTTGCTTCTCGCCCTCTTGTCACCACACCAGAGCCGGGTGCATCAGACGGTTCAACAGCGTGCCGGAGGGCGTCCACTCAAAGCTCTGGTTGGCGCCGCCATAGCATTCGGCGAGGCGCAGGGGGACGGCCGGCTTGTGACGGCGACCCGCCACATCCAGGCACAGCGACACCTGCCGATTGAACAGACGATCCCCCTGCCACTGCCATTGATGGCTCTCCTCCCGGCACGCCTCCATCCCCAGACCATCCTCCCCTTTGGCGACCAGGCAATCCCCGGCCAGTTGCAGGGCACCGACATCCCAGCTGAATGATTGGTTCGATTGCTGATCACAGGGCTGAGTCAGCAGACGGCCCTGCTCGCTCAGGGTCACGCAGAAGCCACCACTGGTCACCAAGGTGGCCTCGAGTTCGGCCTTTGGCTTGGGGGCGGCGCCCATCAGAAGATCTTCCGGTTTTGGCTGCAGGGCGCAGCCGCCCAGCAGCAGTGCGGCCATGGCCAGCACGGAGAGTTGAAGAGAAGTGATATGGTGATGCATAGGCCTTGTATCTGGTCCGTGCCCGAGCGTCCCCTGTCTCGCGGCTCCGGGCCCCAGCATAGCGAACTCGTGGCGAACAGGCGCCTGAAGAAGTGTAAAAAGACGTGACAGGAAAAAGCGAAAGAGAAATGCCAAAAAGCAAAAACCCCGCCTGAGCGGGGTTTTCAAATGTGGTCGGTGATAAAGGATTCGAACCTTTGACCCTCTGGTCCCAAACCAGATGCGCTACCGGGCTGCGCTAATCACCGAGGGGGTATTCCAAAAACACAAATATGACCATCTGGTCATCCTCGTCATACAGCAAGTATGGTGCGAAGAGAGGGACTCGAACCCTCACACCCGGGGGGCACTAACACCTGAAGCTAGCGCGTCTACCAATTCCGCCACCTTCGCGTACCTGACAAGCTGTAAAATGGGGTGGCTGATGGGGCTCGAACCCACGACAACCGGAATCACAATCCGGGACTCTACCAACTGAGCTACAGCCACCACAGCTGTTTTCGTTCTTCAACACGCCCGTTTAACCGGCGCACTTTTGATGGTGCGCCCGACAGGATTCGAACCTGTGACCTCTGCCTCCGGAGGGCAGCGCTCTATCCAGCTGAGCTACGGGCGCTACGCTGTCGAACGGGGCGCATTATTGATGATGATGCCGACCTTGTCTACTCTTTTTTTGACACAAAGAATCAAGTGCCTGTTTTTCAATCACTTCCGACCCTTTTCAACTATTTTTGTTTTGTTCAGGCTGGATCCAGCAATTCCCCACTACTTTTTGAATCCCTCACCCCATAGGGTCAGAGATGATGGGCAATGCTTGACTTGCCTTTGCGCCCACCTAGAATGAATGAACGTTCATTCAGTCATTGACCTCTGATAACCATGGATAAGAAAGAACGCATTTTCGAAGCAGCTCACGAGATCCTCGGCGAGCAGGGCTTCTACGGCCTTTCCATTGCCGTGGTCGCCAAGAAAGCCAAGGTGGCGGCAGGCACCATCTATCGCTATTTCAGAGACAAGGATGACCTGATCCGCCAGCTCTATCAGCACACTATCCTCAAGTGTCATCCCCTGGTCATGGAAGGTGTGCAGATAGAAGAGGTGTCCTATGAGCAGTATCGACGCCTCTGGCTCAACATCGATGCCATCTTCACCAGCTCCCCCAATGCACTCAAGTGCAAATTGCAGTACGAAAGTTCTCCATTGGGGGCTGAATTGGAGCGGGATCCGGTCATAATGGCGACGTGGGCGCCACTTGAGCGCTTCTTTGAGCAAGGACGCCAACAGGGACTCTTCATCGATCTCCCCATTCTGGTGTTGCAAGCATTGAGTCTGGATTGCGTGGCCAACCTGGCACAGCAGCGCCGGGTTCACGATTTCGAATTGACGCAGGAACAGCTGGAGACGGTCATCCGGGCCAGCTGGAATGCCATTTTAAACCCTAATGTTTCCATCACAGGAGCCTGTTCATGAAAAAGTGGATGGCCATCATGTTACTGATAGCACTCGCCCTGTTTGGCAGTGTCATCGGCTTCAATATGTTCAAGCAGAAGAAGATTGCAGAGTTCATGGCCAATCGGCCCGAGCCCGAGTTCCCGGTCACCGCCATGGTCACCAAGGCGCAAGACTGGGTCCCCACCATTGAAGCCATCGGCTTCATCGAGCCGAACCAGGGGGTCACCCTCTCCAGCGAGCTGTCAGGCACCATCGACAGCATCCGGTTCGAATCGGGGGCACATGTCAAAGCGGATCAACTGCTGCTGAGCCTGGACTCCAGTGTGGAAAAAGCCAATCTGAACTCCTCCCAGGCCAGGCTGCCGGCAGCCAGGGCCAAGTTCGAACGCTACAAGAACCTCTATCAGAAGAACTCCATCTCCCGGGACCAGCTGGATGATGCCGAGGCAAGCTACCGCTCCCTGGAGGCGGACATCGACAGTCTGAAGGCCACCATCGCCCGTCGTGAGGTGCGAGCCCCCTTCAGCGGCGCCGTGGGCCTGCGCAACGTCTTCCTCGGCCAGTATCTGGAACCGGGTACCCAGATTGTGCGCCTCGAAGACACCAGCGTGATGCGCCTGCGCTTCACCGTGCCCCAGACCGACATCTCCAAAATCACCCTGGGACAGACCATCAAAATCAACGTGGATGCCTATCCCCAGACCCAGTTTGACGGCCAGATCACGGCCATCGAGCCCGCGGTCAACTATCAGAGCGGCCTGATCCAGGTGCAGGCAGACATTCCGAACAACGACGGCCAGCTCCGTTCCGGCATGTTCGCCCGCGCCAGCATCATACTGCCCACGGTGAAAGACCAGATCGTGATCCCGCAGTCCGCCATCTCCTTCACCCTCTATGGCGAGAACGTCTACGTCATTCACGAGGCTGACGGCGTGAAACGCGCCAAGCAGGTGGTGGTCAAGGCAGGTGAGCGTCGCGGCAACGATGTCCATGTGCTGTCCGGCATCAAGGCTGGCGATCAAATCGTGCTGTCGGGTCAGGTTCGCCTGAGCAACGATACCAAGGTGCACGTGGTCGAGAACGATGCCCTTGCCGTTCCGGCACAAACCCCGATGCTGTAAGCGCGGAGAGCTGCGATGCGATTTACTGACATATTCATAAAACGGCCTGTGCTGGCGATCTCGCTCAGCTTCCTGATAGCCCTGCTGGGCTTCCAGGCCATCTTCAAGATGCAGGTGCGTGAATACCCCGAGGTGATCAACACCGTCATCACGGTCAACACCAGCTACTATGGCGCCAGTGCGGATCTGATCCAGGGCTTCATCACCCAGCCCCTGGAGCAGGCGGTCGCCCAGGCCGACAACATCGACTTCATGACCTCCTCGAGCCAGCTGGGCAGTTCCACGGTGACGGCGTACATGAAGCTCAACACCGATCCGAACGCCGCGCTGTCCGACATCCTGGCCAAGGTCAACTCGGTGCGTTCCCAGTTGCCCAAAGAGGCGGAAGACCCTTCGGTCACCTCCTCCACCGGCTCCACCACGGCGGTGCTCTACATGGGCTTCACCAGCCCGGAGCTCAACTCCAGCCAGATCACCGACTACCTGGAGCGGGTCATCAAGCCCCAGCTGTTTACCGTGGGCGGGGTCTCCAAGGTGGATCTGTATGGCGGTGTCGAATTCGCCCTGAGGGTGTGGCTGGATCCGGCCAAGATGGCCGCCTTTGACCTGACCTCAAGCGACGTGATGACGGTGCTCAACAGCAACAACTATCAGTCCGCGACCGGCCAGGCCACCGGCTATTTCACCCTGTTCAACGGCAACGCCGAGACCCAGGTCGGCAACATCGAAGAGCTCAAGCGTCTGGTGGTCGCCACCCGCGACAGCAAGGTGATCCGTCTCTCCGACATCGCCAAGGTCTCCCTGGAGAAGAGCCACGACATCTATCGCGCCAGCGCCAACGGCCGCGAAGCCGTGGTTCTGGCCATCAACGCAGCCCCGACAGCCAACCCCATCAACATCGCCCACGATGTGCTGGAGCTGCTGCCGAGCCTGAAGCGCAACATGCCGAGCACCATGCAGGTGAACGTCCTGTATGACTCCACCATCGCCATCAACGAATCCATCCACGAGGTCATCAAGACCATACTGGAGGCGGCCGCCATCGTACTGGTGGTGATCACCCTGTTCCTCGGTTCGTTCCGGGCGGTCATCATCCCCATCATCACCATTCCCCTGAGCCTCATCGGCGTGGTGATGATGATGGACATGTTCGGCTTCTCCATAAACCTCATGACCCTGCTGGCGATGGTGCTGGCCATCGGTCTGGTGGTGGATGACGCCATCGTGGTGCTGGAGAACGTCGATCGTCACATCAAGGAAGGGGAAGAGCCGTTCCGGGCCGCCATCATAGGTACCCGGGAGATCGCCGTGCCCGTCATCGCCATGACGGTCACCCTGGCGGCGGTGTATGCGCCCATCGCCCTGATGGGGGGCATCACCGGCTCCCTGTTCAAGGAGTTCGCGCTGACCCTGGCGGGCGCCGTGTTCGTCTCGGGCATCATCGCCCTGACCCTGTCGCCCATGATGTGCGCCAAGATGCTCAGGGCCAACGAGGAGCCCGGCAAGTTCGAGCGTACCGTACACGACCTGCTGGACCGGATGACGGCCCGCTACGACGCCATGCTCCATGCCGTGATGCAAAAGCGCATCGTGGTCATCCTGTTTGCCGTCATCGTGTTCGCCAGCCTGCCGCTGCTGTTCAAGTTCATTCCGAGCGAGCTGGCCCCGTCCGAGGACAAAGGCGTCATGGCGGTGCTGGGGACGGCCCCTTCCAACGCCAACCTGGACTACATCGAAAACACCATGGCGGACGTGAACAAAGTCCTGGACGACCAGCCGGAGATCGCTTACTCCCAGGTCTTCTCGGGGGTGTTCAACTCCAACCAGGCGTTCGGTATCGCCTCCATGGTGCCCTGGAGCCAGCGTGAAGCGAGCCAGAAAGAGGTGCTGGATCGGGTTGCCGGTCTGGTGAAGGACATCCCCGGGATGGCCATCACCACCTTCCAGTTCCCGGAACTGCCGGGGGCCTCGAGCGGTTTGCCCATCCAGTTCGTCATCACCACCCCGAACAGCTTCGAGAGCCTGTTCCTGATCGCGGGTGAGATGCTGGCGGCAACCCAGGCCAACGGCCAGTTCGTCTATTCGGATCTCGATCTGAACTACGACTCGGCCACCATGAAGATCAGCATCGACAAGGACAAGGCGGGGGCCTACGGCATCACCATGCAGGACATCGGCATCACCATGGGCACCATGATGGCGGACGGTTACGTCAACCGTATCGACCTGGATGGCCGCTCCTACGAGGTGATCCCGCAGGTGGAGCGCAAGTTCCGTCTCAACCCCGAGTCCATCAAGGGGTACTACGTGCGTGCCGCCGACGGCAAGTCGATCCCGCTGGGCAGCCTGATCAAGATTGAAGTGAAGGGAGAGCCCCGTGCCCTGCCCCACTTCAACCAGCTTAACTCCGCCACCATCGGCGCCGTACCGGCACCGGGCGTGGCCATGGGGGATGCGATCAACTGGTTCAAGGCGACCGCGGAAGAGAAGCTGCCCCAAGGCTATCGTTACGACTTCATGGGTGAAGCCCGCCAGTTCGTGACCGAAGGGAATGCGCTCTACGCCACCTTCGCCCTGGCCCTGGCCATCATCTTCCTGGTGCTGGCGATCCAGTTCGAATCCGTGCGTGACCCGCTGGTCATCATGGTGTCGGTGCCGCTGGCCATCAGTGGCGCGCTGATCGCCCTGGCGTGGGGCATGGCCACCATGAACATCTACTCCCAGGTCGGTCTCATCACCCTCGTCGGTCTGATTACCAAGCACGGTATTCTGATCTGCGAGGTGGCGAAGGAGGAGCAGCTGCTCCATGGTCTGAACCGGATGCAAGCCGTGATGCAGGCTGCCAAGGTCCGTCTGCGCCCCATCCTGATGACCACGGCGGCGATGATCGCAGGCCTCATCCCGCTGCTCTATGCCTCGGGGGCGGGGGCGGCACAGCGCTTCAGCATCGGCATTGTCATCGTGGCGGGTCTGGCCATCGGCACCCTGTTCACCCTGTTCGTGCTGCCGGTCATCTACACCTTCCTGGCATCCGAACACAAGCCGCTGCCGGAATTCGACGAATCCATCCCGGCAAAAGCCAAGGGTGGTCACTGATCCCAGCCCACACAAACAAGGCCCCGAAAGGGGCCTTATTTTTATCCATTGGATGACACACGACATAAGTCCATGAAGCAGTTAAACTAAACCGCACTCAATCCAGACCGCAAGGACGCCATGTCAGGAATCTTCTCCAAGGCCGTCGGCCTTAACGGACTCTCTTATCGTCTGCTTTCCTACATTCTGATCTGCAGTACGGTGCTGGCACTGCTCATCACCGTGCTTCAGCTCGCCTGGGACTACAACAAGGATGTGACCGTCATCGAGGCCAGCATCGGCCAGATCGAGGCCTCCTTCCTGCAACCCATCTCGGCCAGTCTCTGGAATCTGGATGAAGAGCAGGTGAAGGTGCAGATCGAGGGCATCATGAACCTGCCCAACATGCAGTTCGTCATGGTCAAGGAGATGCTGGGCAATTCGGAAGTGCCCCTGCTCACCCAGGGGGTGGAGCAGCCCCAATACGACATCTCCCGCGAGTTCACCCTGAGCTATCAGGGGGAAGTGGTCGGCAAGCTTTTCGTCGCCGCCTCCCTGGAGCAGGTCTACCAGCGCCTCATCGAGAAATCCGTGCTAATCCTGGTCAGCCAGACCATCAAGACCCTGGTCGTCTCGTTCTGCATCCTGGTCATCATTTACTATCTGGTGATCCGTCACATCAACCGCATCGTCAGCTATGCCCAGAAACTGAGCCTGGATCGCCTCGCGGTGGAGCTGACCCTGGAAGGTCGGCCCCTGCCCCGCAAGTCCCCTGACGAATTCGATACCCTGGCCGCCACCCTCAACCAGATGCGCACCCGGCTGAACGACGAGTTCACGGCCCGCCATCAGGCCGCCGATCAGCTCCAGCAGGAGCGGGACTTCTCCGCCACCCTGATCAACTCCGCCAACATGGTCATCTGCTGCATGGAGCCGGATCTCAACATCGCCAGCATCAACCCGGCGGCCATCCTGCTGACCGGCTATCACCACCAGGAACTGTTGCAGCACAACTGGCTGGATCTCTTTGTCAGCAAGGAGCAGCGTGACGAGCTGGCCGCCACCCTGGCCGAGCAGGGCGCTCTGGAGGACAGGGAGATCACCATGCACGACCAGCAGGGCAACGAGCTGGTACTGCAGTGGACCTTCGCTCCCTTCTACGAGGGGCCCAACCTCAAGTACCTAATTGGCTTTGGTTATGACATCACCCCCCTCAAGAAGGTGGAGCGGGAGATCACCCTGTTCAACGAGCAGCTGGAAGGCAAGGTGGCGGAACGCACCCGCAGCCTGAGCGATGCCAACGACCAGCTAGGCAAGGCCTATGACGATCTCAAGCAGGCCCAGCAGACCCTGGTGGAGTCGGAGAAGATGGCCTCCCTCGGTTCCCTGGTTGCCGGCGTGGCCCACGAGATCAACACCCCCATCGGCATCAGCGTCACCGCCTCCTCCTACCTGCAGGAGCGGGTGGCCGACTTCAAGCAGCATATCGAGGCCAAGCAGCTCTCCCGCACCTACCTCAACGAATTCACCCAGAATCTCGACGAGTCGATGCAACTGCTGCAAGGCAACCTACGCCGCGCTTCGGAGCTCATCGCCAGCTTCAAGCAGGTGGCAGTGGATCAGTCCTCCGAGGCCCGCTACAACTTCAGCCTCGCCGACAACCTGCATCAGGTGGTGGTCTCCCTCGGCTACAAGCTCAAGAAGGCCCAGTGCGAGGTGGACATCCAGTGCGATCCCAAGCTGAGCATCTACTCCTTCCCGGGCAGCTTCACCCAGATCTATTCCAACCTGATCCTCAACTCCATCCATCACGGTTTCGATGGCTGGGACAGGCCCAGAAAGATCACCATCCAGGTGGCGCAGCAGGGAGACGAGCTGGTCATCGACTACAGTGACAACGGCCGCGGCATCCCCCCGGAGATATTGCCGCGCATCTTCGATCCCTTCGTCACCTCCAAGCGGGGCCAGGGTGGCAGCGGGCTCGGCACTCACATCATCTACAACCTGGTGGTCCAGCTGCTGCGCGGCCGCATCCACTGCGCCAGCGAACCGGGCCAGGGCGCCCAGTTCCACATTCGCCTGCCCATCCAGCAGAACTGAGCACCGGCTCTTGTGAGCCGGCCGCTTTATCCCCATCATGCTGTGACTGCATTCTTAACGAGCGGAGAACCTCGCAATGGCACAGCATTTTGACTACATCGCCATCGGTGGCGGCAGCGGCGGCATCGCCTCGGCCAACCGGGCAGCCATGTACGGCAAGAAAGTCGCCCTGATCGAAGCCAAAGAGCTGGGTGGCACCTGCGTCAACGTCGGCTGCGTACCGAAGAAGGCCATGTGGTATGCAGGCCAGATCGCCGATGCCCTGAAATATGGCGCCGACTACGGCTTCGACACCACGCTCAACCACTTCAGCTGGGCCAAGCTGGTCGAATCCCGTCAGGCCTATATCGGGCGCATTCACCAGTCCTACCAGAACGTGCTGGGCAAGAACCAGATCACCGTCATCAAGGGCTTCGCCCGCTTCGTCAGCAGCAACACCATCGAGGTGAATGGCGAGCAGTACAGCGCCGATCACATACTGATCGCCACCGGCGGCCGCCCAGAAGTGCCGGCCATCCCGGGTGCCGAGCTGGGCATCGACTCCGACGGCTTCTTCGAGTTGCAAGAACAACCCAAACGGGTTGCCGTGGTGGGTGCCGGTTATATCGCGGTGGAGATCGCCGGCGTGATGCAGGCGCTCGGCTCCGAGACCCACCTGGTGGTGCGCAAGCACGCACCGCTGCGCAACTTCGACCCCATGATCCACGAGACTCTGGTGGAGATCATGGCGCAAGAAGGACCCAAGCTGCACACCCACGCCATTCCGAAAGCCGTCATCAAGAACGCCGACGAGAGCCTGACCCTGCAGCTGGAAGATGGTCGCCACCTCACCGTCGACTGCCTGATCTGGGCCATCGGCCGTGTCCCGGCTACCGACAACCTCAACCTGGCCGCCACCGGCATCACGCTCGATGAGAAGGGCTTTATCCCGACCGACAAGTTCCAGAATACCGCCGTCGCCAACCTCTATGCCGTCGGTGACAACACCGGCCGGATCCAGCTCACCCCGGTAGCCGTCGCGGCGGGCCGCCGTCTCTCCGAGCGGCTGTTCAACAGCAAGCCGGGCGAGCACCTCAACTACGATCTGGTGCCGACCGTGGTGTTCAGCCACCCGCCCATCGGCACCATAGGGCTGACCGAGCCGGAAGCCATCGCCGAGTACGGTGAAGATCAGGTCAAGGTCTACCGCAGCCAGTTCACCGCCATGTACTCGGCGCTGACCCAGCATCGCCAGCCCACCCGGATGAAACTGGTCTGCGTCGGCCCGGAAGAGAAGGTGGTCGGCCTGCACGGCATCGGCTTCGCCATGGACGAGATCCTGCAGGGCTTCGGCGTCGCCATGAAGATGGGCGCCACCAAGGCAGACTTCGACAACTGCGTTGCCATCCATCCGACCAGCGCGGAAGAGTTTGTCACCATGCGCTGAGGTTGAGGGAGTTGGGACATAGAGGGCAAACCGGCCGCTGCGTTCCCACTCCCCATCCCACCAGCGCAGAAGAGTTTGTCACCATGCGCTGAGGGAGCTAGGGCATAGAGGTCAAACCGGCCACTGCGTTCCCACTCCCCATCCCACCAGCGCGGAAGAGTTTGTGACCATGCGATAAGCATGTTTGAAGCTGGCCTGTCACTATCAGGTCAGCCTCAACGACTTGCTACCAAACCCGGCTCAGGCCGGGTTTTTCGATCTTTCCCCTCCCCCAAATAGCGCCCACACCTGCTTTTTTACGCCGATTTTACGCCTGCCAAATCCGGCTTTATGGCGCCTTTACGCCGGTTATTCCTACCATTTGGTCGTCAATTACACCAATGGAGTCGATATGAATTGGCTATATCTGCTGCTGGTCCTCGCCCTCGCGGGCTATCTGCTGCGCGCCCTTGCGCGCACCCATGAGTGAGGAACCGGATATGTGGCAAGAGATCATCTATCCCGTCGCGTTCGTACTGCTGGTGCTGCTGCCGGCGCCTCTGCTTGGCAACTACCTGTATCGGGTGTTTGAAGGCAAGAGTCGCTGGCTGGCCCCGCTTGAGCGCGCCACCCTGGCCTGCTGCGGCACGGACGGGCGCGAGCAGGACTGGAAGTCCTACGCCCTCAGCCTGCTGGCCTTCAACGGCGCCGGCTTCGGCCTGCTGTTCCTGATCCTGATGGCACAGGGGCTGCTGCCCCTCAACCCGCAACAGCTGCCCGGGCTGAACTGGCAACTCGCCTTCAACACCGCGGTCAGCTTCATGACCAACACCAACTGGCAGGCCTACTCCGGCGAAGCCAGCCTCTCCTACTTCAGCCAGATGGTGGGGCTCACCACCCAGAACTTCGTCTCCGCCGCCACCGGCGCCGCCGTCGCCATCGCCCTGTTTCGCGGCATCGCCCGCCAGCAGACCACCCACCTCGGCAACTTCTGGCAGGATCTGGTGCGCTTCTGCCTCTACGTGCTGCTGCCGATGGCGCTGATCCTGGCGCTGCTGCTGGTATGGCAGGGGGTGCCCCAGAGCCTGTCGGCCTACCTGCCGTTCCACGTCCTGGAAGGCCAGGAGCAGCTGCTGCCGCTCGGCCCGGCCGCCTCCCAGATCGCCATCAAGCAGCTCGGCTCCAACGGCGGCGGCTTCTTCGGCATCAACTCGGCCCATCCGTTCGAAAACCCCACCGCCCTCTCCAACTGGCTGGAAATGGTCGCCCTGCTGACCCTGGCCGCCGCCATGGTCTGTACCCTGGGTCGTTACGTGAAGGATCTGGCCCACAGCCGCGCCATCCTCATCGCCATGACCATCATGCTGGTGCTGGGGCTCTGCCTCGCCATCGGCCAGGAGCTGAAGCCGGATCCCGCCCTCGCCCACCTCACCAGCGAAGCCGGCAACTGGGAAGGCAAGGAGAGCCGCTTCGGCCCCGTGCTGTCCAGCATCTGGGAAGTGGCCACCACCGCCGCCTCCAACGGCTCGGTCAACGCCATGCACGACAGCTTCGCCCCGCTCGCCGGCATGGTCGCCATGATCAACATGCTGCTGGGTGAAGTGGTGTTCGGCGGCGTCGGTGCCGGCATCTACGGCATGATGCTGTTCGTTCTGCTGACCGTGTTCCTGTGCGGCCTGATGGTGGGGCGCACCCCCACCTATCTGGGCAAACGGCTCGGTATCACCGAGATGAAGTGGGTGGTCGCCAGCATGCTGGTGATGCCCATCGGGGTATTGGTGATCGGCGGCATTACCCTGCTGATGCCGGACTCCGCCACCGTCATCGGACACGATGGCCCACACGGCCTGTCACGGCTGATCTATGCCTACGCCTCGGCCGCCGGCAACAACGGCTCCGCCTTCGCCGGCTTTGCCGCCGCCGACAACTGGCAGTGCATCGCCATCGGGCTGGCCATGCTGCTCGGCCGCTTCGGCTACATCATTCCGGTGCTGGCCATCGCCGGCCAGCTGGCCCGCGCCCCGCGTCAGGAGCGAAGCGAGGGGGATTTCCCCGTCAGCGGCCCGCTCTTCATTACCCTGTTGATCGTCACCGTGCTGCTGATGGGGGGTCTCTCCTTCCTGCCGGTGCTGGCGCTGGGCCCGGTGGCGGAGCACCTGAGCCTGCTTGGAGGTGCCTTCTGATGCTGCACACTCCACTGATCTGCGTGACCAACTATTCGATGCTGGGAGCTTTCCAATGAGCAAGTCCGCTTCAATGAGCACCGACACCCTCAAGGTGAAGGGCAAGAAACAGAAATCACAGATCCTGCAGGCCATGGTGGAAGCCCTCTATCGCTTCAACCCCAGGGCGCTGCTCGGCAGCCCCATCCTGTTCACCCTCTGGCTGGCGGCCGTGATGGCGACCCAGGAGTCGCTGCTGGGGCAGCCGCTCTCCGGCGTCGCCCCTTCGCTGGCCTGGCAGCTGACCGCCTGGCTCTGGCTCACCCTCTGGTTTGCCAACTTCGCCGAGACCCTGGCCGAGGGGCGCGGCAAGGCACGGGCCGACAGCCTGAAGGCCGGCATGAGCCAGCTCAAGGCACGCCGGGTCACCACCCCGCAGGATGACAAGGGCGAGTGGGTACCGGCCACCAGTCTGCGCAAGGGCGATCTGGTGCTGGTGCGCAGCGGCGAGATGATCCCGGCCGACGGCGAAGTGGTCGCCGGCATTGCCTCGGTCAACGAGGCGGCCATCACCGGCGAATCCGCCCCCGTCATCCGCGAGTCGGGCACCGACCGCAGCGGCGTGACCGGCAACACCACCGTCGTCTCCGACCAGATCTGGGTGCACATCAGCAACAACCCGGGCGAAAGCACGCTGGATCGCATGATTGCCCTGGTGGAAGGGGCCAAGCGGCAGAAGACCCCCAACGAGATGGCGCTGGACGCCCTGCTGGTGGGGCTGACCCTGATCTTCCTGCTGGTGGTGGCCACTCTGCCCTGGTTCCTCGACTACAACGGCACCCAGGTGCCCCGGCTCTATCTGCTGGCGCTGTTCATCACCCTGATCCCGACCACCATCGGCGGTCTGCTCTCCGCCATCGGCATCGCCGGCATGGACCGGCTGGTGAAGCTCAACGTGATCGCCAAGTCGGGCCGGGCGGTGGAAGCCGCCGGCGACGTGCGTACCCTGTTGCTGGACAAGACCGGCACCATCACCTTCGGCAACCGGATGGCGGACGAGCTGATCCCGGCCCCCGGCGTGGACCCCTCCCTGCTGGCCCAGGCCGCCATGCTGGCCTCGCTCGGTGACAACACGCCGGAGGGCAAATCCATCCTGACCCTGGCGAGCAAGAGCCACACCAGACCGAGCCAGCTGGAGAGCGACATCCTCATCCCCTTCAGCGCCGAGACCCGGCTGAGCGGGCTGGATCGCAACGGCCATCACTATCGCAAGGGGGCGGTGGACGCGGTGCTGCGCTACCTCTCCCTCGATCGCAAGGCGGTGCCCGAGCTCATTCTCAAATCGGTGGACAGCATCGCCCGCCAGGGCGGTACCCCGCTGCTGGTCTGCACCCACGAGAAGCTGCTGGGGGTGGTGTTCCTCAAGGACATCATCAAGCCGGGCATCAAGGCACGCTTCCAGATCCTGCGCCACATGGGGATCCGCACCGTGATGATCACCGGTGACAACCCGCTGACCGCCGCCGCCATCGCCGCCGAGGCCGGGGTGGACGACTTCATCGCCGAGGCGACGCCGGAGAAGAAACTGGCCTACATCCGTCAGGAGCAGGCCGACGGCCGGCTGGTGGCCATGTGCGGGGACGGCGCCAACGACGCACCAGCCCTGGCCCAGGCCGACGTGGGCCTGGCCATGAACGAGGGGACCCAGGCCGCCAAGGAGGCGGGCAACCTGGTGGATCTCGACTCCAACCCCACCAAGCTGCTGGACGTGGTGCTGGTGGGCAAGCAGCTGCTGGTGACCCGTGGCGCCCTGACCACCTTCTCCATCGCCAACGACGTGGCCAAGTACTTCGCCATCCTGCCGGCCCTGTTCATCGCCGCCTATCCACAGCTGGGGGCGCTGAACCTGATGCAGCTGGGCAGCCCGGAGAGCGCCATCCTGTCGGCCATCATCTTCAACGCCCTGATCATCGTCGCGCTGGTGCCGCTGGCTCTGCGCGGGGTCAGCCTGAAGGGAACGGCGGCCAGCCTGCTGCGCCGCAACCTGCTGATCTACGGCGTCGGCGGCCTGATAGTGCCTTTCATAGGTATCAAGCTGATCGACCTGGTCATCACCGGCCTGGGCCTAGTGTGACTACATAGCGGGGTGCAGGCCTGGCTTGTACCCCATCAATCTTTTGGAGCAAAAAATCATGATAGCAATCAGAACCCTGCTGACCCTGACCCTGCTGCTGGGGGTGGCATATCCGCTGGCCGTCACCGGGCTGGCCCAGCTGCTCTTCCCCTGGCAGGCCAACGGCAGCCTGCTCACCAACGCCAAGCAGCAGGTGGTCGGCAGCGCCCTGCTGGCCCAGAAATTCGAGCGGGCCGACTACTTCCACTCCCGCCCCTCCGCCAGCGATTTCGCCACCATAGGTGGCGGCGGAAGCAACCTGGGGATGAGCTCGCCGCTACGGGCCGAGTTTGCCGCAGCTGCGGCCAGGGCGCAGCCGGAAGCCAGGGTCCCCGCCCTGCTGACCCGCTCCGCCTCCAGCCTCGATCCCCATCTGCCCCTCGATGCGGTGCTGGCTCAGGTGGATAGGGTTGCCGGGCAACGGGGGCTGGATCCCGTTCAGTTGACGGAGCAGGTCAAGTCGGCGGCACAAGCTGGTATCCTTGGCCCGCAGGTGGTCAACATTCTCCAGTTGAACCTGCAACTCGATCATCAAAAGGGCGCCTGAGGGCGCTCCTTGCCGTTCGGGAAGGCTCCCTTTCGACAACGGGGACAAGCATGAGCAATGAGGTCACGGCCGCAGTTCGGCCGATGCAACGGGAGCACGGGGATGCGTGATGAAGTGAGGGCTGACGCCCTGCTGGCGAGCCTGGAGCAGGAGCACAGGGGCAAGCTGAAGGTGTTTCTCGGCGCGGCCCCCGGCGTCGGCAAGACCTACGCCATGCTGCAGGCGGTGCGGGAGCAGGCCAGGGAGGGAGTCGACATCCTGATCGGGGTGGTGGAGACCCACGGCCGCCAGGAGACCCTGGCCCTGCTCGACAAGCTCGCCATCCTGCCGCGCACACTGCACCTGCACCGCCAGCAGCGCCTGGAGGAGATGGATCTGGACGGTCTGCTGGCGCGCAAGCCCGCCATCGCCGTGGTGGACGAGCTGGCCCACAGCAACGCCCCCGGCAGCCGCCACGAGAAGCGCTGGCAGGATGTGGAGGAGCTGCTGGGCGCCGGCATCGATGTCTACACCACCCTCAACGTGCAGCACCTGGAGAGCCTCAACGATCTGGTGTGGCAGCTGACCGGGGTCAGGGTCAAGGAGACCCTGCCGGATCAGGTGCTGCTGGAGGCCGACAGCCTGGTGCTGATCGACCTCCCCCCCAAGGAGCTACTCGGCCGCCTCAAGGAGGGCAAGGTCTATGTGCCCCACCAGGCCAAGGCCGCCCTGCAGTCATTCTTCTCCCTCAACAACCTGACCGCCCTGCGGGAGCTGGCGATGCAGACCGCCGCCAGCCACGTGGAGGGGGATCTGCAGTTGCTGTGGCAGGCGGCCGGCAAGACCACACTGCCGCTGCGGGGCAAGCTGATGGTCTGCATCGGGGATGAGCACGGCGCCGCCCTGGTGCGTTACGGCCACCGCTTCGCCCAGCGCAGGCAACTGCCCTGGCTGGTGGTGCACATCGACAGCAGGGGGCAACGCTCCCCCGAGCTGGAGCAGGCGCTGGCGCTCGCCTCCCAACTGGGGGCCAGGGTGCTGACCCTCTCCAGCCCGGCCGTGGCCGATGCCCTGCTGGAGACCGCCGAACAGCAGCAGGTCTCCCAATTGCTGCTCGGCAAATCCCGCAACCCGCCCTGGCGTCGATCCCTGGTACAGCACCTGCTCAAACAGGCGCAGGGATTCGAGATCACGCTGGTGGATACCGAGAAGCGCAAGCCCGGTCTGACCCTGCCAACGGCAGGCCCGGGTGAGCTTCGCCAGAGCCTGCTGGCGGTGGCCATCATGGGGGGAACCTCGGCCGCGGTCTGGGCCCTCTCCCACTGGCTGCCCCCCGCCTCCCTGCCCATGCTGTTCGTGCTGGGGGTGCTGGCCACCGCGCTCACCACCAGCCTGGTCCCCGCCATCCTGGCCGCCGTGCTGGGATTCGTCGGCCACAATCTGTTGTTCACCGTCCCCTACTTCTCCCTGAGCGTGGCCAGCCACAGCGACCTGCTCACCCTGTTCGTGCTGCTCATCGTCGGCATCGCGGCCGGGCGCCTCGCCTCCCGCCAGCGTCAGCAGCTGGTCAGCCTGCGCGAGACCCAGCAGCTCGGTAACGCCCTGCTCTCCCTGAGCCAGGGACTGGCCACCGCCAGCAGCCCGGTGGACGTGCTGAGACAGGGAACCCAGGCCATCGCCCTCGCCCTTGGGCAGCCCGTGTTCGCGCTCGATGGGGATTACCAGTACCGGGCCGGTGACACCCAGACCGGGCCGGGCCAGACCGACAAGGCCGCCATCGACTGGTGCCTGGCCCAGAAGCAGAGCGCCGGTGCCCATACCGCCACCCTCAACGCCGCCGAGGCCCAGTATCATCACCTCGGCGATGACCTGGTGCTGGGCATCCGGCTGGCCAGCCCGCTCACCTCCGCTGCCGAGCACCAGCTGCAGGCCCTGCTCACCGATATCCGCGCCGCCCTGGCGCGGATCGAGCTCAACGAGCGACTGGCGGACAGCCAGTTGCAGGCGGAGACCGACCGGATGCGCGCCGCCCTGCTCTCCTCGGTCTCCCACGACCTGAAGACGCCACTGGCCACCATCATGGGGGCCGGCAGCACCCTGCTGGAATACGGGGACCGGATAAGTGCGGAGGACCGCATCGAACTGCTGCACTCGGTGCAGGACGAGGCGCGCCGCCTGCACGGCTATGTGCAAAACCTGCTGGACATGACCCGCATCGGTTCACCGGATTTCCAGTTGAAACGGGACTGGGTCGACCTGGCGGACCTGGTGGAGAGCGCCCGCCGCCGGCTCGACTCCTCCTGGCGCCAGCACAAGCTGCTGGTGCATTTCGATCAGCAGATCCCCCGGCTCTATGTGCACGGCGCCCTGATCGAGCAGGTGCTGGTCAACATCCTCGACAACGCCTCCCGCTACTCACCGGCCGGCACCCCCATCGAGTTCAAGGTGATGCTGGCGGATCCCGACCTCATCATCGACATCATCGATATCGGGGTCGGCATCGCCGAGTCGGATCGGGACAAGATCTTCAATCTGTTCTACACCCAGCCGGTCGGCGACTGCGGCAGCCGCGGTACCGGGCTTGGCCTCGCCATTTCCCGCGCTATGATAGAGGTCCACGGCGGCCGTATCTGGGCATTCGCCGGCCCCAACGGCAACGGCACCTGCATGCGCATCTCCCTGCCGCTGGCCCTCAACGCACCGGCGGCCTGATGGTCGCCACCCTTTTCAATCAGCAAACGGGAGGCTGAATGGCTCACATACTGGTCATCGACGACGAGGCGGCCATCCGCCGTTTTTTGCGGATCAGCCTGATCGCCGAAGGACATCAGGTGAGTGAGGCGGTCGGCGTCACCGAGGGGATGGCGCAGTATCGCCACCTCAACCCCGACCTGGTGATCCTGGATCTGGGCCTGCCGGACGGTGATGGCATCCAAATCCTGCACGCCATCCGCGAGCACCACGCCAATCCCGTGCTGGTGCTCTCGGCGCGGGACTCAGAGCAGGAGAAGGTGCGGCTGCTGGATGCGGGGGCCAACGACTACATGAGCAAGCCGTTCGGCGTCGGGGAGATGATGGCCCGTATCCGGGTGCTGCTGCGCCAGCGAGTCGGTGCCACCAGCGGCGAGTGTCGACACTTCCCCCACTGTGGCCTGACCCTGGACAGCAGCAGCCACAAGGTGACCCTGCAGGGCGAGGAGATCCCCCTCTCCCGCAAGGAGTTCGCCCTGTTGCAGGCGCTGGTGTGCCACCCCGGCAAGCTGGTGCAACAGACCCAGCTGCTCATCGACATCTGGGGGCCAAGCCACAAGGAGGACACTCACTACCTGCGCATCGTCATCGCCAGTCTGCGCAAGAAGCTGGGAGATAACCCCCAGCAACCCACGCTGATCGAGACCGAATCCGGAATCGGCTACCGCTTTATCGGCAGCTGATGTTGCAGCAAGAAGCTGGGCGGCAACATTCCCAGCAACCCACCCTGATCGAAACTGAAGCCGGCATCGGCTACCGTTTTATTGGCACCTGATGTTTCACGTGGAACGACGCCAGCAACAACACAGTGCCAGCAGACCGCATCCCCCGAGCAGCAGACCGAGATCCTGCAAGCTGGCGGCAACCGCCAACCCCAGGCTGAGCAGCAGGTAGTAACCGAGCCCGAACAGGGCCCCGGCACTGCCCGCCACCTCCCGGTAGGCCAGCAGCGCCTGGCTCAGCACATTGGGGATAGCCAGCCCGAACGCCACCACCACCCCCATCATGGGCAGCAGGAACCAGAGCGAAGTCTGACTGGCCCACACCAGCCAGCCGGACCCCAGCGCCAACGCGGCAGCGAGCCGGATCAACGAGGCAGGCGTCCAGCCACGGCCCAGCAGGCGCTTGTTGAGCAGGCTACCCCCCAGGGTCGCCAGCGCCAGCAAGATGCCGGAGTAACCGAACTCGCCCGCACTCAACCCCAGCCCGGCAAACAGAAAGGGAGCCAGGCTGTAGTAGCCAAACAGCATGGTGTTGAACAGCGCTACCAGTGCGGCGCTGCGCCACAAGGCTGCATCACGCGCCATCCGTTGTGCCAGCGGCCAGAGTGCCACCCGCTGGGTGATGGCCGGCCGGGTTTCCGGCAGTTGCCAGCAAGTGACCAGCAGCAATCCGACTGCCAACACCAGCAGGGCGCTGAATACCCCCAGATAGCCGAACCCGCTCGCCAGCTGGCCGCCGCTCACCAGCCCCAGCACCGGACTGAGGGAGAGCGCGATACCCGTCACTGAAAAGACCCGTGCCAGATCGCTGCCCTGATAGCTGTCGCGCAGCATGGTCTGGGTCACCACGGAACCCACGGCGGCGCCGAAGGCCGCGATGACCCGGGCCAGCAGCAGGGTTTCAAATTGAGTGGCCAGCAACGCCAACAGGGTGCCGGCACCATAGGTCAGCAACCCCGCCAGCATGGCGGGACGCCGCCCGATGAGATCGCACACTCGGCCCCAGCAGACCACGCCCGCCGCAAACGCCAGAAAATAGACCGACAGGGTCTGGGACGCCTGCCCCTCGCTCACCCGAAACTCAGTGGCGATATGGGTCAGCACCGGGCTGTAGATGGTCTCCACTATCTGGGGAAACATCATCAATCCGACCACCAGCCAGCGCGGTGGCAACCTGTTGTTCATGACACACCTCCTTCACAAGAGGTCGCCATTCTAGAGAGGGATAACTTGTCCGATTACAATAAGGCGGACTATAAACAGCAAGAATCGGACACATGGCCTTTATTCTTCCCGATCACCCCTTTGATCCGGACCAGCACGACGGCAGCGCCATCGGTATTGCCGCCGCCCTCGGCTGGCACGACTCCGGCCGCCATCAGCACCAGCGCCACCAGCTGCTGTTCGCCCAGGCAGGCTGCATGACCATAGAGCTGGACGATCAGGTCTGCCTGCTGCCGCCGACGCGAGCGGCCTGGTTGCCAGCGGGTCTGCCCCACCGGGTGTTGATGCGCGGAGTTGTGGCCTATCGCTCCCTCTACTTCCAGCCGGAGCCCGAGTTGCCAAACGAGATGGCGGTGCTGGCGGTCAACCCGCTGCTGCGGGAGATCATCGAGCGGATGGCGCTCTGGCCCTGGGACAAGCCGGAAGCAGAGCAAACCTGCACACTGGCATTATTGAAAGAAGAGCTGGCGCAAGCGCCGCGAGAATCCTGGCAGTTGCCGCTGCCGTCAGACGGGCGTCTGACCGGCTGGCTGCTGGAGATAAAGCGGGGTGACACCCTGCCCGATCGGCTCAACCGGCTGGCCGAGCGGGTGGGTGCCAGTGACAAGACCATAGGCCGCATCTTCATGCGGGAGACCGGCATGAGCTACCAGGCCTGGCGCCAGCAGTGGCGACTGCTGCGGGCCATGGAACTGCTGGCCGAAGCCGAGCCCATCAGCCGGGTGGCCGCTGCCCTGGAGTTCGCCAGCGACAGCGCCTTCATCGCCTTCTTCAGGCAGCACACGGGGCAGACCCCCTTGCGCCACCTCAACTCTCGGGATGAGTCGCATCGGCCGAGCTCGCCTCCACCACCAGGGTCTCCAGGGCCAGCGGCTTGAGGTTGTGGATGGCCTCTGCCACCACGTCATGGGAGGCCTGCTGCTGCAAGGCCAGCATCTCCTGCTGCAGGGCGGAGCTGTCCAGCTCGGGTCTGGGGTTCTCGGCGGCCATGGCATTCAGGCTCAGGCTGCTGGCAATCAGGGTAGCGATCAGGATCTTCATCTGGCGTGCTCCGGTGTGGTTGAGATGACCACATAACTATTCCAATAGTTGTGCCAGATTTATAACAGCATGATTTTATTGATATAAATGATTTTTTGATGCTGCCACCCCCCTTCCTGAATCGAATATTGGTTATTTTAAAACCTATAAATGGTTTTTTTTACCACCTCCATCATGGCAACCCTGTTCCACGTGAAACGCCCCGTTTTTTTGATCGACACCCGCTTTTGAAGTGAGCTATGGTGCTAGCTCCCCCCTTAACTGACTCTGGATTTGCCACCGAATGGAATTCTCCTTGTTCGGCGAGAAGTTCACTCGCCACGCCGGTATTACCCAACTCATGGACGACCTCAATCAAGGGCTGCTGAATCCCGACGCCATCATGCTGGGAGGCGGCAATCCGGCCCCCATCCCCGCCATGCTGGAACGCTTTCAGGCCGAGGCCAATAC
This sequence comes from Aeromonas sp. MaB10011B, assembly GCF_017939325.1. NCBI lineage: Bacteria > Pseudomonadati > Pseudomonadota > Gammaproteobacteria > Aeromonadales > Aeromonadaceae > Aeromonas > Aeromonas sp. MaB10011B. The sequence continues at coordinate 56,306 of NZ_JAGKRK010000034.1, read as the reverse complement.
CCTGCTCGACAACGGCGAACTGATCAAGGCCATGGCCAACTACGATGGCCCCCAGGGCAAGGACAGGTTCACCAAGGCGCTGGCGACCCTGCTCAGCAAGGAGCTGGGCTGGGAGATCTCCGCCCGCAACATCGCCCTGACCAATGGCAGCCAGAACGCCTTCTTCTATCTGTTCAACCTGCTGGCCGGCGAGTTCGCCGACGGTCGCAAGAAGAAGGTGCTGTTCCCCCTGGCCCCCGAATACATCGGCTATGCCGACTCGGCCCTCTCGGACGATCATTTCGTCGCCTACAAGCCCACCATCGAGAAGCTGCCCGACAGCCAGTTCAAATACCACGTGGATTTCGAGAGCCTGCAGGTGGGCGACGACATCGGGGTGATCTGTGTCTCCCGGCCGACCAACCCCACCGGCAACGTGCTCACCGACGAGGAGATCGAGCACCTCGATCAGATCGCCCGTGACAAGGGGATCCCGCTGCTCATCGACAATGCCTACGGCGTGCCCTTCCCCGGCATCATCTTCAGCGACGCCAAGCCGTTCTGGAACGCCAACACCATCCTCTGCATGAGCCTCTCCAAGCTCGGCCTGCCGGGCACCCGTTGCGGCATCGTCATCGCCGACGAGAAGATCATCCGGGCCATCACCAACCTGAGCGGCATCATCAATCTGGCGCCGGGCAGCCTGGGTCCGGCCATCACCATTCCGATGATCGAGAGCGGTGACATCATCACCCTGAGCGAACAGGTGGTGAAACCCTTCTACCAGCAGAAAGCCACCTTCGCGGTCCAGCTGCTGCGCGAGGCCATTCCGGATCCGCGCTTCCACATCCACAAGCCGGAGGGAGCCCTCTTCCTCTGGCTCTGGTTCGAAGACCTGCCGATCCACTGCCAGGAGCTGTATGAGCGACTGAAGGCGAAGAACCTGCTGATCGTGCCCGGCCACTACTTCTTCCCCGGCATCGACGACCCCGAGTGGCGCCACAGCCAGGAGTGCATCCGCCTCAACTATGCCCAGAGCGAAGATCTGGTGCGTCGTGGCATCGCCATCCTGGCCGACGAGATCAACGCCCTCTACGCCGGTTGATTCCCCCTTCGGCATGAAAAAAAGAGGCCTGCAGATGCAGGCCTCTTTTCTATCAGGTGGTCAGCGATGTTGTTTAACCGGGCAGTGCCAGCTGATCGGGTTTGCCGATGGGGATGGCACGGGGCTTGAGCGCTTCCGGCAGCTCCCGGGCCAGCTCTATGGTCAGCAGACCGTGCTCCAGCCTGGCCCCCTGCACTTCCACGTGCTGGCTCAGCTTGAAGGCGAGCTCGAAGTCCCGCTCGGCGATCCCCTGATGGAGGAACTGGCGCTCGCCCATGGTGGCGACCTTGCGCCCCTTCACCTTGAGGGTACCGTTTTCGGTCTCCAGCTCCAGCTCATTGCGATCGAAACCGGCCACGGCAACCGTGATGAGGTAGCTGTCGTGATCCCGCTTTTCGATGTTGTACGGGGGGTAGGCCGAGGTCTTCTGATCGAACAGGCCTTCCAGCTCGCGGGCCATCCGCTCGAAGCCGACGGCATTGGAATAGAGATGAGAAAAATCGAGGTTACGCATGATCCTATCCTTCTATAAAGCAACAGGGTTTACTCTCCACGGGCCCGCCATCGGCACCCGGGAAACATCAGCAATGCAACGAGGTCAGGCTGTCAGCCGTTGATCTCGATCTTGCGGGGCTTCATCGCCTCGGGCACTTCGCGCACCAGGTCGATGTGCAGCAGACCGTTCTTCAGGTCGGCCCCCTTCACCCGCACATAGTCGGCCAGCTGGAAGCGACGCTCGAAGCCGCGTTCAGCAATGCCTTGGTAGAGGTAGTTGCGCTCGGTGTCGGCCTGCTTGCTGCCCTTCACCGTCAGCAGATTTTCCTGGAAGCTCAGCTCCAGCTCTTCCTGGGTAAAGCCCGCCACCGCCATGCTGATGCGGTAGTCGCTGTCACCCAGCTGCTCGATGTTGTAGGGGGGATAGCCGGCATTGCCATTGCTGGCGGCAGATTCGATGAGAGTGGCCAGACGATCGAAACCGATGGCAGAACGATAGAGCGGAGAAAAGTCGATAGAACGCATAGTATTACCCTCTTGTGAGCGATAACGGATTGTTTGCCCTCCTGATGGACGGGCGCCTGGTCGAAACCTCTGTCGAGCGTTCCGGCCTTGTTATCTATATAGGGGCCCGCTTTCGGCTTTCAAGGGCTCTGCTCGAAAAATCTTCTCGCCGCCCGTGGCAGGCCTTTTCCACATTCAGCTTTCTCCCCCAGTCACAACATGGCACCCTGAGCGGAGATCTTGAGGAGCCATATCATGTCCCGTTCCGAACGCCTGCTGGCCCTGCTGCAACTGCTGCGCGGCCACCGCTACGCCATCACCGGCAGCGAGCTGGCCAGCCAGCTTGGCATCAGCCTGCGCACCCTCTATCGGGATATCGCTACCCTGCAGGCACAGGGCGCCCACATCGAGGGGGAAGCGGGCATCGGCTATGTGCTGCGCCCCGGCTTCATGTTGCCGCCGCTGATGTTCAGTGAAGAGGAGCTGGATGCGCTGGTGCTGGGCTCACGCTGGGTGGCGGCCCATGCCGATCATGCACTCAGCACCGCCGCCAGCAGCGCGCTGGCCAAGATAGAGGCCGTACTGCCCGCCGACTACCGCCAACAGCTGCATGCCAATGCCCTGCTGATCGGCACCTCTCGCGGTGACTGCCCTGTCGACGAGGCTCCGCTGCGCAGCGCCATCCGCCAGCAGCGCAAGGTGAGCCTGAGCTATCGGGATCTCAAGGAGGAGAGTTCGGAGCGCACCGTCTGGCCCTGTGCCCTCGGTTACTTCGATCAGGTGCGGGTACTGGTTGCCTGGTGCGAGCTGCGCCAGGCCTTTCGTCACTTTCGGGTAGACAGGATCAGCGCGATGCGGCTGGAAGCGGAACCTTATCCGGGCAGTCGGGAGCGGCTGCTCAAGGAGTGGCGCGACAGCCAGCAGATCCCGCAGCCCAGATTCATTGCTGACAGAAACTGACAGCAGGCAGCGCCATGCTGACGGAGTCGGCGCCGATGCGCCATCTCATCAGCAAGGAGCATCACCATGTTAATCCCCCAGTTCACCATCCTCTACGTTGCCAACCCGGCTCACAGCACGCTCTTCTATCGCGAGCTGTTCGGACGCCCACCGGTGGAGGAGTCCCCCACCTTTGCCATGTTCGTGTTCGAATCGGGCGCCAGACTGGCCCTCTGGTCCAGCGCCACGGTCGAGCCCGCCGTGACCCAAACGGCCGGGGCCATGGAGCTGGCCTTCGCCCTCCCCGATGATGCCGCGGTCGATAGACAGTCTGCCGAGTGGCAGGCGCGCGGGCTCACCCTGATCCAGGCACCGACCCGGATGGAGTTTGGCTACACCTGCATGGCCCTCGATCCGGATGGCCATCGTCTGCGCCTCTACTGCCCGGCCCCCGAACTGGGCTGAGCCGGCACCATCAAGACGGAGTCATGTTTCACGTGGAACGCGCCCTTTTCCTTGCCCCAGAAAACAAAAAGCCGCTCACGAGGAGCGGCTTTTGATGGTTGTCGGACCGTCTATTAGACGTCGAGGTTGGCAACCCGCAGGGCGTTGGTCTCGATAAAGTCGCGACGGGGCTCAACGGCATCCCCCATCAGGGTGGAGAAGAGCTGGTCGGCGCCGACCGCGTCGTCGATGGTGACGCGCAGCATGCGACGGGCTTCCGGATCCATGGTGGTTTCCCACAGCTGCTCCGGGTTCATCTCCCCCAGCCCTTTATAGCGCTGGATGTAGATGCCACGCTTGCCTTCGCCCATCAGCCACTCGACCGCTTCCACGAAGCTGGCGACCGGTTTCACCTTCTCGCCACGCTTGATGTAACCGCCTTCCTCGATCAGGTTGGCGATCTCCTTGCCCAGGGAGACCAGCTGACGGTACTCGGAGGATTGCAGGAAGTCGTAGCTGAGCGGGTATTCACGGTCGACCCCGTGCTGGCGTACCACGGCGTGGGGCACGAACAGGCTGCGCTCCTCGTCGCGGCGTACCTGCATCTGGTACTGGATGCCGTGGTTGCTCTCGTTGAGCACGGCTTCCATGCTCTGGCACCAGGCCTGCAGATCGCTCTCGCTGGCCAGCAGGGTTTCGTTCAACTCAGGCTGATAGATCAGCTGGGTCAGCACGGCTTCCGGGGCGCGACGGGACATGCGGGTGATGAGGTGAGTCACGGCGCGATGCTGGTTGACCAGACGCTCCAGCGCCTCGCCACCGATGGCCGGGGCAGATTCGTTGACATGCAGGGTCGCACCGTCCAGCGCCATGGCGGTCTGGTACTGCAACAATGCGTCTTCGTCTTTCAGGTACTGCTCCTGCTTGCCCTTCTTCACCTTGTAGAGCGGCGGCTGGGCGATGAAGACATAGCCACGCTCGATGATTTCCGGCATCTGACGATAGAAGAAGGTCAGCAGCAGGGTACGGATGTGCGCACCATCGACGTCCGCATCCGTCATGATGATGATGTTGTGATAGCGCAGCTTGTCCGGGTTGTACTCGTCGCGACCGATGCCACAGCCCAGGGCGGTGATCAGGGTGCCCACCTCCTGGGAGGAGATCATCTTGTCGAAACGGGCCTTCTCCACGTTCAGGATTTTACCCTTGAGGGGCAGGATGGCCTGGTTCTTCCGGTTGCGACCCTGCTTGGCGGAGCCGCCAGCAGAGTCCCCTTCCACGATGTAGAGTTCGGAGAGCGCCGGGTCTTTCTCCTGACAGTCCGCCAGCTTGCCGGGCAGACCGGCGATATCCAGCGCGCCCTTGCGGCGGGTCAGTTCGCGGGCCTTGCGGGCAGCTTCACGGGCACGGGCCGCATCGATGATCTTGTTGACCACGATCTTGGCGTCGCCCGGGTTTTCCAGCAGGAAGTCGGCCAGCTTCTCACCCATGGCCTGTTCCACGGCGGTCTTCACTTCGGAAGAGACCAGCTTGTCCTTGGTCTGGGAGGAGAACTTAGGGTCAGGCACCTTGACGGAGATAACGGCAATCAGACCTTCACGGACGTCGTCACCACTGGCGGCGGACTTGGCCTTCTTGCTGTAGTCCTCCTTGTCCATGTAGTTGTTCAGCGTCCGGGTCAGCGCGGTACGGAAGCCCACCAGGTGGGTACCACCATCCCGCTGCGGAATGTTGTTGGTGAAGCAGTAGACCCCTTCCTGATAGGCGTCGTTCCACTGCATGGCGACTTCGACACCGATTCCGTCCTGCTCGGTGGTGAAGTGGAACACCTTGGGGTGGATCGGGGTCTTGTTCTGGTTCAGGTACTCGACGAAGGCCTTGATGCCCCCTTCGTAGCAGAAGTGCGCCTCGCGGCCATCACGCTCGTCCATCAGACGGATGGAGACGCCGGAGTTGAGGAAGGAGAGCTCGCGCAGACGCTTGGCCAGGATCTCGTAGTGGAACAGGGTGTCACTGAAGATGGTCGGGCTCGGCCAGAAGCGAACTTCGGTCCCGGTGCCGGTGCTGTCACCAATCTGCTTGAGGGGTGCCTGCGGCTCGCCCAGGTGATAGGTCTGCTCGTAGACATGACCGTTGCGGCGGATGGTCAGCAGCAGCTTGTCGGAAAGCGCGTTCACCACGGAAACGCCCACACCGTGCAGACCGCCGGACACCTTGTAGGAGTTGTCATCGAATTTGCCGCCGGCGTGCAGCACGGTCATGATGACTTCGGCGGCCGAACGACCCTCTTCCGGGTGGATGTCCACCGGAATGCCGCGACCGTTGTCGCGCACGGAGACGGAGCCGTCGGAATGGATCTTGACCTGGATATCGGAGCAGTAGCCAGCCAGAGCCTCGTCGATGGAGTTGTCGACGACCTCGAACACCATGTGGTGCAGGCCCGATCCATCGTCCGTATCGCCGATATACATCCCCGGGCGCTTGCGGACCGCATCCAGGCCCTTGAGCACCTTGATATTCGAGGAGTCGTAAGTATTTTCACTCATAGCTTACTCTCTGCCTTCTCTAACGTTTCGGAGATCTTGCCTTGTTCCACGTGGAACAGCTTGCAGTCACTCGCATCCATCATGTCTGCGAGCTGACCGGTATCGATGGCGGTGATGAACACCTGGGACGCGCACTGCTTCAGCCTTGCGGCCAGCAGACGACGTTTGTCGACATCCAGTTCAGAGGCAAAATCATCAATTAAAAAAATACAGCCGCGGCTGCTATGTTGATTCAAATAGAGCCCTTGGGCCAGCCGCATGGCACAGACCAGCAACTTCAGCTGACCCCTGGACAAAATATCCTGCGCGGGCACGCCGTTCGCCTTGAGCCGCACGTCCGCCTTCTGCGGACCGACCCCAGTGTACCCCAGCGAACGATCCCGTTCGAACCCCGCCTCCAGCAATGCATCGAGGGGAGTGTCTTTTTCCCAGCCTCGATAGAATCCAAGACTGATATCGAACTCCGGCAGAAAATCTGCCGTCATCTCCTTGATCAGGGGCGTAATGGCCTGACAATAACTGGCGCGAAACCCCGCCAGCTCGCCGCCCAGTCGCACCAGCTCCTGATCCCAGAACGCCAGTTGACGATACTGGGTGCTCTGGCGCAGCAAGGCATTGCGCTGCTTCAACAGCCGACGCACCCGCCCCCAGAGGGAGAAGAAGGTCGGCTCCTGATGGAAAACACCCCAGTCGAGCCAGGCCCGGCGAGCCTGGGGCCCACCGGTCAGCAGGCTGAAACCATCGGGGTGGATCAACTGTACCGGCAACAGCTCCGCCAGATCGGCCAGGCGCTGGGCCTGGGCACCGGCGATCTTGAGCTGGGTTTCGCCCCCCTTGTCCTTGGCAAGCCCGATGGGCACCTGACGCCCCTCCAGCTCGCACTGGGCAAACAGGGTAAAGGCCCGCTCGCCCTGGCGGATGACCCGCCCGGTCAAATGGGTACGAAACGAGCGGCCGAGACCAAGGTAATGAATGGCTTCCAGCACGCTGGTCTTGCCGCTGCCGTTGCTCCCGACCAGGATATTGAGGCCGGGAGACAGCGCGAGACTGGCGTGCTGAATGTTGCGAAAGTCGCTGAGCTGGAGTTTGACCAGGGACACGACTAGATCCGCATCGGCATCACCACATACTGGGCATCTTGGTTCTCAAAATCCTCAATAATGGCGCTGCTGATGGAATCGCTCAGGCTGATCCGGATTTGGTCACATTTTAACGTATTCAACACGTCCAGCACATAGGAGACGTTGAAGCCGATCTCCATCTCGCCAGCGGCGTATTGTACGTCAAGCAGCTCTTCGGCTTCTTCCTGTTCCGGGTTGTTGGCGGTGATGCGCAGCAGGTTTTCCTGCAGATTGAGACGCACCCCACGGAATTTCTCGTTGGAGAGGATGGCGGCACGGGCAAAAGCCTGGCGCAGATCCTCGCGACCGGCGATCAGGGCCTTGTCGCTCCCTCTCGGGATGACGCGGCGCCAGTCCGGGAAACGGCCATCCACCAGCTTGGAGGTGAAAATGAAGCCATCCAGGGCAGCGCGCAGATTGCTGCGGCCCACTTGCAGCCGTACCGGCTTGTCTTCCGCTTCCAGCAGGCGCACCAGCTCCAGCACCCCTTTGCGCGGCAGGATGACCTGATGATCGGGCAACGATTCCCCCACCACCTCGCGGCGGCAGGTGGCCAGCCGGTGACCGTCCGTCGCCACGGTACGCAGGCCGTGTCCTTCGCTCTCGAACAGCATGCCGTTCAGGTAGTAGCGCACGTCCTGGCTCGCCATGGAGAACTGGGTCGCGTCGATGAGTTTTTTCAGCTCCAGCTGGCTGATATCGAACTCGAGCACGGATTCCCAATCCTCGATGTTCGGGTATTCGGTCGCCGGCAGGGTCGACAGGTTGAAGCGGGAGCGGCCGGAACGGATGATGAGGCGCTCTCCCTCGGTGCTGAGACGGATCTCCGCCCCCTCCGGCAGACCGCGACAGATGTCCAGCAGCTTGCGCGCCGGCACTGTGGTGCGGCCATCCTGGCTGTCGCTGTTGAGATAGACCTGTCCGATCATCTCCACCTCGAGATCGGTCCCGGTCAGCGACAGCAGGCCATTGCTGACATCGAGCAGGACGTTGCCGAGGATGGGCAGGGTCGGCCGGCCACCCAGGGCACCGGACACCAGTTGCAGGGGACGTAACAGGGCCTCACGGCTAATTTCGAGCTGCATCTGTGCTCTCCGTTGTTATTGGGAGGAAAGGATTCGGATCAGGCTGGAACATGCAATCTGCATCTGTGCACTCCGTTCCGTTATCAGGAAGAAAGGGTACGGATCAGGTTGGAATAATCTTCCTTGATGTCGTGACTCTCTTCCTTCAGCTGCTCGATCTTGCGGCAGGCATGAAGAACCGTGGTGTGGTCACGACCACCAAAGGCATCCCCTATCTCAGGCAAGCTGTGGTTGGTCAGCTCCTTGGCCAGCGCCATCGCCAGCTGGCGCGGGCGGGCAACGGAACGGGAGCGACGCTTGGAGAGCAGATCCGCCAGCTTGATCTTGTAATACTCCGCCACCGTCTTCTGGATGTTGTCGATGGTGACCAGCTTCTCCTGCAAGGCCAGCAGATCGCGCAGCGCCTCGCGCACGAAGTCGATGTTGATGGCGCGGCCGGTGAAGTTGGCGTTGGCGATCACCCGGTTGAGGGCGCCTTCCAGTTCACGGACGTTGGAGCGAAGCCGCTTGGCGATGAAGAAGGCCACTTCGTCCGGCAGGTGGATCTGGTTCTCGTCCGCCTTGCGCATCAGGATGGCAACCCGGGTCTCCAGCTCCGGCGGCTCGATCGCCACCGTCAGGCCCCAGCCGAAGCGGGACTTGAGACGATCTTCCACCCCGTTGATCTCTTTCGGATAGCGGTCCGAGGTCAGAATGATCTGCTGGTTTCCTTCAAGCAGGGCGTTGAAGGTGTGGAAGAACTCCTCCTGGGAGCGCTCCTTGTTGGCGAAGAACTGGATGTCATCGATGAGCAGGGCATCGACGCTACGGTAATAACGCTTGAACTCTTCAATGGCGTTATTCTGCAACGCCTTCACCATGTCCTGCACGAACCGTTCGGAGTGCATGTAGATGACTTTGGCGTCTTTCTTGCGATCCTTGATGGCATTGCCAACGGCGTGCAGCAGGTGGGTCTTGCCAAGGCCAGTGCCGCCATAAAGGAACAGCGGGTTGTAAGCACCACCCGGATTGTCGGCCACCTGACGGGCGGCCGCACGGGCCAGCTGGTTGGACTTACCCTCGACGAAATTCTCGAAGGTATAGTTCACGTTGGTGTTGCTCTTGTGGTTTGGCTCGGGCTTGTTTTCGGCCTTGTTTTCCCAGCTCTTGGGAGAGTTATTCACAGGATCGACACCACGGGCCGGCGCCCTGGCGACCGCGACGGGATGAGGGCGATTGCCGATATCAAAACGCAGGGTGGGAGCGTCGGCTCCGCACAGCTCGTTGATGATGCCGTTGACCCGGAGCAGGTACTTGTCGCGTACCCAGTCCAGAACAAAGCGGTTCGGTGCATACAGGGTCAGAGTATTGTCACTCAACTCCGCTTGAAGCGGCCGGATCCACATGCTGAATTCTGCCGAGGGCAACTCATCTTGCAGCCGGTTAAGGCACTGCTGCCATAGCGAAGCAGTCACTCTAGACTCCCGTCAATTGATTAAGTAAAGACCGGCTATTCTACGTTTTTAGTGGCCGGATCTCCAGTTGCTGCCGCACGGATCCAGCAAATAAGATCCTTGACTTTCAAGGATCCAACGCCCCAGGATCCCATTTCATCCCCAAAGTTACCCACAGCCGGATATCGGCAATGTGGACAGAATGGCGCGCTGCGACCATAGTTATTTTATATAACCAAATATCATTTATTTTTTATATTTTATTCCAATAACATCAGCGCCAACCCGTGATTACAACTAAAAATACAGCACTACAGAGAGAGGAATCCCCATGAAAACTACCATCAAACTGATTTCCGGCGCCGCCATTCTGCTGGCCAGCCTGTCCGGCCAGGCCATCGCCCAGGAAACCATCAAGGTCGGCATGTCCGGCAAATACTTCCCGTTCACCTTCGTCAAGCAGGACAAGCTGCAGGGCTTCGAGGTGGACATGTGGAACCAGATCGGTGAGCGCACCGGCTACAAGGTCGAGTTCGTGACCGCCAGCTTCTCCGGCCTGTTCGGCATGCTGGAAACCGGCCGCGTTGACACCATCTCCAACCAGATCACCATCACCGACGAGCGCAAGGCCAAGTACGCCTTCTCCCAGCCCTATGTCTATGACGGTGCCCAGATCGTGGTCCGCAAGGGCAACAACACCATCCACGGCATCAAGGACCTGGAAGGCAAGAAGGTCGCCGTCAACCTGGGCTCCAACTTCGAAGAGCTGCTGCGCAAGAACGACCCCAACAAGAAGATCGATATCCGTACCTATGACTCCGCCTTCGAGCAGGATGTCGCCCTGGGCCGCATCGACGCCTTCGTGATGGACCGCGTCTCCACCGCCCAGCTGATCAAGGAATCCAAGCTGCCGCTGCAACAGGCCGGTGCACCGTTCGAAACCATCGAGAACGCCCTGCCCTTCCTGAAGACCCCGGAGAAGCAGGCCGTGCTGAAGAAGGTTGACGATGCCCTCACCGCCATGCGCAAAGACGGCACCCTGACCAAAATCTCCGAAAAATGGTTCGCAGCGGACATCACCAGCAAATAAATGATGGAATTTGACCTCGAGTACACGCTAGGGCTGTTTCCCATCCTGCTCAAATACCTGGGCACCACGATGGAAATGGCCCTGTGGGGATTCGTATTGGCACTCGTACTGTCGCTGATCCTGGCGATAGTACGGGTGTTTCGCGTTCCCGCACTTCACTGGCTGGCGATGCTGTATATCTCGTTCTTCCGGGGTACACCGCTGCTCGTCCAGCTGTTCCTGCTCTATTACGGGCTGCCGCAGCTCTTCCCCATCTTCGTGGGGATGGATGCCTTTACCGCCGCCATCATCGGCCTGACCCTGCACTTCGCCGCCTACATGGCCGAGTCGATCCGGGCAGCCATTCTCGGCATCCACAAGAGCCAGATGGAAGCCGCCCTCAGCATCGGCATGAGTCGGCTGCAGGCGATGCAGCGGATCATCCTACCCCAGGCGGCCCGCATCGCGACACCATCGCTGATGAACTACTTCATCGACATGATCAAGAGCACCTCCCTGGCGTTTACCCTGGGTGTGGCGGAGATCATGGGCAAGGCCCAGATGGAAGCGGCCTCCTCCTTCAAGTTCTTCGAGAGCTTCATGGCGGTGGCGCTGATCTACTGGGTGGTGGTCATCTTCTTCACCCGCTTGCAGCATCTGCTGGAAGTGCGGCTGAACCGTGCTTATTAAAGGAGGCCTGTCATGATCAACCTAACGGGTCTCTCCAAGGCCTATGACGGAAATCAGGTGCTCAACGGCATCGATCTTGAGGTAAAGAAGGGGGAGATTGTCGTCATCATCGGCCCCTCCGGTACCGGCAAGTCGACTCTGCTGCGCTGCCTCAACCTGCTGGAAACCCCGGATGCAGGCCGGCTTGTCATCGATGACCTCGCCGTGGATCTGGCCAAGACCAGCGACCAGCAGGCCATCGAACTGCGCAAACGCGTCTCTTTCGTGTTCCAGAACTACGCCCTGTTCGCCAACAAGACGGCGCTGGACAACATCGCCGAGGGGCTGATCACCGTCTGGAAACAGCCGAAGGCGGAGGCTCGTGCCACTGCCCTGGGCATCCTCAAGGACATCGGCCTCGCCGAGAAACAGGATGCCTACCCGGCCTCCCTCTCCGGCGGCCAGCAACAGCGCGTCGGCATCGGCCGGGCCATGGCGGCCCACTCCAAGGTGATCCTGTTTGACGAGCCCACCTCCGCCCTCGATCCCGAGTGGGTCGACGAGGTGCTGGGCCTGATGAAGCAGCTCGCCCGCCAGCACCAGACCATGGTGGTGGTGACCCACGAGATCGAGTTTGCCCGTGATGTCGCCGATCGGGTGATCTTCATGGAAGGAGGCCGGATCGTGGAGCAGGGCCCGCCGGATCAGATATTGGTCGATCCGCAGGATCCCCGTACCCGGGAGTTCCTGCGCAAAGTACTTAAATAGCTCTCTCTTTGGCGGCCTGGCCGCCTTTTTTCTTGAGGGATCCTTGTTTAACCCCGGGTTGCCAGTATAATTCGGGGCCCTTGATCCTCCGGATCCTGCCAGATTATCCCGCTCGGTCGACGAACGGGGCGAGATGGAAAGGAACGGCGGATTGACGAGAAGCTGAACTCTGTTTAGAATTCGGCCTCTTTTGCTAGTCGTCACACGCTATAGCTGGCGCGTCGGCTAAGTGTGACAATCAAAACTGTACAGAAATACGGAATCGAATCATGAAACGTACTTTTCAACCGTCCAACCTGAAGCGCAAGCGCTCTCACGGTTTCCGCGCTCGCATGGCTACTGCCAACGGCCGCAAAGTTCTGGCCGCTCGTCGTGCCAAGGGTCGTGCCCGCCTGGTAGTCTAATGCCTACCCAGCACACCTTCTCTCGGGAGTTACGTCTGTTAACTCCCGAACACTTCAAACGCGTTTTCGCCGAGCCTGTCCGGGCCGCTTCTCCGCAAATTACGCTTCTTGCTTGCCCCAACTCCCTCGAACACCCCCGTCTTGGCCTCGCCGTGCCCAAAAAGGCGCTCAAGCGTGCCGTCTGGCGCAACCGTGTAAAACGAGTGGTTCGGGAAAGTTTTCGCCTCAATCAAGCCAATCTGCCCGCTATCGACATCGTCGTGATCGCCAAGGGTGGCGTGAAGGAGATGGACAACGAAGCGCTGTTCAAGTTACTGGAAAAGCTATGGCGCACTCTGTCACGCCGTTGCAATGGGTAGCAATCAAACTGATACGCCTGTATCAGCTAATCATTAGTCCCCTGCTCGGGCCGCGCTGCCGTTTCACCCCGACTTGTTCCCAATTTGCGATAGAAGCAATCCGACTTCACGGTTTCATAAAAGGCGTTTGGTTAGCCAGCAAACGTCTATTAAAATGCCATCCCTTATCCGAGGGTGGTTATGACCCGGTTCCGCAACCAAAGCGAAGAAACTGAAGACTATGGAATCACAACGCAATTTACTCCTGATCGGTTTGCTGTTCGTGAGCTTCTTGCTCTGGCAACAGTGGGAGTCCGACAAGGCTCCGAAGCCGGCCCCGACTACCGTGGCCCAAACCGAACATTTCGTACCTGAAGCCGGTCAGACCGGTGATATTCCTCAGGTTTCCGAGCAAGCAAATGGTAACGCCGCGCGCAAGCTGATCACCGTCTCCTCCGACGTGCTCAAATTGACCCTGGACACCCAGGGCGGTGACATCGTATCTGCCGAACTGCTGGCTCACAAGCTGGAAGAAGGCAAGGAACAGCCGTTCACCCTGCTGACCAGCCAACCTGCCCACCTCTATGTGGCCCAGAGCGGTCTGGTCGGTCGCAATGGTCCGGACAGCCAGGCCCAGGGTCGTCCCACCTATGAAGCCGCCCAGACCAGCTATCAGCTGGCCGATGGTCAGGATCAAGTCGTCGTTCCGATGACCTGGACCGACAGCAAGGGTGTGGTCTTCACCAAGGAGTTCGTGCTCAAGCGCGGTGATTACGCCGTGGGCGTCGACTACAAGATCGACAACAAGTCTGCCGAGCCGGTCCAGGTACAGTTCTACGGTCAGCTGAAGCAGACCATGACCACGCCGAAGGATCAGGAAGGTCATGCCATGGTGGCCAGTGCATACCGTGGTGGTGCCTTCTCCAGCGAAGACTCCCGCTACAAGAAGTACACCTTCGACGAGATGAAGGATGCCGACCTGAACAAGACCACCCAGGGTGGTTGGGTCGCCATGCTGCAGCACTACTTCGTCTCTGCCTGGGCCCCGAATGCCAACGACACCAACAGCTTCTACAGCCGCGTGATCCCGGGCAAGGACCAGGCCATCATCGGCTACAAGGCGCCGCTGGTTGACGTCGCTGCCGGCCAGCAGGCCGAAGTGAGCGGCAAGCTGTGGATCGGTCCCAAGCTGCAGGATCAGATGGCCAAGGTGGCAAACCACTTGGATCTGACCGTCGACTACGGCTGGCTCTGGTTCATCGCCCAACCGCTGCACTGGCTGCTGACCGTGTTCCACGGTTTCGTCCAGAACTGGGGTCTGGCCATTATCATGCTGACCCTGCTGGTGCGCGGCATCATGTTCCCGCTGACCAAGGCCCAGTACACCTCCATGGCCAAGATGCGCATGCTCCAGCCCAAGCTGGCTGCGCTCAAGGAACGCTTCGGTGACGATCGCCAGAAGATGTCCCAGGGCATGATGGAGCTGTACAAGAAGGAGAAGGTCAACCCGCTGGGCGGCTGCCTGCCCATCCTGGTACAGATGCCCATCTTCATCGCCCTCTACTGGGCACTGATGGAGTCTGTCGAGCTGCGCCACGCGCCGTTCGCCCTGTGGATCACCGACCTGTCGGTGAAGGACCCCTTCTTCGTGCTGCCAATCCTCATGGGTGCCTCCATGTGGTATCTGCAGAAGATGAGCCCGACCACCATCACGGACCCGATGCAGCAGAAGGTGATGCAGTTCATGCCGATCATCTTCACCTTCATGTTCCTCTGGTTCCCGGCAGGTCTGACTCTGTACTGGCTGGTGAGCAACGTCATCTCCATCATCCAGCAGACCATCATCTATCGTCAGCTGGAGAAGAAAGGCCTGCACTCACGCAACTGATGCGCAGCCCATCTTTCCTGATGACAAAAGAGGCGGCCTTCGGGCCGCCTTTTTTATTACAATGTCCCCCACCCTCTTACTCATTCAGCCAACCAGCGAGTCAAGCAAGATGACAACAGATACCATCGTGGCCCAGGCCACCGCCCCCGGCCGTGGCGGCGTCGGCATAGTCCGCGTCTCCGGCCCTGCCGCCGAGCGGGTCGCCGAGATAGTGCTCGGCAAGCTCCCCAGGGTGCGTTATGCCGAATATCTGCCGTTCAGGGACGAGCAGGGCCAGGCGCTGGATCAGGGCATCGCCCTGCTGTTCAAGGCCCCCAACAGCTTCACTGGCGAAGACGTGCTGGAGCTGCAGGGCCATGGCGGCCCCGTCATTCTCGACATGCTGATCCGCCGCATCCTGCAGATCGACGGCATCCGCCCCGCCCGCCCGGGCGAGTTCAGCGAGCGCGCCTTCCTCAACGACAAGCTGGATCTGGCCCAGGCCGAGGCCATCGCCGATCTCATCGAAGCCTCCAGCGAGCAGGCCGCCCGCAGCGCCATGCACTCCCTGCAGGGGCAGTTCTCCGGCAAGGTGCAACAGCTGGTGGAGAGCCTCACCCGGCTGCGCATCTATGTGGAAGCGGCCATCGACTTCCCGGATGAAGAGATCGACTTTCTCTCCGACGGCAAGGTGGCGGGTGACCTCTACGCCATCATGTCCGAGCTGGACGACGTGCGCAGCGAGGCCAAGCAGGGTGCCCTGCTGCGAGAGGGGATGAAGGTGGTGATCGCCGGTCGTCCCAACGCCGGCAAATCGAGCCTGCTCAACGCCCTCGCAGGCCGCGAGTCCGCCATCGTCACCGAGATCGCCGGTACCACCCGCGACGTGCTGCGCGAGCACATCCATCTGGATGGCATGCCGCTGCACATCATCGACACCGCGGGCCTGCGCGATACCCAGGACAAGGTGGAACAGATCGGCATCGAGCGCGCCTGGGCCGAGATCGAACAGGCCGACCGGGTGCTGTTTATGGTGGACGGCACCACCACGGATGCCGTCGACCCCCACGACATCTGGCCGGAATTCGTTGATCGGTTGCCAAAAAACATCGGCCTCACCGTGGTGCGCAACAAGGCGGACCTGACCGGCGAGGATCTGGCACCGAGCCAGGAGCAGGGCCATGCCGTCTATCGCATCTCCGCCAAGACCGAGCTGGGGCTGCCCGCACTGCGCGAGCACCTCAAGGCCTGCATGGGCTTCCAGGGCAACACCGAAGGGGGCTTCATGGCCCGCCGCCGCCACCTAGACGCACTGGAGCGCGCCGCCGAACGGCTGCTGGTAGCCAGGGAGCAGCTTGAGGTCTATGTGGCTGGTGAACTGGTGGCCGAGGAGCTGCGCCTGGCCCAGGAGTCCCTGTCCGAGATCACCGGCGAGTTCAGCTCCGACGATCTGCTGGGCCGCATCTTCTCCAGCTTCTGCATCGGCAAGTAAGTCCGCAGAGCAGGCAATGAAAAGCCCGGGTTCATCCCGGGCTTTTTTTGTGCGCTTTTCATCCATCGACCTAGAGGCGGCGCAGGCACCACATGAAGTAAGCACCCCCTAACAGGGTGGAGACCAGACCGACGGGCACCTCCTGGGGAAAGAGGATCTGCTGGCCGATCCAGTCCGCCGACACCATCAGCAAAGCGCCACAGCCTGCAGCGCCGAGCAGGTGCCAGCGCGCCCTCACCAGCCCCATCAATCTGGCCAGGTGCGGCGCCAGCAGACCAGCAAAGGAGAGCGGGCCTATCACCATGGTGGCACTGGCGGTGAGCACGGCCACCAGCAGCAGGATGGTGAGCTGGGCACGGCCGAGATGGATCCCCAGAGCCGTCGCTACCGCCGGCCCCATGGGCATGAGATCGAGCCAGCGGCTCACCAGCAGGCAGGCTGCCAGCATCAGCAGCGCCAACACCACCAGGGCAAGGGCCACCGGCTGGGTGACGTAATAGGTGGAGCCGGACATCCAGGAGAGCAGTTGCTGCACCCGCAGGTCGCCGTTGGCCAGGGCGATGGCCTGCAACGGCTCGAACAGCGCCGTGATGGCGATGCCAGACAGCAGTATCCGCTCCGGCTGGAAGCCGTTGCGCCGGTTGATAAGCACCAGCAGCAACAGGCAGGCGAAGGCGCCCATCAGCCCCCCCAGCAGCATCATGGGCAGCGGCAAGGCGGGCAGCAACAGGGCCGCTGCAATCACCCCCATGAAGGTGCCACCGCTCACCCCCAGCAGCTCGGGGCTCGCCATGGGGTTGTTGCTGACTCGCTGCAACAGGGTGCCAGCCAGCGCCAGCAACACGCCTGAGGCACCCGCCGCCAGGGTGCGCGGCAAGCGCCACTCCAGCTGGGCCTGCCACCGCAGCCAGCTTGGCCAGCCCCAGCCGCCCATCCCCTGCCCAAACAACAGGGAGGCGATCACCGCCGCAGCCAGCCCCAACACCATCAGACCGACAAGGCGAGTCGGCGCCGGATGGCGGGCCAACAACAGGGAGGAGTTTGCCTTAGGCGCACTCTGCTTGATGCCAAGACGCGGGATCAGCCAGAGCAGCAGCGGCGCCCCCAACAGGGCCGTCATGGCGCCGGTCGGGATCAGCACAGGCCAGAACCGGCTCAGGGTCTGCAGCAGCAGATCGGTGGCCGCCAGCAACAGGGCGCCGAGGATGGGTGCCCACAGCAGCCGCTGGGCCAGTTTTCTGACCCCCAACAACCGCACCATGGCGGGCGCCGCCAGCCCGATAAAACCGATCAGCCCCACCACGCTCACCACGCAGGCGGTGATGAAGACCGCGAGGCCGAGGCCGGCGAATCTCAGGTGCTTGAGAGAGACCCCCAGGCTGCGTGCGCTGGCATCGTCCAGCTCCAGCACTGCCAGCGGGCGCACCAGCACCACCACCAGCATCGCGGCCAGCAGCAACCGTGGCAGCAGATAGCCGACGCCGCTCCAGCTGTTCTGGGCCAGAGATCCGCTCCCCCACACCAGCAACCCTTTGAGCTCCTCCTGGAAGAACAGCAGCAATCCCATGCTGATGGCGGCCAGATAGAGGTTTATCACCAGCCCTGCAAAGACGATGACCACGGGATTGAGCTGGCGGCGCCAGGCCAGGGCGAAGACCAGCCCCATGGCCAGGCTTCCCCCGGCCATGGCGATCCACTCCCGCCCGATCAGCAGCCAGGAGGGGGCGAGCAGGGTCACCATCATCAGCGCCAGCTGGGCGCCGGAGGCCACCCCCAGGGTGGTGGGCGAGGCCAGGGGATTGCGCAGCACCTGCTGCATCAGGGTACCGGCGAGCCCGAGGGCGGCACCGGCCAGCAGGCAGATGGCTAGGCGCGGCAGCCAGCTGAAATGAACCACCGCCTGGCGGGCATCGTCCAGCTCGGGGGAGAACAGGGCCTGCCACCAGAGCGCCCCCGGCAGTTGACGTGCCAGCTCGGCGCAAGCCAGCCCCAGTGTCAGCACCAACAGGCAGAGACCCGGGCGTAGCAGGGGCGAAGAAAGAGAAGAGCTCATTGATTTGATCCCCCGGTTGCTCTGTGGACAGCCTGCTCCCGCAAGGCACCGTCCAGCAGGGTGGCGAAGCGGCGGGCCGCCAATATGCCACCAAAACTCCATGTCGCAGGCAGATGGATCACCGGATTGTTCTGTACCAGCGGGAGATGCTGCCACAATCCAGGCTCCTGAAGTTTTTCACCAACTCCTACGGGCACGGGGTCCACCACCACCAGCCTGGCATCCGGCATCCCGAGAAACTGCTCCAGGCTCGCGACCGAGAATCCCCAGGCATTGGTCTCTCCCTGCCAGGCGTTGCGAAGGCCGAGGCGCTGCATCACTGCCTCGAACAGGCTGCCATGGCCAAACACCCGCACATGGCGCTCATCGATGAATTGCACCACCAGCAAGGGGGGCAGATCGGCGGGCTGCGCCGCCTGCATCTGTGCCAGATCCTGATCCAGCGCGGCGAGCTGGCGTTCGGCCTCCGCCTCTTTGTTGACCAGGGCGGCTATGGTCAGTGTCGCTTCCCGCAGTCGCTGCCACAGATCGGTGCCCGGTTCATACAGGGCGATGGAGTGCACCGGCGCGATGCGGGAGAGGGTCGGCGCCAGGGGGGCCGCCAGCGGCGAGATGAGAACAAGATCCGGTTTGAGCTCCGCCAGCAGTTCCCGGTTGGGTTGGGCACGAAGCCCGATATCGATCACCCCGGCAGGAAGCTGGGGTTCACCGACCCAGGCGCGATAGGGGGCCACATCCCCCACCGCCATCGGTGTCACTCCGAGCGCCAGCAGGGTTTCGGCTATGGTCCAGTCCACGGTGGCGATGCGGGGCGTGGCGCTGGTGGCGGTGACAAGCTGCCCGGCCTCCCCTGCCAGGGGCAGCAGCAGACTGAGCAGACAGGGCGCCATCTTCAATAAACGGTTCAAGAGCGGCCCCCGGTCAGACGATGGCGATGGCGTGGTCATGGGCCGGATGGCGAATGACCTCCATGGGGATGCCATAGATGGCGTTCAGGGTCTCCCCTGTCATGATCTGTTCGGGCTCGCCGTGGGTCAGCAGACGGCCGGAGTGCAGCGCCACCAGCCTATCGCAGAAGCGGGAGGCCATGTTGATGTCGTGAATGACTATGATGACCCCGAGGTTGAGCTGGCGGCTAAGCTGCTTGACGAGCGTGAGCACCTCCACCTGATGGGCCACGTCCAGGGCGGCCAGCGGCTCGTCCAACAGGATGAAACGGCTCTCCTGAGCCAGCAGCATGGCGAGCCAGACTCGCCCCCGCTCACCGCCGGAGAGGGTATCCACCAGCCGATCGGCAAAGCGTTCGGTGTGGGTCAGGGCGATGGCCCGCTCCACCTGACGGTGATCTTCCGCTCCCATCCGGCCCAGCAGTCCGCGCCAGGGGTAGCGCCCCATCTCCACCAGTTCGCGGCCGAGCAGGTTTTCGGCACTCGGCAGGTGCTGGGGCAGATAGGCCACCTGACGGGCAAACTCCCGGTTGCCCCAGGCAGACAACGGCTGGTCATCGAACAGGATCTCCCCGCCGCTGTGGGGTTGCTGGCGCGCCAGCAGCTTGATCAGGGTCGATTTGCCCGACCCGTTGTGGCCGATGAGGCCATAGACCCGACCTTGCTCGAAGCGAAGGCTGGTGGGGTGCAGCAGCGTGCGGTCATTGACCGCGAAGCTGGCGGATTTCATCTCGAACATAAGCAATTCCTGTGCTGGCTTGCTGCCAGTCTCATCGGTGCCAGCATCAGGCCGGCACCTTGCCATCCAGATGGGCGACCGCATCCCGGCTCACCTGCTCGCGCTGCTCGCCGGTCAGTTCGGTGAGGCGGCCCTGGCGCATCTCCAGCAGGCGATCGGCCAGAGAGAAGTAGTGATCGTCGTGGCTGATGGCGATCACCGTCTTGCCCATCTCCTTGAGACGCGGCAACAGCACCTGATAGAAGATGCGGCGGAACTGGGGATCCTGATCCGCAGCCCACTCGTCGAACAGCATCACCTCCCGCTGCTCTGCCAGGGCCAGCAGCAGGGCGACCCGCTTGCGTTGGCCCTGGGAGAGGTCGATATCGGCGATGAAGCCATCCTCGATGGCAAGCTTGCTGCCCATCTGCAACCGCTCAAGCCACTCGGCGACCAACGCCTCTTTCGGCTCGGGCCCCAGCAAATGCTGGAACAGGTGGTAGTCGGTGAAGATGGCGGAGAAGAGCGCCAGATAGCCGTTGCGATCGGTGACCGGCTCCCCATCCAGCAGGATCCGGCCAGAGACCGGTTGATAGAGCCCGGTCAGCAGCATGGCCAGGGTCGACTTGCCGGAGCCATTGCCACCGATGAGGAATATCTGCTCCCCCCGCTCGATCACCAGATTGATGGGGCCCACGGAGAAACCGCCCTCCCCCTGATAGTGAAAGCTCACCTGCTCCAGCTCGATGCGCTGCCAGGGGCGAGGCGCAGGCGGCAACGGGAACGCTTCGTCCGGATCCGCCAGATTGAGGGCAGCTATCTTGTCGAACGCCAGCTGGGCGGCGATCAGGGTCGGCAGGGCTCCGATGCCTTGCAGCAAGGGAGTGCGCAGGAACAACAGGGTCAGGGCGAAGGTGGCAGCCACATTGGTGTTGGCCCAGCCCAGCCCGTTGGCCAGGAAGAAGACCAGGCCGATGGCACCCAGCATCATGATGTTCGACCAGTTCACCGCGCTCAGGTGGTAGGTATCGGCGCGGATGATCTGCTCCCGGTAGTCCCGGGCATTCTGCTCATAGAGCTGGTGGTAGACGAAGTGGGCACGCTCGCGGTTGAGCGCCAGCTCCTTGCTCCCGGCGATGATGGACTGGTAGTTCTGGTAGAGCCTGTCTTCGGCCTGGCGCATGTGCGCCAGGTGGCGATAGACCCGGTTCACCAGCAACCAGCCCACCACCATGGTCACGGTGACCCAGAGGGCGGTAACACCGAGCAAGGCGGGAGAGAGCAGGCCAAGGTAGATGATGGAGCCCAGGGTGAGCACCAGGCCCTGTACCAGCTCCGGCAGGCGCACGAAGGCGATGGTGATCTGACCGATGTCGCTGGAAAGGGAGGCCAGGAGCGGCCCCTGCCCTATTTGACGCAGACGGGCGACGTCGGTATCCAGCAGTTGCTTGAGCAGGCGGCCACGCAACCGGTAGACGAAATGGTGACCCAGGGTGGTCAGGGCCAGTTGGGATCCGAGCGTGATCACCAGCAGCAGCAAGACAAGGCCGACAAGCTGACCCAGGATCGGCAGCGGATCCCCGACTGATTCGATAAGCGATTGATTGATGAAGGCAATGACGCCTATCCCGCTGACAGCACTCAGCAGGCTGAGCAGGGTAATGGCGATGAAGGGCCAACGGTATTGGCGATAAACCAGTGACAAGAGTTCCATGACATGCCTGTAGATGAATGGAAGGAGGGCGGGAGCCTTCGCCCCCGCCCGGCCTGTCGCTTACCAGCGGTAGTTGACGGTGCCGACTATGCTGCGCGGCTCGCCGTAGTAGCAGTAGTAGTCGCAGCTCGCCACATAGGTGTCGTTCAGCAGGTTGTTGACGTTGATCTGGGCACGCCAGTTCTTGGCAAAGTCATACCCGATCATCGCATCCCATACGGTGTGTGCCGGTACCTGGGCGGAACCATAGATGGGGGAGTAGTCCGCATTCACCGCGCCGATGCCGACGCTGGAACCCACATAGCGCACGCCGGAACCCAGCTCAAGACCGGATACCGGGCCCTGCTGCACCTTGTAGTTGCCCCAGAAGGAGGCCTGGTGGCGCGGGATCAGGCTCGCACGACGATCGCCGTTGCCGGTGTCGTTGGTCTTGGCATCGGTATAGGTATAGGCAGCGGTCAGGCGCAACGCCTCGGTGGCCTGCACGCTCCCCTCCAGTTCGACCCCCTGGGAGGTCACTTCACCGGCCTGGGTCTGCTGGCCGGAGCCGGTAGAGACCAGGGAGTTGGTCTGCTCCAGATCGAACAGCGCCAGGTTGATGTAGCCATCGAGGAAGCTGGGTGCGTACTTGACCCCGGTCTCGTATAGCTTGCCTTCCAGCGGCTTGTAGGAGTTGCCGGTGTTGGGGTCTATCCCCGGCAGCACTTCGAAGGATTCCGCATAGGCGAAGTAAGGGGAGAGACCGTTGTCGGCCAGGTACATCAGGCTGCCGGAGAGAGAGAGGTTGTCGTCGTACTGTTTCTCGTTCTTGCTCTTGGCTTCGCTGATGTTGTGGGTTTCCACGTAGTCGAAACGACCGCCCGCGGTCAGCAGCCAGCGATCATCCCAGCGGATCTGGTGCTGGGCATAGAGGCCGCTCTGGCCCTTGGTGCTCTTCTGATGGGTCGCGGTGGATTCATCAAAACCGGGGAAACCGCTGTAATCCGGGTTCATGGTGTTGATGGCGCCCATGCCATAGTTGTCGGCTTCCTGACCTTCATTCACATGGCGCTGCAGATCCACCCCCAGCAGCAGGGTCTGCTCCGTGCTGTCGGTGTTCCAGTAGCCCACCATCTGGTTGTCCATGGTGGCGCTCTTGGTATCCCCATCCCGGTAGACCAGACCGCGGTAGGCGGTGGTGCCTTCATAGGTCGGGAAGATGTAGGTCTGGCGCAGCAGCAGATCGTTGTAGTTGAAGCGAACGTTCTGCTTGAACTCCCAGGTCTGGTTGAGCTGGTGGGCCAGCTCGTACCCGGCGGAGATCTGGGTATTGCGATTGCGATCGTAATCCGGCTGGCTCAGGTTGGTGGAGGGATCGATCTGGCCGCCGGAGGTATTCAGGGTGCCATAGACCGGGAAGAAGCCGTTGGTCGGCACCCCTTCATCGTGCTTGAAGCTGGAGAGCAGTGTCAGCGTGGTGCGATCCGAAATATCCAGGGTCACGCTCGGCGCCAGATAGGAGCGCTCGTTGTAGGTGCCATCCAGCACGCCATCCCGCTCGTTGTAGAGGGCCACCAGACGATAACGGCTGTTGTCGGTAAGGGTGTCGGAGACATCCACCCCGACCTGGCGCAGATCCCGGTTGCCCAGTTGCAGGTTCACCAGTCCCTGCGGGGTAGCGGTCGGACGCTTGCTGATGGTGTTGATGACGCCTCCGGGAGGGGCTTCGCCATACAGAATGGAGGCCGGGCCTTTGAGCACTTCCACGCTCTCAAGGCCGAAGGGCTCCGGGGTCCAGACATAGTAACCGGTGCTGAACAGGCGGTTGCCATCCAGGTAAGAAGCCGCATCGAAGCCGCGCACCTTGAACCAGTCAGCATCCGTGTCCGAACCATAGGACTGGGACAGGACGCCGGAGCGATAGCGCAGGGACTCATCTAGCTTGAGTACGGCGTGCTGGTCCAGCTCTTCGCGATTGACCACGGAGACGGCACGGGGGGTCTCTGCCATGGGGACCTCGACCTTCATGGCGGTCCCGGTCACGACCATGGTTTCACCCGCCTTGGGCAACTCTTTATCCGCCTGTTCCGCCGCCAACACGGGCAGGGACGCCAGCAGACAGGAGAGCGGCAGCAGTTGTGCGCCTCTCTTTCGCATCACGGCATTCGGGGTATTTTTTTGCGCAATCATATAAGTGTCTCAAATATCAATAAGTTATGTTTGATTTCTTATTATGGGTGCCCAATTGGACCGGTCAGCCCGGCGCCTCAGGCGAATAAAGCAGCGCCATGCTACTACAGGTGCCGTGATCGAATCGATTCAATAATTGCTAATCATTTGCATCTGCATTGTTAATTGATGTTTTAAAGTGTCGTTTGACAACGAAATGTGCGATGAGGTCGCAACAGGCGGAAAGAAGGCGCCACGACGGCCACGAGACCGGTTTTGGCTGCAAAAAAGTGGACAGGATCCTTATCCCCAAGCTTTATCCATATTTATCCACATGCTTTGGCGGTAAGATCCCCCCTCTTCACTTTTTCGATGACATCAGGATCCATTCCATGGCCAAACTCAACCTCGTCGTCGGCTCCATGCTGGGGGCCTCCGAATATGTCGCAGATCATGTGGTCGGCCTGCTTGAACAGGCGGGCCACCAGGCGGAGATCCACAACCCCGCCAGCCTGGCCAGGATCCTGACCGAGCCAGGAGCCATCGTGCTGGTGGTCACTTCCACCCATGGTGCGGGGGATGTACCCGACAATCTGCAGCCCTTTGCCCAGGATCTTGCCGAACAGAAGCCGGATCTCGCCGCCTTCAAGTACGGAGTGATCGCCCTGGGGGATCGCAGCTATGACACCTTCTGCCAGGGCGGCAAGACGCTGGATCGGCTGCTGGCAGAGTGCGGGGCAAACCGGATCGGGGAGCGTCTGGAGATAGACGTCACCCAGCACGAGATCCCGGAAGATGCCGCAGAAACCTGGATCCACGACTGGATGACCTTGATCGGCTGATCAGGGCCAGGGAGATCCGGTCACGACCCCCGATCTCCCTGGTTATCCCCAGATCCCTATCCACCAGGTTATTAACAGGGGGATCCGGATAAGTTTTTCCCGATTATTCCCCACATAAGCCAAGATAACTGTGCATAACTTCGGTACCAAGCTCTGTAAAACCTATAGTTATTCATGTATTAGATCTTGCCA
>NZ_JAGKRK010000034.1:0-31266 GCF_017939325.1 Aeromonas sp. MaB10011B | reverse complement strand
GATCCAATAAAAGATCGATCTAAAGATCCTTAAGATCTATTTAACCGCTCCCTGATCCATACTGATCCTGAAGTAGACGTTCCCCTCCGGATGCTAAACAGATAGAATGATCCGCCCTTCAGACCAGGCAAACAAAGATCTTCAGGCGTGCAGATCAAGGTGATCCCCAATGCAATACCATGAACAATTTGATGTGATCGTCGTCGGTGGCGGTCATGCAGGAACCGAAGCAGCAACAGCGGCAGCCCGAATGGGTCTCAATACCCTGTTGCTCACCCACAACATAGATACGCTGGGGCATATGTCCTGCAATCCGGCGATCGGCGGGATCGGCAAGGGACACCTGGTCAAGGAAGTCGACGCCCTTGGCGGGATCATGGCGCAGGCCATCGATCTCGGCGGGATCCAGTTCCGCACGCTCAACTCTTCCAAGGGCCCTGCGGTGCGGGCTACTCGTGCCCAGGCTGATCGCCTGCTGTACAAGGCTGTGGTGCGTCAGACCCTGGAGAACTACCCGAACCTGAAGATCTTCCAGCAGGCCTGTGACGATCTGGTCATGGACGGGGATCGCGTCGCCGGGGTCGTTACCCAGAGCGGGATCCGCATCAGCGGCAAGACGGTCGTACTGACCGTTGGCACTTTCCTCAATGGTCTGATCCACATCGGCATGGAGAACTACAAAGGGGGCCGCGCCGGGGATCCTCCCTCAATTGCCCTCGCCCAGCGCCTGCGTGAAATGCCGCTGCGCATCGATCGCCTCAAAACGGGCACGCCACCACGCATCGATGCACGCACCGTCGATTTTTCTGTGATGCAGCAGCAACATGGTGACGATCCTCGCCCGGTCTTCTCCTTCATTGGCAACGCCAGCCAGCATCCGCGCCAGATGCCTTGCTACGTGACCCATACCAATGAGCAAACCCACGAGGTGATCCGCAACAACCTGGATCGCAGCCCCATGTACGCCGGGGTGATCGAGGGGATAGGTCCGCGCTACTGTCCGTCGATCGAGGACAAGATCACCCGCTTTGCCGACAAGACGGCGCACCAGATCTTTGTGGAACCGGAAGGCCTGACCACCCACGAGCTCTACCCGAACGGGATCTCCACCAGCCTGCCGTTCGACGTGCAGGTGCAGATCGTCCGCTCGATCCGTGGCTTCGAGAATGCCCATATCACTCGCCCTGGCTACGCCATCGAGTACGATTTCTTCGATCCGCGGGATCTCAAGGCCAACATGGAGAGCAAGTGCATCGAGAACCTCTTCTTCGCCGGCCAGATCAACGGCACCACCGGCTATGAAGAGGCCGCTGCCCAGGGTCTGATGGCCGGTCTGAACGCGGGCTTGCGCGCCCAGGGCAAGGAAGCCTGGCACCCACGCCGGGATCAAGCCTACATGGGCGTGATGATGGACGATCTCTCCACACTGGGGACCCGCGAACCCTATCGCATGTTCACCAGCCGTGCCGAATATCGCCTGCTGCTGCGGGAAGACAACGCGGATCTGCGCCTGACCGCCATCGGCCGCGAGCTGGGTCTGGTGGACGATCATCGCTGGAGCCTGTTCAATGCCAAGGTGGAACAGGTGGAGCAGGAACGTCAGCGCATGCGCTCGACCTGGATCCATCCACAGCATCCGTCTCTGGAGGCCGTCAACGCCCTGGTCAACACTCCCCTGACCCGGGAGCAGAGCCTGGAAGAGCTGTTGCGTCGCCCCGAGGTGACCTACGATGCCCTGATGGCCATCGAGGGTGTGGGGCCTGCATTGACCGATGCGGCTGCCGCGGATCAGGTGGAGATCCAGATCAAGTACGCCGGTTATATCGAGCGTCAGCACGACGAGGTGGAGAAACAGCTGCGCAACGAAAACACCCTGCTGCCGTTGGATATGAACTACCGCGACGTGAACGGTCTCTCCAACGAGGTGATCGCCAAGCTCAACGATGCCAAGCCAGAGACCATTGGTCAGGCGTCCCGCATCTCCGGCATCACCCCTGCCGCCATCTCCATCTTGCTGGTGCACTTGAAGAAACACGGCCTGCTGCGTAAAACCGCCTGAGGAATTCCCCGTTGGACAACATGCTGCAAAGATTGAACGGCCTGCTCATGCAGGCCGGAATTGTTATCACCGAAACCCAGAAGACCCAGTTGGTGCAGTTGGTCGAGTTGCTGCACAAGTGGAACAAGGCTTACAATCTCACCTCGGTGCGAGATCCGGACGCCATGCTGGTCAAGCATATCCTCGACAGCCTGGTGGTGAGTCCTCACCTGCACGGTGAACGCTTCATCGATGTGGGAACGGGTCCGGGTCTGCCCGGACTGCCGCTGGCCATCATCAATCCGGACAAACAGTTCGTGCTGCTCGACAGCCTGGGCAAGCGGATCAACTTCATCCGCCAGGTGATCCTGGAGCTGGGGTTGACCAATGTGACCCCCGTCAAATCCCGGGTGGAGGAGTATCAACCCGAGACCGGATTTGATGGTGTACTGAGCCGGGCTTTCGCCTCCCTGGAGGACATGCTGAGCTGGTGTCATCATCTGCCGTCACCCGAGGGCAGCTTCTTGGCGCTCAAGGGACAATACCCCGAGCAGGAACTGGCACAGTTGCCTGCCAGCATTCGCCTGGTTGCCACCCACAAGCTGGTGGTGCCGGAACTGGAAGGCGAACGCCATCTGCTGGAGTTTAAAGCCATCCAGCCCGAATAGGGCCGCCGCATTCATTTAGGGGACAGTGTGGGAAAAGTCATTGCCATAGCCAACCAGAAGGGTGGAGTGGGTAAAACCACCACCTGTGTGAATCTGGCCGCCTCCATGGCCGCTACCCGGCGCAAGGTGCTGGTGATCGATCTGGATCCGCAGGGCAATGCCACCATGGGCAGTGGCGTCGACAAGTACGATGTCGAACGCACCGCCTATGAACTGCTGATCGAAGATGCCCCTATCGGCGAGGTGATCATCCCCGAAACCTCGGGAGGCTATCACCTGATCGCCGCCAATGCCGACGTGACCGCGGCAGAAATCCGCCTGATGGAGTTTTTTGCCCGCGAGATCCGCCTGCGCAACGCCCTGGCCTCGGTCAGGGACAAGTACGACTACGTCTTCATCGACTGCCCGCCTTCCCTCAACATGCTGACGGTGAATGCCATGGCCGCCGCCGACTCCGTGCTGGTGCCCATGCAGTGCGAATACTATGCGCTGGAAGGGCTGACCGCCCTGGTGGACACCATCAGCAAGCTGGCAGCCGTGGTCAATCCGGAGCTGAAGATCGAAGGGGTGCTGCGCACCATGTTCGATCATCGCAACCGGCTGGCCAATGATGTGTCCGATCAGCTGAAACAGCATTTCGGGGACAAGGTCTATCGCACCATCATTCCCCGCAACGTAAGACTGGCGGAGGCGCCGAGCTTTGGCGCGCCAGCCATGCACTATGACAAATCATCGGTGGGGGCCAAGGCCTATCTGGCCCTGGCTGGCGAGATCCTGCGCCGCCAGGAGCAGGAGTCCCAGCCGCTCACCGCAGATCGAGAGAGCATATGACGCCGAAGAAACGTGGGCTGGGCAAGGGGCTGGACGCCCTGCTCAGCACCAGCACGGCCGCCCGCCAGAAACAGGTGATGAGCGACCAGCGCACCGAACAGGCCATGGCCCCGACCAATCAGGGGGAATTGCGCAAGCTGCCGGTGGAGTGGCTGCAGTCCGGCAAATACCAACCGCGCAAGGATATGTCCCAGGATGCGCTGGAGGAGTTGGCCAACTCCATCCGTGCACAAGGGGTGATCCAGCCCATCGTGGTTCGCTCTATCGGTGAAAACCGTTTCGAAATCATTGCTGGTGAACGCCGCTGGCGCGCCTCCCAGCTGGCCCGTCTCGAAGTGGTGCCCTGCCTGGTCAAGGATGTCGCCGACGAGGCGGCCGTCGCCATCGCACTTATCGAGAACATCCAGCGTGAAGATCTCAACGCCATCGAGGAGGCCGTCGCCCTACAGCGCCTGCTGACGGAGTTCGAACTGACTCACCAGCAGGTTGCCGAGGCGGTGGGCAAGTCCCGCACCACGGTCACCAACCTGCTGCGTCTCAACCAGCTCAACGAGGACGTGAAGCGCTTCGTGGAGCACGGCGACCTCGACATGGGGCATGCCCGTGCCCTGCTGGCCCTGAGCGGCCAGGCCCAGTCAGAGCTGGCCAAACTGGTGGCCCAGAAGGGGCTGACAGTGCGAGATACCGAGAAGCTGGTGCAAAAAGCACTGGAACCGGCAAAAACCAGGGTTGAACCCGTCCGTGATCCCCAGTTTGGTTATCTCGAGCGCCAGATTTCTGAAAAAATTGGCAATCAGGTGCAACTTCAGCCGGGCAAGAAAGATAGCGGCAAGTTAGTAATAAGTTACGATAACTTGGCAGATTTGGACCGGGTATTGGGCTATTTTGGCCTGTCAGAATCGTGATTTTTACGCTTTTTGTAGTAATAAAACATCCATTACTTTCGATATGAACATAACCTTAATTTCGCGCGGAAAGCCGCAAAAATTAAGGATTTTTGCCATGTTGCAATAGCCGTCTTCACGGGTATAATTTGACCGGCTTTTCGAGCTGTGAACCTGGGGTCTTCGGATCCCGATTTTTTACAGTTCTGTAATGTTCAGGGGTAGGTTGGTGAAGCAGAAAATAGCCTTGGAAGGTTTGACGCTGGCCTTGGCTATGCTCGTTTGTCAGCTGGTCCTGATCCTGGCGATCGCCACCGTCTGGTTTTATCAGGCGGGAGAGTTCGCCGGACAATCCTCTCTCTACGGAGGGGGGATGTACTGGGTTCCTCAAGCCCTGTTCACGCTCTGGGTTCTGCGCCGCAAGGTGACGAAAGAGAGCGTAGGCCTGGTTTTGCGGGACTTTTATGGTGGGGCAGGGATTAAGCTCATTACTACAACAGGACTTTTCGCCCTGCTGTTTGGCGCCGGGATTGAGGTCGACACCGCCTCGTTCTTCGCCACTTATATCCTCGCCCTCGTTGTACAGTGGATAGTTTCATTCACGCTTAACAACCACTATTAGGAAAACTCATGTCTGCAACCGGAGAAGTCCTGACTCCTCAGGGATATATCTCCCACCACCTGACCCACCTGCAGGTAGGGTCCGGGTTCTGGACGGTGAATATCGATTCCATGATATTTTCCGTCGTGCTAGGCGCCCTGTTTATCTGGTTGTTCCGCAAGGTTGCCGTCAAGGCCACCAGCGGTGTGCCCGGTAAGCTGCAGTGCTTTGTGGAGATGCTGGTCGAGTTTGTGAATGGTAACGTCAAGGACATCTTTCATGGTCGCAACAAGGTCATCGCACCTTTGGCCCTGACGGTGTTCGTGTGGATCTTCCTGATGAACTTCATGGACCTGATCCCCGTTGACTTTATCCCTCACGCTGCACAGTTGATGGGTGTTCCCTATCTGCGTGTGGTTCCCTCTGCTGACGTTAACATCACCATGTCCATGGCTTTGGGCGTGTTCTTCTTGATCCTGTACTACAGCATCAAGGTCAAGGGTATCAGCGGGTTCGTGAAGGAGCTGACGCTTCAGCCTTTCAACCACCCTGCTGCCATCCCGGTTAACTTCATCCTTGAAACCGTCACGTTGATTTCCAAGCCTGTTTCATTGGGTCTGCGACTGTTCGGCAACATGTATGCTGGCGAACTGATCTTCATCCTGATTGCGGGTTTGTTACCCTGGTGGTCACAGTGGATCCTGTCCGTGCCTTGGGCAATCTTCCACATCCTGATCATCACTTTGCAGGCGTTTATCTTCATGGTTCTGACCATCGTCTATCTGTCGATGGCGCAGGAAGACCATGGTTGATGCAACTCAAATAATCCTTTTTATACAATCAATTACATCTAAATAAATGGAGATCCTCATGGAAAACTTGAACATGGACCTGCTGTACATCGCTGCTGCAATGATGATGGGTCTGGCGGCTATCGGCGCCTCCATCGGTATCGGTATCCTGGGTGGCAAGTTCCTGGAAGGTGCAGCTCGTCAACCTGACCTGATCCCTGTTCTGCGTACCCAGTTCTTCATCGTGATGGGTCTGGTGGATGCGATCCCGATGATCGCCGTTGGTCTGGGTCTGTATGTGATGTTTGCGGTTGCCTAAGTCATTACGACTCACGCAGAACCCATTAACTAACTAAAGAGGACATCGGCTGTGAATATCAACGCCACCCTCCTCGGCCAAGCAGTTGCTTTTTTCATCTTCGTAGTGTTTTGCATGAAGTACGTATG
Organism: Aeromonas sp. MaB10011B; assembly: GCF_017939325.1. NCBI lineage: Bacteria > Pseudomonadati > Pseudomonadota > Gammaproteobacteria > Aeromonadales > Aeromonadaceae > Aeromonas > Aeromonas sp. MaB10011B. The sequence continues at coordinate 25,006 of NZ_JAGKRK010000034.1, read as the reverse complement.
GCCGCCGCTGATGGCTGCCATCGAAGCCCGTCAGAAAGAAATCGCTGACGGCCTCTCTTCTGCAGAGCGTGCCAAGAAAGATCTGGAGCTGGCCAAGGCCAACGCCACCGATCAGCTGAAAGAAGCCAAGCTTCAGGCTGCTGAAATCATCGATCAGGCCAACAAACGCAAGGCCCAGATCATTGATGAGGCCGCTGTCGGAGCCCAAGCTGAGCGGGAGAAAATCCTGGCTCAGGGCCGTGCAGAGATCGAAGCTGAACGTCATCGTGCCAAAGAAGAACTGCGCAAGCAGGTTGCTGCTCTTGCCATCGCGGGTGCAGAGAAGATCCTGGCACGCCAAATCGACCAGGCTGCCAACAGCGACATCGTCGACAAACTGGTAGCAGAACTGTAACGGGAACGGGGCTATGTCTGAACTGACTACAATCGCTCGCCCCTACGCCAAGGCTGCTTTCGAGTTTGCCGTTGAGCACAAGGCGGTTGACCAATGGCTGGAGATGCTCGATTTCGCCGCTCAGGTGGCAGAAAACGAGACCATGCATAGCCTGGTAAACGGCTCCGTTGCTGCCGAAGAACTGGCAAAGCTGTTTGTCGGTGTCTGCGGTGAGCAGCTCAACGAGCACGGTCAGAACCTGATCCGGGTGATGGCCGAGAATGGTCGCTTGGGTGTGCTGCCGGCGGTCGTTACCGAATTCGTCGCACTCAAGGCTGAACTGGACAAAGAAGTTCAGGCTGACGTGATTTCGGCGATCGAACTGACCGACCAGCAGAAAGCCAATATTCAGGCTTCTCTGGAACAACGTCTCGCGCGCAAAGTGAAGCTGAATTGCAGCACAGATGCGTCCTTGATGGCCGGGGTGCTCATCAAGGCCGGTGATCTCGTTATCGACGGCACGGTCCGCGGTAAGCTGGATCGCATGGCCGATGCGCTGCAATCTTGATTGGGGTATTAGAGCATGCAACTGAATTCCACTGAAATCGCCGAGCTGATCAAGCAGCGCATTGCGCAGTTTGATGTCAAAAGCGAGGCGCGTAACGAAGGTACCATCGTTTCTGTAAGCGACGGTATCATTCGTATCCACGGTCTGGCCGATGCCATGCAGGGTGAGATGATCGAGCTGCCGGGCAACCGCTTCGCTCTGGCATTGAACCTGGAGCGTGACTCCGTTGGTGCCGTAGTAATGGGTCCCTATGCCGATCTGGCCGAAGGGATGAAGGTAAAGGGTACCGGCCGCATTCTGGAAGTGCCGGTCGGTCGTGGTCTGTTGGGCCGGGTGGTCAACACCCTGGGTCAGCCGATCGACGGTAAGGGTCCGGTAGACAACGACGGCTTCTCGCCGATCGAAGTGATCGCCCCGGGCGTTATCGAGCGTAAGTCTGTTGACCAGCCAGTCCAGACCGGTCTGAAAGCCATCGATGCCATGATCCCTATCGGTCGTGGCCAGCGTGAGCTGATCATCGGTGACCGCCAGGTTGGTAAGACCGCCATCGCCATCGACACCATCATCAACCAGAAAGATTCCGGCATTAAGTGCGTCTACGTTGCGATCGGCCAGAAGGCCTCCACCATCGCCAACGTGGTGCGCAAGCTGGAAGAGCACGGCGCCCTGGCCAACACCATCGTGGTCGTGGCTTCTGCCTCCGAAGCGGCTGCTCTGCAGTACCTGGCTCCCTACGCCGGTTGCTCCATGGGCGAGTACTTCCGTGACCGCGGCGAAGACGCACTGATCATCTATGATGACCTGTCCAAGCAGGCCGTTGCCTATCGCCAGATCTCCCTGCTGCTGCGCCGTCCGCCTGGACGTGAAGCTTACCCGGGTGACGTCTTCTATCTGCACTCCCGTCTGCTGGAGCGTGCTGCTCGCGTCAACGCCGAGTACGTAGAGAAGTTCACCAATGGTGCCGTGAAAGGCCAGACCGGTTCCCTGACCGCCCTGCCGATCATCGAAACCCAGGCCGGTGACGTCTCCGCGTTCGTTCCGACCAACGTGATCTCCATCACCGATGGCCAGATCTTCCTGACCTCCCAGCTGTTCAACTCCGGTATTCGTCCGGCGGTTGACCCGGGTATCTCCGTATCCCGTGTGGGCGGTGCTGCTCAGACCAAGATCGTCAAGAAGCTGTCCGGTGGTATCCGTACCGCGCTGGCCCAGTACCGCGAACTGGCGGCATTTGCCCAGTTCTCTTCCGACCTGGACGATGCTACTCGCAAGCAGCTGGATCACGGCCAGAAAGTCACCGAGCTGATGAAGCAGAAGCAGTACTCTCCGATGAGCGTGGCCCAGCAATCCCTGGTGCTGTTCGCCGCCGAGAAGGGTTATCTCGCCGATGTCGAACTGAGCAAGATCGTCGACTTCGAAGCCGCTCTGCTCTCTTACGCCAATACCCAGCATGCCGAGCTGATGGCTGAAATCAATGCCAAGGCCGACTACAACGACGCGATCGTTGGCAAGCTGACTGCGTTGCTGGATGACTTCAAGGCAACCCAGACCTGGTAAGCGTGTGTGGCAGCGCGAGCTGCCACCTGATGGAGAGAAGAGATGGCCGGCGCAAAAGAGATACGTAACAAGATCGGGAGTGTGAAGAACACTCAGAAGATCACCAGCGCTATGGAAATGGTGGCAGCGAGCAAGATGCGCCGTGCGCAGGAACGCATGTCTGCCAGCCGTCCGTACGCTGAAACCATGCGCAAGGTGATCGGCCATATCGCTCAGGGGAACTTGGAATACAAGCACCCCTACCTCATCGAACGTGAGGTGAAGCGAGTGGGTTACATCGTCGTCTCCACCGACCGTGGCCTGTGTGGTGGTCTGAACATCAACCTGTTCAAGGCTGCCCTCAATGATATGAAGCAATGGAGCGCGAAAGGTGCCAAGGTTGACCTGGCATTGATCGGTAACAAGGCCTCCAACTTCTTTGAACGGCACGGCGCCAAGGTGAAAGCCCACGTCTCCGGACTGGGTGACAACCCGAGCGTCAATGACCTGATCGGTTCAGTGAAGGTCATGCTGAAGGCTTACGACAACGGTGAGATTGACAGGCTGTATCTGGTGTACAACAAGTTCGTCAACACCATGGTTCAGCAACCAAAAGTCGATCAACTGCTGCCTTTGCCCGTAACAGAAGACAGCAAGCTCGCCAAGAAGCACCACTGGGACTACCTCTATGAGCCGGATCCCAAGCAACTGCTGGATACCCTGCTGATTCGCTACGTCGAATCCCAGGTCTACCAGGGTGTGGTAGAAAACTTGGCAAGTGAACAGGCAGCCCGAATGGTTGCCATGCAAGCCGCGACTGACAACGCCGGCAACCTGATTAACGATCTGCAACTGGTATACAACAAGGCCCGTCAGGCCAGTATTACCCAGGAGCTCACAGAGATCGTTTCCGGTGCTGCTGCGGTGTAAGGCAAGGGTTATCAAAGGTTTAGAGGATTTGACATGAGTAACGGTTTCATCGTCCAAATCATCGGCGCTGTGGTGGACATCGAGTTCCCGCAGAATGCCGTGCCCCAGGTGTACGATGCACTGAAGGTTGTCAGCGAAGGCCAAGGCCAGGGTCTGGTACTGGAAGTTCAGCAACAGATCGGCGGCGGCGTCGTGCGTTGCATCACCATGGGTTCCTCCGACGGTCTGCGTCGTGGGTTGGAAGTAGTTAACAGCGGCAAGGCCATCCAGGTACCGGTCGGTACCTCGACCCTGGGCCGTATCATGAACGTACTGGGCGACCCCATCGACGAGAAGGGTCCGATCGGCGAAGAAGAGCGTTGGTCCATCCACCGCGAAGCCCCCAGCTACGAAGATCAGTCCAACAGCACCGAGCTGCTGGAGACCGGCATCAAGGTTATCGACCTGGTATGTCCGTTCGCCAAGGGTGGTAAGGTTGGTCTGTTCGGCGGCGCCGGTGTAGGCAAGACCGTCAACATGATGGAGCTGATCCGTAACATCGCGATCGAGCACAGCGGTTACTCCGTGTTCGCCGGTGTAGGTGAGCGTACCCGTGAGGGTAACGACTTCTACCACGAGATGATGGAGTCCAACGTACTGGACAAAGTATCTCTGGTTTACGGTCAGATGAACGAGCCGCCCGGAAACCGTCTGCGCGTGGCGCTGACCGGCCTGACCATGGCCGAGAAGTTCCGTGACGAAGGTCGTGACGTGCTGTTCTTCGTGGACAACATCTACCGTTACACCCTGGCCGGTACCGAAGTATCCGCACTGCTGGGCCGTATGCCCTCCGCAGTAGGTTACCAGCCGACCCTGGCCGAGGAGATGGGTGTTCTGCAAGAGCGCATCACCTCCACCAAGACTGGTTCCATCACCTCCGTACAGGCCGTTTACGTGCCTGCGGATGACTTGACCGACCCGTCTCCGGCGACCACCTTCGCCCACCTGGATGCGACCGTCGTACTGTCCCGTCAGATCGCGGCTCTGGGTATCTACCCGGCCGTTGACCCGCTGGACTCCACCTCCCGTCAGCTGGATCCGCTGGTGGTTGGCAAGGAGCACTACGAGACCGCTCGTGGTGTCCAGACCGTACTGCAGCGCTACAAGGAGCTGAAGGACATCATCGCCATCCTGGGTATGGATGAACTGTCAGAAGAAGACAAACTGACCGTAGCCCGTGCCCGTAAGATCGAGCGTTTCCTGTCCCAGCCGTTCTTCGTGGCCGAAGTCTTTACCGGTTCTCCGGGCAAATACGTGCCGCTGAAGGAAACCATCCGTGGCTTCCAGGGCATCCTGAAGGGCGAGTATGACGATCTGCCGGAGCAGGCGTTCTACATGGTTGGCGGCATCGACGAAGTCGTCGAGAAGTCCAAGAAACTGTAAGCCTCGATAGGAGGGCCCATGGCTGAGATGATCTCCTTTCACCTGGATGTGGTGAGCGCCGAAGGAAAACTGTTTTCCGGTCGCGTGCAATCTGCCCAGGTATCAGGCTCCGAAGGTGAGCTGGGTCTCCGCCACGGTCATGCTCCGTTGCTGACTGCCATCAAGCCGGGCCTGGTCCGCTTGATCAAGCAAAATGGTAGCGAAGAGGTGCTGTACATCTCCGGCGGCATGCTGGAAGTACAACCCGAAGCCGTGACCGTGCTGGCCGATACCGCCATTCGCGCCGACGATCTGGATGAGGCGAAAGCCCAGGAAGCCAAGCGTCGTGCCGAAGAGCGGATCAACAGCTCCCATGGTGATATCGACTATGCTCAGGCGTCTGCCGAGCTGGCCAAAGCGATGGCCCAGCTGCGGGTTATCGATATCGTCAAAAAGAATTACCGCTAATCACGGTGATGCAAAAAGCGACCTTCGGGTCGCTTTTTTTTTGCCCGTTGGATAGACTCCGCCCAGCATTTCCACCTGTTTCAAAGGCTAGCTATGTCTCTCAATGTCGTGATCCTGGCTGCGGGTAAAGGTACTCGTATGCGTTCTGTTCTCCCCAAGGTGCTGCACCCCGTGGCCAACAAGCCCATGGTCTCCCATGTGATCGATACCGCTCGCCAGATCGGTGCCGAACAGTTGCACCTGGTCTATGGCCACGGTGCCGAGCTGCTCAAGGAGCGGATCGTCGCGGAAGATGTGAACTGGGTACTGCAGGCCCAGCAGCTGGGAACCGGCCACGCGGTGGCCCAGGCCATCCCGTTCTGGAACGACGAAGACGACGTGCTGGTGCTCTACGGCGATACCCCGCTGATCCAGCCCGAGACCCTGCAACGGTTGCTGGCCGCCAAGACCGACGATGGCATGGCGCTGCTGACCGTGGTACTGGACAACCCGACCGGCTATGGCCGCATCGTGCGGGAACATGGTCAGGTGGTCGGCATTGTCGAGCAGAAGGATGCCAACGTCGAGCAACTTGCCATCCGCGAGGTGAACACTGGCGTGCTGGTGGCCAACGGCGGCCAGCTGCGCAGCTGGCTGTCGCGTCTGGACAACAAGAATGCCCAGGGCGAGTTCTATCTGACCGACGTCATCGCCATGGCCCACGGTGACAACTGCCCCATCGCTGCAGTCCATCCGGACAGCGCCATGGAAGTGGAAGGAGCTAACAACCGGGTGCAGTTGGCTGCGCTTGAGCGCAGCTACCAGCAGATGCAGGCCGAGAAGCTGATGATCGCCGGCGCCACCCTGATCGACCCGGCCCGCTTCGATCTGCGCGGCACCCTGGAAATCGGGGAGGAGGTGGTGATCGACGTCAACGTCATCATCGAAGGCAAGGTGGTGCTGGGCAATCACGTGCGCATCGGTGCCGGCAGCGTATTGAAGGATTGCGTGATCGGCGACCACACCGAGGTGAAACCCTACTCCGTCATCGAAGGTGCGCAAATTGCTGACCAGTGCTCGGTCGGGCCCTTTACCCGCCTGCGCCCGGGTGCCGTGCTGGAGCAGGATGCCCATGTCGGCAACTTCGTCGAGATGAAGAAGGCCCGGCTGGGTGTGGGCTCGAAGTGCGGTCATCTGACCTATCTGGGGGATGCGGACGTCGGCGCCAAGGTGAACATCGGTGCCGGCACCATCACCTGCAATTACGACGGGGTGAACAAGTTCCAGACCATCATCGAGGACGATGTCTTCGTCGGCTCCGATACCCAGCTGGTGGCGCCGGTGCGGATCGGCAAGGGGGCGACCCTGGGGGCGGGTTCCACCATCACCAAGGATGTGGCGGAAAACGAGCTGGTGATCACCCGGGTGCCCCAGCGCCACATTCCGAACTGGGCTCGCCCGGTCAAGAAGAAGTGATGCCCGATCAATGAAATGCAAACCGGCGCCCGAGGGCGCCGGTTTTTTTGCTTATGGCTGATGGCTGGTGTCATTGGTCGATGGCTGGGGGGCCGCCCATGCGGTGGCGGAGGGACTGTTCTCCATCACCTGATACCAGTCGAGCTTGCGAGTCAGCCCCATGACCAGCGCCAGGGTGGCGAACAGCAGCAGGGCGCCAAGCAACAGGGCTGTCTCCTCGGCCTGCAGCAGCCCGAACAGGATGGCGTAGACCAGCCCCAGCAGGGCGGCGAATCCCATGCCCTGTTTCGGGCCGCCCAGCACATGGCTCAGGTAGAAGCCGTTGAGGGCCACACTGGCCAGGGCGGCAATGAGATAGGCCCAGGCAAAGCCGAGATGCTCGGTCAGCGCCAGCAGCACCAGATAGAAGATGGCCAGCCCCATGCCCACCAGCGCGTACTGGATGGGGTGTACCCGCAGCCCCTTGAGCAGCTCGAACATGAAGAAGCTGATGAAGGTGAGGCCGATGAACAGCAGGGCATATTTGGCGGCCCGCTCGTTCAGCTGATAGTGATCCACCGGTTGCACCAGGCTGACGCTGAATGACGGCAGTTTGGTGCCCGCTCCCTTCATCATGCGGTTGAAGCGACTCTCCATGTCGGTGGCGAACCAGCTGGTCTGCCAGCTTGCCTCGAACCCTTGATCCGCAAGGGTGCGTTCACCGGGCAGAAAGTCGCCGAGAAAATTGGGATGGGGCCAGTTGCCGCTCAGGTGAAACCGGCTGTCCTGTCCGAGCGGCAACACTTCCAGCGCGTTCATGCCCTGCAGATCCAGCTCGATGTGAAAGCGGCCATCTTCGTCTGGCAAGGCGTCGAGCGGGGCATGGATCCCCACTCGCCCGTCCCCCAGCTGGGCACCAGGGGCAAACGGGATGCGTTTCTCCCCCCATTGCAGTTCGGGTACGCGGCTGATGCCCCGGGCATCGGAGAGGATCAGGCTGAGATAGGGTTTGCCCGGCACCAGGGCGGGATCCGCCGGGTCGAAGCTCAGGTTCGGGTTGCCGGCCACCAGCCCCTTGTCAGCCAGGCTGGTGGGCATCAGGCCGGAGAGGGAGAGCCGACTGTGATAAATCTGGGCCTGATAGATACCGAGCTTGCGCGGGGTCACCTCCATGCTGGCCCGCACGTCCAGCCTCTGGGGCAGCAGGTAGCGATAGACCTGCTCCTTGCGAACGAAATGTTTGCCATCCTGCTCGACGGTGACGGTCCGGGTATAGGGCTGTACCAGTACGGGCCCCATCAGGCGCTGGGGCCCGCTGTGGCTGGCCATGATGCTGTGAATGGCCTGACTGCGATAGGCCTGGCGCTCCCGATTCAGCTCCATGATGGCGTGAACCGGGATCATCATCAGCAGGCAGAGCAGCAGCAGCAGGGCGATCTTGTGGGTGAAAATCTGTTTGACCATGACACGTCTCCTTGTTGTTGAACGGGAGTGTGCCGGGGTCGCGTGAAGGGAGGATGGGGCAGTGTGAAGTGGTGGTGAAGGGGGATAAAAAAACCGGCGCCAGGCGCCGGTGTTGCTGGCATCAGAGTGTCTTCAACCGGGCCGGCAGGGCGGCGAACACCTCCTCCCTGGCCCTGAGGGAAGCGAACTGCTTGCCCGGCTTCTGGATAACGGTGTGGACGAAGATGAGCGTCTTGTCCTGTTTGCTGGCCCAGCCGACGAACCAGCCGATCTGCTGCTCCCTGTCCAGGCTGCCATCCAGCAGCTTGGGGTAGCCCATGCCGGTCTTGCCGTGGATCTGCCAACCGTCGATGTCGGGCTGACGCATCAGGTTGGCGGTATGGCGCAGGGTCTGGGCGGAGACCGGTAGCTTGCCGCTCACCATCTTGCCAAGGAAGCGGGCTTGCTCCTGGGGGCTGATGGCGAGGCTGGTGCTGAGCCAGGCCTGGGTCAGACCGTCGTGCTTGCCCGGGTTGCCTTCGAGATCCCGGTTGCCGTAGTCGAAGCTGTCCACGTAGTGCTGGAAGCGAGCCTCTCCCAGCCACTCGGTGAGGCGCTGCGAGTACCAGATGACCGAGAATTGCATCCAGCTGCTCGGGGTGGTGGTCTGTTTCCACTCCGGCAGGAAATCAGGATCACCGGCCTTGAACGGCAGGGCCGGCAGTTGTTCATCCACCAGAAAGCCGCTGTCATAGCCCATCAGTGCCAGCGGGATCTTGAAGGTGGAGGCCGGGGTCAACTGGGCGGCACAGTCCCCCTGGGTGCTGACGGGTTTGCCGGTGCCATCGGCAAACAGCATGCAACCAGAGGCGGCGCTGGCAGGCAGTGCACAGAAGAGGCCGGCGGCAAGCAGACCGGACAACAGCATACGGGGCATATCTATCTCCTTGATTAATATGAATGCGCATCGACGGGGACGGTCGTCATCGAGGAGGTGCAGCTTAGCCCGGCTCTGTGTGCTTGGTGTGAAGTGTCCTCAGTTGCCGGGCAGCCAGAGTGTGGCCAGCACCCCCCCGTCCGGCTGATTGGCAAGGGCAAGATGGCCGCCGTGCTGGCGTGCCACCTCCATGGCAAAACTGAGCCCGAGGCCGCTGCTCTTGCCCTTGTCTGGCCTTGGCAGGGAGTAGAAACGCTCGAAAATCCTGGGCAGCGCAAAGTCGGGAATGCCTGGCCCCTGATCCCGCACCCGGAAGCAATAACCCCCCTCCTCCATGGCGCCGCTCAGCACCAGGGTACTGCCGGCGGGGGCGAAATCGAGGGCGTTGTCCAGCAGGTTGCCAAGGGCCTGCTCCACCAGCAGGGGATCCCACTTCTGCTTCTGACCTTCCCCCAGCTCGGCGTGCAGGGCGATCTGGCGGCGCTGGGCCTGGATCTGGCGGGCATCGAGCACCCGTCTGCCCAGCCGGGCCGGCTCAACGGATTGTCTGTCCAGCCCCTGCCCTGATTCGAGGCGGGCGAGTTGCAGCATGCGTTCGATCAGCTGCTGCATGCGGGCCGTCTCCAGATTGATGTTGCCGATAAAGCGCTTTGCGATGTCCGGCGGCGGCGCCTCGGCCAGGATCTCCCCCGCCCCGCGAATGGCCGCCAGCGGGCTTTTGAGCTCGTGGGTCAGGCTGTGGACATAGGCCTCGATATAGGCCTTGCCGTCCAGTTGGCGGCGCATGGTCTCCAGGGAGTGGCCTAGCCTGTCCAGTTCGGGGCTGTAGAGGCGCGGCAGGCTGGCGGGCTGACCCTGGCTGATTGCATCTGCATAGTGCACCAGCTTGCCGATGGCGCGGTTGAGCCACCACACCAGCAAGGCGCCGATGAGCAGCGAGATGAACAGCAGCAGGGCCGCCCCTTTCAGCAACTGGTGTTCGCTGCGCTCTATCATGGGCTGCAGGGTGCTGTTGGGCTTGGCGACGGTGAGGGAGCCGATGATCTTGGCCCCTTCCCGCAGCGGGGCGGCCACGTGCATCACCGAGCTGGCGGGATCGTCGGGGTCGCTGCGGGTGCTGCGGGCGCCATATTCGCCGCGCAGGGTCAGGTAGACGTCGTTCCAGCGTGAGTAGTCCTTGCCCAGATCTACCCCGTCCGAGTCGTAGACCACCCTGCCTTTTGCGTCGGTCACATAGATGCGGTACTCCGCCTGCTGCTTGAGGTGGCCATCGATGAGGGCATTGATGGGACTCTGGTTGAGGCGGGCGAAGGCGCTGGCCAGCCGGCCATTCGCCATCTTTCCTTCCTGCATGTCGTCCAGGGCCAGGGGGGCCAGCATCTGGGCCATGTCCACCAGGGTATCTTCGGTGGCGCTGCGTACCCCGGGCTTGATCTCCTCGACGAAGATCTCCAGCACGAACCAGGCAGCCAGGGCGAAGATCAGCACCAGGCCGCACAGCAGTTGCAATCCGATTCTCATCTCATCCCCCTGCCGATGCCCGGCCACTCTGAGTTCATGCCAGCTCCAGACTGTAGCCCAGCCCGCGGTGGGTCAGGATCAGGTTGGCGTCAGGGTCCCGCTCCCGCAGCTTGGCCCGCAGAGTCTTGATGTGGGTGTCGACGGTGCGATCCAGACTCTCTTCCGCATCCTGCCACACCAGATCCATCAGCTGCTGGCGGGAGTAGACCCGACCCGGCGCCAGCATCAGGGTCTTGAGCAGCAGGTACTCATAGCGGGTGAGCGCCAGCGGCTGGCCGTGGAAGCAGATGCGGGCCCGCTCCTCATCCAGCACCAGCAGCTGGCTCGGTTGGGGAGCGCTGGGTTGGCTGCGGCGCAGTATGACCCGCACCCTGGCGCACACCTCGCGGGGCGAGAAGGGCTTGGCCACGTAGTCGTCAGCCCCTATCTCCAGCCCGATCAGCCTGTCTATCTCCTCGCTGCGGGCGGTGAGAAACATCAGGGGCGTGTCGGTCAGGGTCCGCACCTGCTTGCACAGCTCGAAGCCGCTGATGTCCGGCAGTCCCACATCCAGAATGAGGAAGTCGGGTTGCGTCTGTTCCAGTCGCGCCAGCAACGGCTGTCCGAGGGGGAACCACTCCACCTCGAAACCATCGGTCTGCAGGGCGTAGATCAGGGTGTCGGCAATGCTGGTCTCGTCTTCCACCAGCCAGATGAGTCGTTTTTGCATGGCGTCCTCGTCGCAAATCGGCTTGCCCATTCTGGCATCGAAGCAAATCGGATCCTATTTGCCGTTTGATTTTTCCCGAAAAGGCATTAATATTTCGCCATTCTTTCGAATCGAAACTTAACAATGACCAAACGCAACACTCAACAGCGTCGCCACACCATAGTGAGCCTGGTACAGGAACAGGGTGAAGTCAGTGTCGACGCCCTGGCCAAACACTTCTCCACCTCCGAGGTGACCATCCGCAAGGATCTGGCGGTGCTGGAGACCGGTGGCCTGTTGCTGCGTCGCTACGGCGGTGCCGTTCCCCTGCCCAGCGAGATGGTGGTGGACAGCAACCCGGATCAGGTTTCGAAGCGAAAGCTGGCCATTGCCCGCGCCGCAGCCGAGCGGATCCGCGATCACAACCGCATCATCATCGACAGCGGCAGCACCACCAGCGCCATGATCCCCATGCTGGGCAGCAAGCGCGGCCTTATCGTCATGACCAACTCCCTCAACGTGGCTGGCGCCCTGCGCGAGCTGGAGAACGAACCCACCCTGCTGATGACCGGCGGCACCTGGGATCCCCACTCCGAATCCTTCCAGGGCCAGGTGGCGGAGCAGGTGTTGCGCTCCTATGACTTCGACCAGCTGTTTATCGGCGCCGACGGCATAGACCCTGAGCGAGGCACCACCACCTTCAACGAGCTGGTGGGTCTCTCCCGGGTCATGGCCGAGGTGTCGCGGGAAGTCATCGTCATGGTGGAGTCGGAGAAGATCGGCCGCAAGATCCCCAATCTCGAGCTGCCCTGGTCCGGCATCCATACCCTGGTGACCGACGAGGGGCTGAGCAATGCGGCCAGAGAACAGATTCAGGCCAAGGGGATCACGCTGATTTGCGCCCCCGTGGCCGTGTGACCTGAACAAACCATTATCCAACCGAATTAACGTCTTACGTTTCAAGGAGAAGTCTATGTGTGGCATCGTCGGGGCCGTCGCCCAACGTGATGTGGCTGAAATCCTGGTAGAGGGCCTGCGCCGTCTGGAATACCGTGGCTACGATTCGGCCGGTGTCGCCGTGTTCAGCGCCAACCAGCCGCTGCAGCGGGTGCGTCGCCTCGGAAAGGTGGCCGAACTGGCCAAGGCTCTGGAGGAGCAGTCCGTCCACGGTGGTACCGGCATTGCCCACACCCGCTGGGCTACCCATGGCGAGCCGTCCGAGCGCAATGCTCACCCCCATGTCTCCGAGCATATCGTGGTGGTGCACAACGGTATCATCGAGAACCACGAAGTGCTGCGGGAAGAGTTGAAGGCGCTGGGCTATGTGTTCAGCTCCGACACCGACACCGAAGTGATCGCCCACCTGGTGCACCACGAGCTGAAATCCGCCCCCAGCCTGCTGGCGGCCATGCAGGTCGCGGTGAAGCAACTGCGCGGCGCCTACGGCACCGTGGTGATGGACAGCCGTGACGACAGCCGCGTGGTGGTGGCCCGTTCCGGCTCCCCCCTGGTGATCGGCCGCGGCATCGGCGAGAACTTCATCGCCTCCGACCAGATGGCCCTGCTGCCGGTGACCCGCCGCTTCATCTTCCTGGAAGAGGGCGATGTGGCCGAAGTGACCCGCCGCGACGTGCACATCTTCGATACCCACGGCGAGGCCGTGGTGCGCGAGGAGCTGGAGTCCGAGCTGTCCCACGATGCCGGTGACAAGGGCGAATACCGACACTACATGCTCAAGGAAATCTACGAGCAGCCCAAGGCCATCACCAACACCCTGGAAGGCCGCCTGGGCAGTGATCACGTGGTGGTCGAGTCCTTCGGCAACGGCGCCCGCGCCATTTTCGACAAGGTCGAGCACGTCCAGATCGTCGCCTGCGGCACCTCCTACAACTCCGGCATGGTGGCCCGCTACTGGTTTGAAGAGATCGCCGGTGTCTCCTGCGACGTGGAGATCGCCTCCGAGTTCCGCTACCGCAAGTCGGTGGTACGTCCCAACAGCCTGCTGGTGACTCTTTCCCAGAGCGGTGAGACCGCCGATACCCTGGCCGCCCTGCGGTTGGCCAAGGAGTCCGGTTACATGAGCTCCCTGGCCATCTGCAACGTACCGGGTTCCTCCCTGGTGCGCGAATCCGACCTGGCCTTCATGACCCGGGCTGGTGCCGAGATCGGGGTGGCGTCCACCAAAGCGTTCACCACCCAGCTGGCCGGTCTGCTGATGCTGGTGGCCTCCGTCGGTCACTGCCGAGGCAACCTGAGCGCCGCCGCCGAGGCCGAACTGGTCAAGGCGCTGCAAGCCCTGCCTGTGCGCATCAAGGAGAGCCTGGCCCTGGCCAAGCAGATCGAGACTCTGGCCGAAGAGTTTGCCGACAAGCACCACAGCCTGTTCCTCGGTCGTGGCAGCCAGTACCCCATCGCCATGGAAGGGGCGCTCAAACTCAAGGAGATCTCCTACATCCACGCCGAGGCCTATGCCGCCGGTGAGTTGAAGCATGGCCCGCTGGCGCTGATCGATGCCGAGATGCCCATCATCGTCGTGGCGCCGAACAACGATCTGCTGGAGAAGCTCAAGTCCAACGTGGAAGAGGTGCGTGCCCGTGGCGGTATCCTCTATGTGTTCGCCGATGCGGACGCCGGTTTCAAGAGCGACGAGACCATGCGGGTGATGAGCCTGAACCACGTGGAAGAGATGATCGCGCCGATCGTCTATACCGTGCCGTTGCAGTTGCTCTCCTACCACGTCGCCCTCATCAAGGGCACCGACGTGGATCAGCCGCGCAATCTGGCCAAATCCGTGACTGTGGAATAAGCCGTCGCCGGAAATGAAAAAAGAGCTGTGGGATGAAAATAAAGTTTCATCCATGAAAATAAAGATTCATCCCTAAAAATAGAGTTTCATCCTAAGCCAGGGTCAGCTATGTTGATTATATCGACAGGCGACACTGGCTTTTTTATGGCAGGAACATTCAAGGGACTGACACAAGCTCAGATCGATAGGAGGCTCAAGGAAGGTCGTGGGCAGGGCCATGGACCGGACTACAAGCCGTTCATCTACACCAGGGATGTGTCCTCCCTGGGGCGTTCCCACCGCCTGCCTGGCAGTAAAACCCGGCGCCTGCATCACCTCCTCTCCGATCTGGAACTGGCCATCTTCCTTACTTTGGATTGGTCATCCCAAGTCACCGACATTCGGGAGCAATTCCCTTTGCGGGTTGAGGACACGGTACGACTTGCCAAGGAGCACGGACTCGCCCATGCCAAGTTCCAGGGGGCCGCTCAGGTTTTGACCAGTGACTTCCTAGTGGACTTCAATGATCCGAAGCGGCCTGCCTTGGCCATCCAAGCCAAGTACTGTATCGACCTCGAAAAGCCTGAAGTTATCGAAAGGCTGGAGCTGGAGAGGCGCTATTGGGATGAGAAGGGGATCCCCTGGGCCCTCGTTACTGAGCGTGAGGTATCCAAGGTCGCCTTTGCCAATATCCAGTGGCTCTATCCAGCCCAAGCAGAAGATGACATCTCTCTTGATGAGCTAGAGCACTACCAACAATTGTTTTTGCGTGAGATCCAATACCAGCCTGAGCGATCTTTGATCGCTGTTTCCCAAAAATTGGATATTGCCTATGAACTGGAGCCTGGGCTGGCCCTCTACTGGCTCCGTCAGTTGCTTGCGAGACATTACTTCCTGTTCGACATAAATATGTCTTACCGAGCCATCAAAGGTGAGGATCTGGTAGTCAACCTTCAGCCATCGCAGCAGGAGCAGTGCCATGTACCCCGTTAACCAGGTCTTGATGACGGGAGAAATACGCAGGCGTCTTATTTGGTGTGATGCCGAATTAGCCGTTTGGATCGATATTGATTCGCCTACCGCCCTTCCAGAACCGATACCTCTCGTCGAATTCGAGCGCCAGCTACTGGATGGGTCGTTATTGCGTATCGACGACCCATTCTTGAATACGACATTACGGGAAGTAAGTGATGGTTCGGTCGATCAGCAGAAGCGTGATTCAGCCTGGGAGATACTGGCTGACGTAGTTCAAGATACAAGATTGCTTGAGCGCCGGGCCAGGGGGGAGATCGTAAAGGGCATAATGGAACTCCATGGCATTACCAATCAAACGGTATATCGGCTACTCAGACGTTACTGGCAACGAGGCATGTCCAGGAATGCGCTGTTGCCGGATTACGTCAATTCGGGGGGAAGGGGAAAACGGCGAAAACCAGATCAAGCCAAACTAGGCAGGCCAAGAGTGGTAAGGGATGGTACGGGAAGCAATGTTACTCTGGATGTTGAACGTATCTTCCGGCGAGTTATCGAGGAGCGACTGATCACGAAAAAGTACACTTCTGTCCCCGATGCTTATGCAACTAGCCTGAACTTGCTCACCGTAGCCAAGCCTGATCTTGACCCCAGGGAACTTCCGACTTTGGAGCAGTTCCGTTACTTTTACCGGCGTGAATACCACTTTACTGAAACCTTGGTTAACCGGACTCCTGCCGTGGACTTTGCCAAGGATATTCGGCCTATTATGGGGACCTCGACTACAGAGGCCCTTGGTCCCGGTTACCGTTATCAGTTTGATGCCACTATAGCCGATATCTATCTAGTGTCGGATCATGATCGCAGCCTGATCGTAGGTCGGCCCGTTGTCTACATGGTGATCGATGTGTTCAGTCGCATGGTGACGGGTATGTACATTGGATTCGAGGGGCCATCTTGGGTTAGCGCCATGGTGGCGCTGGCCAACACAATCGCGGACAAGGTGGATTATTGTCGACAATATGGTGTTGAAATTGATGCCGTCGATTGGCCAGTTCAAGGTTTGCCTGACGTGGTTCTGGCAGATAAGGGGGAATTGAATGGTACCAAGGTTGAAGCTTTCTCCGAGTCCTTCGGTGTTCGTATAGAGAATGCACCTGCCAGAAGGGGGGACGCCAAGGGTATCGTAGAACGATACTTCCGGACTGTGCAGGAACGCTTCAAGCCTTATGTCAGTGGTGTGGTCGAGGGTACCACCAGCCGCAAACGCGGCGGCAGCGATTACCGTTTCAATGCTAGCCTGACGCTGACCGAGTTCACTAGGGTCATTGTCGCAGGGGTACTTTGGCACAATAACTTCCACACCCTGACCAAGTACGATCGGCCTACTGGGATGCCAGGTGATTTGCCGGCGATACCTGCCAAATTATGGGGTTGGGGGTTGGCTAATCTGACTGGGCGACTGCGGACTGCGCCACAAGATTTGGTCCGCATCAACCTTCTGCCCCATGAACAGGCCTCTGTCTCGGAACTGGGTATTAGGATATTCGGGTGTTTCTACACCTGCCAAGAGGCACTCAGGGCAGGTTGGTTCCACCGAGTTCAGGGTCGTCGACCGCAAAAGGTGACGGTGGCCTATGACCCCCGTTGCGCAGATCATATCTACATCCGCCCCAGCAGCAACCTCAAGGATTACTGGGTTTGCGACCTTGCCGATCGCAGCCGCCGTTTCCGTGGCATGACATTCTGGGATGTTTGGTTGCTGTCCAGAGCCGAGCGTCGGAGCGATGCCAATGCCACCATGGAGGGGTTGAAAGAAAAAGGAAAGCTGCTGGAAAAAATCGAGTCTATCGCCGCCCAGGCCGAGGCGGCCAGTCCGGTACGAACCGGGCTTACCAAGAAGGACTTGGGCACCCAGATCCGGGAGAACAAGCAGCAGGAAAAAGGTATCGAGCGGAGCCGAACGGCATTCAGACCGGAAAAGGTACAGCAAGACAAGCCGGCCGAGGTGGTCCAGCTAAGGGTGGGAGAACAGCAAGACGACTATGCCTATCCCGACCTTAGTAACCTGATCTTTGGGGAGGACGACGATGACTAACGAGAAATTCAACGGATCCATCCCGCTGGCGAGGTATCAGGATCAACAGTTGCCTGAATATGAAGGTAACCCGCTCATCAGTGCCTTACCGCTTATCCCTGACCTCCAAGCCGTGGTCAGCCAACTCCAGGCCTTGCCCAGTTTCTCTCCCAAGGAGGCGTTCCTAGATGGCAGGGTCAGGGCCCATGCGATAGCCCGCTTGCTACACGGCTTCTTCCAACCTCTGAACCATCATTTGGAGCTAGAGAGCAAAATAAGCCTGATGATCCGTCAAGGCTACATAGGCAGGAACCCAGCCAATGGCGCTTGGTACTCACATCTGCAAAATGGTTATCGCCGAGTGGAAGAAGAGGATCTGGACGCAGTGGTTTACCAGAGTGTTTCCTCGACGGCAAGCAGCCTCTCCTTGTTCGGTTGTTCAGGCTGCGGTAAGACCCGCACACTGGAGCGTATCTTGGGAATGTATCCTCAGGCCCTTTACCACCCAGAGTACAATATCACCCAACTGACCTACCTGAAGGTCGACTGTCCCATCGATGGGGATCTGGACGAGTTGTGCCTGAGCTTCTTCAATCAGGTCGACAGGGTGCTCGGAACCCACTATAGCCGTAGTCATGGCCGCAAGAAATTGGGGACCAAGCGCTTGCTGGCCAGCATGTGCCAGGTAGCCAACCTTCATTCCCTGGGGGTGTTGATCATCGATGAGGTACAAAACCTCAACGAAGCCAGATCTGGTGGCGCTGAAAAAATGCACAATTTTTTCGTCTCCTTAGTCAACACCATAGGTGTACCCGTCATCCAAGTGGGGACTCACCGGGCCAGCAAGTTCTTCCAGCGCACCTTCAGGGCTGCCCGGCGTATCACCGGCCTGGGTAGTATCCGCTGGGATAGGCTGCCGAGGGACGATCATTGGAATCGGTTACTAAAACGGCTCTGGAAGTATCAGTGGTTACGGGATGCCTCTCCCCTGGACGAGGATCTGGAAGCGACCATGTACGACCTTACTCAAGGCGTCATGGATATTGTTATCAAGCTGTTTGCCTTGGCGCAGATCCGAGCCATAGTGACGGGCGTAGAGAGCATTAAGCCATTGTTACTACGCAAGGTTTTTGACGATGAATTCAAACCCGTCCACCCCATGATGGCGGCTCTGCGGAGCGGTAGAACAGAGCTGATCGCCAAGTACGATGATTTGATCATGCCGGAAATAGAGGGAAAACTGCTTTCTCTCACCCAATCTCTCGATCAGGTGCCAACCCTCAAGTCGCCAGCACTACCGGCTGATGATAAAGCCAAGAAACTAATCGCTCTGCTCGAAGAGATGGAAATCCCCAAGGACATCGCTATTCCCTTGGCGGATGACCTCTTGGTCGAGTACCCCAACATTCCACTGGCTGCCCTGATTCACAAAGCCACAGCATATCTTGCTGAGGACAAACCTCCTGCCCCCCGAGTGACAAGAATAAAACGCACTGAGTGGGGACAACTGCCCGATGGGGATTTGCGCAAGCTTTATGCCAGCGTGCCGGAAGCTGAAGTCTATGGTCGGTTGAAGCAGGAGGGGCTGGTGTTCGATCTGCAAGTACTATTGGACAGGGCCGGTTGACATGTATTTCCCCAGGCTCTACCCGGATGAACTTCTCTACAGTGCTATCGCACGCTGCCGGGTACACTTGGGGATGGAAAGCCACAAGGGACTATTGGCAATACTGTTCGGTGACACCAGGGTGGCGGCCGTCACCGATCTTCCGAGTCACCTTCAGAGCCTGGCAGATAACACCGGCCTAGATGCCAAGGTGCTGGTGGAGAACTACACGCTTTTCCCGCTTTATGTTCCTTTTATTCCCCAGGAGCGTAGCGTCAGGCTTTACCAAGCAATGCTGGCCCATGATAGGCCTGGGGCTATTGGTTTGGCGGGTTCCTCTACCGCCTTAGTCAAATGGCCAAAGTGGCTTCGATATTGTCCAAAGTGCTTTGACGACATGGTCGAAAAGTATGGGGAGCCCTATTGGCGGCGAGCGTGGCAGGTTCAGGGCGTGGATACATGTTCTGTGCATGGCTGCCAACTTTTGGATTCCCCCATCCCATTCCGGCGGGCACATAGGCACGAATTCCATGCGGCAGATCCTCTCTTCCCCTCCAATAGCCAGGGGGTCATTCCCGCAGATGCATGGGAAAAGGGAATAGCCATCAGCTTGGAACAGCTATTTAATTTGCGTAACAAACCTTCACCAGGTTTTGGGCGCTGGACGCGCTTTTACCAGCAGTTAGCAATGGAATGCGGAGCCATGAAGGGGAGACAGGTCAAGGCTGATGTGATTTGGGAAAAGGTCCTGGCCGATTTCCCTTGGGACTGGTTGCATGCCAATGATCTGTGGTCAGCAGCGCCTCCACCTTGGTTGCTGGCCATGTTTAGGAAACACCGCAAGGCATTCAGCTGTTTACAGCATCTCGTGATCTGGTGTTGCCTGCGTCCAAGTCAGGACGTTGTTGATATCATGGACGAGGCGAATTCATTTCCGGCTATTACTCCTGACTGTCAGCCTGTGAGGTTACTCCCTGCCCAGCCAGGGAATATTCAGCTCTACCGAGGACGTTGGGTTGATCTCATCGAAAAGCATGGTGGTGCTAAGGCAGCAAGGGAGTCCCAGCAAGGCTTGTCTATATACGCTTGGTTATACAGACACGATAGACACTGGTTGCTGGCAACCAACAGGGGAATGAGTTGTCGGCTAGGCAATCACAACCACACTGACTGGTGTAAACGTGATAGAGCCTTGGTGCGTCGGCTGATCTCGTTAGGGGAAAGCACCGCTGATGACCTTGGTTTACCACGAAGATCCCGTAGTTGGTTCCTGAGCAAGCTTCCCCATGGTTCCTCCGTCGAACATCACCTGTCACAGCTACCTCTCTGCCGTGCCTTCTTGGCGCGTTACGCCGAGTCCATCGGTGAATATCAGATTCGCCGTCTAACCAAGGCGATGCTGGATGATGTTGTAACAGGCCGACATTCCAGACTCTGGCAACTGAAAAGACGCTGTGGGTTGCAGAAGGGGAAGGTCACTCGTCTCGCAGCAATGTTCATCGCAAGTATAGGAGCGTTGGGTTGAGTAAGATCTTATTCCGTCAGATCCCCAAAGGGGCCAAAGTTCTTGCTATCGGAAACATTTTCAGGAGTAAAAATCCCGGCTCGTCTTGGCGCGTGGCTTCTCTGCTGGAGGTCAATGATCAGGTAGAGCCAAAAACATTTAATCCTGAACTGGCCTGTCTGTTAGGGGTCGGCAGAGTGTTTACCCAAGAGGAAAACGAACCTTATGTTTCGAAAGGGTATCGCCAAACACTGTCTTTGCCGGATATCGATAGTTGGCAGGAGCGTACTCTTGGGGAGTGTCATCGACTTTCTCGGCCGTTAGCGAGAAATCCCGAAGTAGCCAATCAGAAGTGCTTTGTCTTTGAGGTCGCCGGGATTACTTACTGGTTACCAAAGTTCGAGCTTGCTCGTAAGTTATTCTTTCATGCTGGTTTTTTATCAAGAGCGGCTTTTGAACCTAACGGCTTGGATATGCTCTTCACTGTAACGCGGGAAGATGGCTTTATTCATATCAATACGCCAGCAAAGACAGGTGCTCCTGCTCGCATTTTGCAAAACGAGGCATATCGAAATCACCTGAGTTGGCTGTTACTTGATCCGGAAGCAAAACGTTCCTTTGAGTCGATTTGGAAATGTCTTAACGAAGCAAAACCTGATGATAAATCAGGGTATTTGCGCAGGCAGTTTGATTTTCATCCGCCCTCTTGTGTATCTGGTGTTGAAATTGTTGCTCTTGGCCCTCTGGATTGGGAGAGCAAAGAGATGCTGGTCTGGGAGATAAAAGCTCTGAAAGGCTTGAAATGGATGTGTTTTCAAGAAGTCCACTTTCATCACCCCGCGCTTAAGCTCTCTATCAGCGGAGAGTTAGGCGGTGCCAGGCCGCCAAGCTCGAATAGCGATAGCATTGAGCTTGATGGTGAAAGAGATACGAACGAGGATAAAACCCGTCAATTGCTGGACTTGCCGCCGGAGGAGTTCTCTTTTCAAGGCCATTGCCGTACTCGGGCTGTCTATCAGGGGCAAAGGGTTAGTCGTCTTGGTCAAAAGCAGGAAGGCGAGTTACTTCCCGGTGATGGGGTGCATTTGGGGTTGTGTGATGACGTTACAGGAGGTGAGCTTGCCCCGGCAGAGTTACAGCAATTGGATGACCCTGCGGAGCAGCAGTCATACCCCAATCGCTTCGAGTCACTCAAGGAAATTATCAAAGAAATAGCCAAACAGCCGGATATCGAGCTGCTTTCGATGGTGGTTAAGCCACTGCCGCACGTGCCTCGTCGTGGGCACCATCTGATGGAGGATGGCACCCCTCGCTGCTACTTGGTCGCCCACTTCAGGTTGAGCAGTGGTCAGGAGAAGTTCTTGCTGGAGGTGGATACCAGTGACAACAAGAAGCGTCTGTCTACTCGTATTGTGCGGATGATGTCTGGTGTGGATGCTGTACAGGCCATTACCCTGATTTTGAAAGATACCGTGCAGACTTCGCTCCGTTGGCCGATGAGCATCGAGAAATTTTGCGATGTGAATGAGCCTGTGCATCATCCCAAAGAGGATCTGCATAACCTAGCCATGCGGCAGCAGAGCTGGCTGATGCGATTGATTCTAGGTGTGAGATCTGATTGATTCATATGAGGATTGACTGCGGGTGCGCCTCGTTGTCTGGTAAACTGACGGCGATCTGAGATGGCTGTTGAAGACAGAATGCCTATCTTCCCCCAACGTTATTACTATCGGTCGCCGCGACGCTTCGCGTGCCAGTGTGGGCACCATAATGGCGCTGCGCACTAGCTCGGCTGAGCGTGGAAACGCTGGCTCAACGATAAAAGGGTGGCGCCGCCGAAGCCCCACCGAACAGAACAATGAGAACGAGTGAATGAACGTCCAGCAACTTGAAAACGAACTGTGGGATGCCGCCGACCAGCTGCGGGCCAACTCCAAGCTCACCGCTGCCGAATACGCTATGCCGGTGCTGGGCCTGATCTTTTTGCGCCATGCCGACAACCGTTTCAAGGCCTATCTGCCCGAGATTGAAGCCGACATTCCACCTCAGGTGCCAGCCATTCAGCGCGAAGAACTGATCAAGCTCGGTTTTCAGGGCAAGGCGGCTATCTACCTGCCGGAAGAGGCCCGCTTTGACCGTATTGTCTGTCTGCCGCAGGGCGCCAAGGTGGGCGAGATCATTGATGCGGCGATGGACGCCGTCGAGATGGAATACCCCGTACTCGCTGGTGCCTTACCCCATGGTTATGCCGCCTTCGATCCCGATCTCTTGGCTGATCTGGTCAAGATTTTCGACCGGCCAGCCATCAAAGCGGCCTCCGGCGACGTGTTTGGCCGCATCTACGAATACTTCCTCAATAAGTTCGCTATCACAGGTGCGCAAGAGGGCGGTGAATTTTTCACGCCTCCCTCGCTGGTACGCATGATAGTTAACGTGATCGAACCAGATCATGGTTTGGTGCTCGATCCGGCGTGTGGCTCGGCAGGTATGTTCGTGCAAACCGGCCACTTTATCGAGGATGTGCGCAGTGCCGTGGTTAACGACACTGTTACCTTCCATGGTCAGGAAAAGAGCGATACCAACACCAAGCTGGCGCGCATGAATCTGGTGGTCCACGGGCTGGACGCCTCCAACATCCGCCAGGGCAACACCTTCTACGATCAGGCCGAGCATCTCATCGGCCAGTGCGATTTTGTCATGGCCAATCCGCCGTTCAATGTGGATGGTGTGGATACCAAGAAAGTCGAGGGACAGGTGGATGCGGCCGGGCGTTTGCCTTTCGGCTTGCCTGGCACCAATGCCAGGACGGGTGCCATCTCCAATGCCAACAGCCTGTGGATCCAGTATTTCTACGCCTACCTCAATGACACTGGCCGTGCCGGTTTCGTCATGGCCTCCAGTGCCTCCGATGCGGGCAATAAGGATCGCGATATTCGCGAGAAGCTGGTCAAAACCGGTCATGTCGATGTAATGATGGCCATCGGCAACAAGTTCTTCTACACCCGCAGTCTACCTTGTACGCTCTGGTTCTTCGACAAGGGCAAGGATGCAGAGATTGCCGATCAGGTACTGATGATCGATGCGCGAAATGTCTATCATGTGATGTCCGCACGCTCCCACGTCTTCACCGAGGAGCAGCTGGCTAACCTGAATGCCATCGTCTGGCTCTATCGGGGCGAGAGTGAGAAGTTTATTGCCCTTGTTTCCCGCTACCAGCAACAAGTCGACAACTGGTTGGCCTTGTTGCCGGATCTCCTCTCGGCGGATACCGCTGCCGTTCAAGCCCTGGCGGCGCCGCTGCAAACCTTTGCGGATGGCGTCACCCTCGACGAGCTGAACGCCGGCCAGCCAGAAGATGCGCTTATCTCGCAAGCCCAGCTGGATGCCTTCAAGAAGGAACTGGCTGACGCCAACGCGGATAAACATGCCACAGCGGCTATCACGGCGCTGCTGACCGCCTCTACTCAGGCGAGAACCGCCATCGCACAAGTAGACGCAACCAATCATGCCGCACAGGTGGCATTGCAAGTCATGCTCTTTGCCTTGGTGCCGCAATTGAAGAGTGCCAGCAAGGCGTTGGAAGCGCGCCACAAGCAGTGGCTCAAACTGCTGGAGTCGGCTGAAAAAAAACTGCGCGCCCGCAACAGCAAGTCCTTCGATGGTAAAGCTGTCCGCGAGGCCAAACGTGCCATATTGGCTGCTGATGCCAAGAAAAACGAGGCGCCCACGGTGCGCGATGCGGTACTCGATGGGCTCAAGCAGGCCGCATATTTCATTCATCAGGTGCAGTGGCTGCACAGCCGCTTTCCGCAGGCCCTGTTTGACGATGTCCCCGGCCTGTGTAAGGCCGTCACCATCGAGGAGATTGCTGCCAACGACTGGTCTCTAACGCCGGGCCGTTACGTTGGGGTGGCTGCCGCGGCAGAAGAGGAAGAGGACTTCGCCGAAAGGCTGCGGGAAATCCATGACGAACTGGCTGAATTGAATGAACAGGCAGCAGCTCTGGCGGAGCGGATAGCCAGTAACTTTCAGGAGTTGCTGGGATGAGTTGGCCTGAGGTTGAATTTGAGTCTTTGTTTTTGATTCCAAGCCGTAATGGTGTTTACAAGAGCAAAGACCACCACGGTTCGGGCGTACCAATCGTCAACATGGGTGAATTATTTGCGTTTAACCGGATAGGAAATCAGCCCATGTCGCTGATTCAAATGTCCGATTCAGAAATGGATAAAAGCGGCCTAATTGATGGCGATCTGCTATTTGGCCGCCGTTCACTTGTTGAAGAAGGGGCGGGTAAGTGCTCAATGGTTTACAAGCCTACCGGATCGCTGACATTTGAGTCGTCGATTATTCGAGTTCGCCTCGATAGATCAGTCGCCGATCCAGAATTCTTCTTCAATTACTTTCGATCTCCAATTGGAAGGTCGAGAGTTAAGGCAATTGTTGGGGGCGCTGCTGTCAAAGGAATCCGTGGCAGCGATCTGAAGTTGATCAAGGTTCATTTGCCGCAAATTGATGAGCAAATAGCCATCCGCAATATCGTTGCTGTATACGACGATTTGATTGCCACCAACCAGCGTCGTATCGCCTTGCTGGAAGAGGCGGCTCGTCGTATGTATCGTGAGTGGTTTGTCTCTCTGCGCTTTCCCGGCCATGAAACTGTGCAAGTGACGGATGGCGTGCCGGAGGGGTGGAGCAGATTGTCACTCGCTGATGTAGCTGAAATCACCATGGGCCAGAGTCCAGAATCAAGACATTACAACACT
>NZ_JAGKRK010000033.1:0-41200 GCF_017939325.1 Aeromonas sp. MaB10011B | reverse complement strand
ACATTCACTTCCCGCCCGTAGCGCTCCAACATCCTTCGCCAACCCAGATAATTTCTCAGATAGTGGGTCGCTACCCCATGGAACCGCTCCATCCACTCTTTCAATCGACGGTGATATCCGTTTACATGCTGGATGTGGTACGCGCCAACCACACGCTCGCCTTGACGATTGCGCACGACCTGATGGGTCACTCCCTGCGCTTTGCTGAAACTGGCATACACCCCGGCGCCGTCGCTACACAACACCGCATCTGACGAGACAAGGGGTGTCAAAACAGCTATCACCGTCTCGGCATTCATTTTCTCCAACTGAAAATCCGCATGGTGACCAGCCCGGTCCTGAACCACCATCACCGGGATGTAATCCGGCCCTGTGCCTCGGGTACGGCCTTTGCCCCCACGGTGGCGGGCCGGGCGGGGCAAACCACGTTGCCCTTTAAACGACTCCAAGAAGAAGGTCTCATCAACCTCGACGATACCCCCTTCCCGTGCCGCCTGGTGACTCGCCATGGCTTTCAGGAAGCGGTGACGCCACAAGAAGGCGGTGTTTTTACAGACTCCGCAGCGGACGGCAGCCTGTCGGACGGTCAGACCGTCGATGAGGGCCTGGGCGTAGTCTTCCCAGCATTGTGCCTTGCGAAGTCGAGCCAGAGGCGTCTTGGTGAGAACGGAACTGGTGCGCAGACACTGCTTGCAGCGATAACGACGCAGCCCTCGACTCCAACCCCAGGGAGCCAACTGCGTAGCCTCGGCCTGACAGTGAGGGCAACATCGACAAGCGGGGAGTTGAGCGGCCAGCGAGGTGATTGGGTGAGGGGTAGTGAGTTCATGTTGCGCGAGGCGACGCTGGCGCATGGTGAGCTGTGGAAAGAGAGACAGTAGATGTTGAAAGGCTTGGGTATCCATGATGGAGGCCCTCAGGGTGATGACCTACTTCAAGGTTAGCCTTTCAACATGTAATTGGGACAGCGCCTTTTTTATCCCCGCATCTCCGACCCGCGCTTTGCCATCGCCCCCCACTCTGGGTAGCATGACCCCTCTTTTCTTTGCGGAAATCCCCCATGTCTCGCGTCATCCTGCTCTGGAGCGGCGGCAAAGATGCCATGCAGGCCCTCTGCCACGCCCGGGAGGCGGGCCATCAGGTGGTGGCCCTGATCACCTTTGCCCCGCCAGCGCCCCGCTTTCTCGCCCATCCCCTGTCACAGGTTCGCCGTCAGGCGGCGGCCCTCGCACTGCCCCATCGGCTGGTCACCATCGAAGCGCCCTTCGATCTCGGTTATGAGCGGGCCCTGGCGGCATTGAAAGAGGAGTGGCAACTCGATGGGGTCGTCACCGGCGACATCGACAGCGTGGGGGGCGCGCCGAACTGGATCCGCGAGCGCTGTCGCCCCCTGGGGCTCACCGTTCACACCCCGCTCTGGCAGCAACCCCGCGAGGCGTTGCTGGCGGACATGCTGGCCCGCGGCATCGTCGCCCACCTCTCCTGCGTCGATACCCGGGTACTGGCCCCCGAGTGGGTGGGGCGCAGGCTCGATGCTGGCACCCTCAGCGATCTGCAGCAACTGGCGGATCGGGATGGCTTCGATGCCTGCGGCGAGCAGGGGGAGTACCACACCATGGTGACCGACGGCCCCGGGTTTACGGCGCCGCTGACGCTCGGCCACTGGCAGGTGGCGCGCCAGGAGCACCTCGCCTATCTGCTGGAGGACGAGGAATGACCTCTCACGAGGGCGACACATAAAAAACGGGAGGCGCTGGCCTCCCGTTTTGCTTGTCCTTAACGTTGACCTATTTGGCCAGCTTGCCCAGCACCCGCTTCAGCAGGCGGATGCGCGGTTCGATGCTCTCCAGCAGCAGGAACTCCGCCTCCGAGTGGAAGCCGCCCCCCATGGGGCCGAAGCCATCGAGGGACGGCACCCCGGCCGCCGCGGTGAAGTTGGCATCGGAGCCGCCACCGGCCTCCAGCCAGGTGAAGGGGACTCCCTCCTCCCTGCCTGCCGCCTCCACCAGTGCCATCAGGGCCTCGGTGTCGCCGCTCGGGCGCATCGCGGGCTTGAAGCTCTGGCGCGCCACCTCGACCCGGCAACCGGCGAGGAAGGGGTTGTTGGCCATGAAGGTGAGCCGGTCGTGCACCGCTGCCGCCTCTTCGTTGCGCCAGAAGCGCAAATCCACGATCGCCTCGGCAAAGTCGGGCACCACGTTGACGCCGGTGCCCCCCTGCACCACCCCCACGTTCATGGTGGTGCCGGTCTCCATGTTGACCTGTTCGTTGATGGCGAGCACCCAGTGGGCCAGCTCCGTGATGGCGGAAATCCCTTGTGCCAGGGCCGAGCCCGCATGGGAGGCCTTGCCGTGGAAGGTGATGCGGTACTTGGCATTGCCCTTGCGGGCGCTGATGAGATCCCCGCTCGGGCGGGCCGCCTCGGCCACCAGCACGCAGCCGCTCTGTTTGGCTTTTTTCACCAGCCATTCTTTGGACCAGGGGGAACCAATCTCCTCGTCGCAGTTGCAGCAGACCAGCACCTTGAGCCTGGCCAGCACGGCCGGGTCCAGCTCTTTCAAGGCATACCAGGTGGAGAGCAGGCCGCTCTTCATGTCCGAGACGCCGGGACCAAAGGCCTGATTGTCTTCGATTTTCAGCGGGCGTTTGGCCGCCGTCCCCTCGGGGAAGACGGTGTCCATGTGGCCCACCAGCATGACGTCGTAGTGATCCGCCCCCGGGGCATTGGTTGCCTCGAGGCAGGGGCCGCACTCGGCGGCGAACTGGTGGCGGGTCACCTGCCAGCCGATGGCCTCATATTTCTCGGTCATGATATCGGCGACCCGGGCCACCCCGGCCGGGGTGCGGGTGCCGCAGTCGAGGTTGATGAGCGGGGCCAGATCCGCCAGATAGGTATCGAGTGAAAACGGGCGCTTGAGGTCGTTCATTGTCTTCTCCATGGAACAATCTGCGTAAAACACAGACTGTTTTTGCAACGATAAGAGTGGGCGGGCACTCGGCGCCGCCTCGTCAACGGCGGTCGGCCAGCGTGGATCAGCTGGCCGCCGCCTCTACACCAGAGCCTTTACATGAACAGCAGATAGTTGAGGAGCAGCGCCGTCACCAGGGCCCCCGCCATGGGCACGCTGGTACGCTTGACCACCACGAAGGGAGAGACCTTGGCGATGCCCGCACAGGCGATGAGCACCGCCGCGATGGGGGAGACGGTGCGGCCGATACTGGAGGCGAGCTGCATCGGCAGCAGCATGGTCACCGCCGGCACGCCAAACTTGGCCGCCACCGCGGGGGCCAGGGAGGAGAAACTGAGGAAGGCCGCGTTGCCCGAGCCCATGATGACCGCCGCCACCATGATGAGCCCCACCATCACCAGGGTCATCAGGCCGCTGCCGATGCCGGCATTGCTGGCAGAGTGCAGCAGGGTGTCGATGGCGCCGATGGCCTTGAGGGATTCGGCGAAGAGCTCGGCACAGACGATCAGCGCCACCACTGGGCCGAACACCTTGCCCATGCCGTCGAGGAAGCTCGACAGCCCCGCGAAGGCGGTGCGCACCGAGCGGGTGCGCAGCAGCTCGCACAGCATGCCGATAAAGACCGACAGCAGCATGGCCACCTCCACGCTGACGCTGATGCTGGTCACCAGGAGCTTGGAGAAGGTCATCATCAGCACGAAGGGGATGATGGGCAGCAGGCCGTACCAGGTTGGCGCGGCCACCTCATCTGCCCCTTTTTCGTCAAGCTCCGCGTGTTCGCCGCGATGCAGGGCGGGATCCCAGCCCTCCTGACGGTCACAGTGCCGCTGCCAGAAGAAGTGCAGCACCATGGTCACCAGCAACATGGGAGCCACCAGCCAGATCTGGTAGTCAACGAAATAGCTGGTGGGATCCATGCCGGATTGACCGGCGGAGAAGATGGCGTTGGTCTGGGTCGGGCCGATTTCAAACGCCTGGGAGGTGGCGATGACGCCACAGGCGGAGGCCGGGCTGATACCGAGGTTGCGCATCACCGGATACATGGTGACCATCAACAGCAGGCCAAGGCCGGTGGCGGAGGTAACGAACAGGGAGACGAAGACCGCCACCAGGTAGCAGATGGCCAGCATCAGGTAGCTGGACTGGATGCCCGCCACCGGTTTGACCGCCACCTGCACCAGCGCCTGGGAGGCACCGATATGGGACATGTAGGTGGCAAAGCCGGCCACCGCCATGATGGTGAGGCCGAGCCCCGCCGCCCGGTAGGAGAAGATCCCCTTGAACACCTCGAACAGGTCGAACAGGGCGAAGCCGGTGCTCTTGTCGGCGGGCAGAATGGGGTGCAGTCCCAGCCAGTAGGCGACGGTGAAGAGGGCCATGCCCGCCAGCGCCAGCACCGCCTGCGGGTTGTAATCCTTGACGATGCCGTAGACCACGGCGATCAGCACGAGCAAGACGAAGACGAGTTCCAAGGTGCACTCCTGACAAGATTATAGAGAAGCGCAATCTAGTGGGGGATCTCCCCTTTCCTCTTGATCACCATCAATAAAGATGGAAAAAGCAAACGGTTGTAGATTTTTACTCCAAAAATAAAACTAAAAACGACATTTAACATCAAGGAACTGGATCTAGAATGCTCCCCAGGGTATCCCTGACCGACAACCGCCACTTTGTTTGCGTTGGATCAACATCCCGCCGGGGTGAACTGGCCAAGATGCCCGTCGACACAGAGCGACCATTTCGCACCGGAGAGAGTTATGACAAACCAAGCCACCGCAGGCACCCCGACCTGCGACTGCAAGCTGTGGGACATCCTCGTCGAGTCTGCAAAGGAACGCACCACCATTCGTTACTCCAAACTGGCCAGGCAGGCCGGGCTGGAGCAGTGCCAGGATGAACTGCGCACCCTGCTGCAACGCATCCGCATGTATTGCACCGAAAATCACCTGCCCATTCTCTCCGCCATCGTGATGGATGACGTGGGCAAGTACGGCGGCCTCTCCTCCAGCCTGCCGGATGCCCCCTGGGAGCGGGCACGGGTCTTCGATCACGAGTGGACCACCCTGCACTGAGTGCCGCCCCCTGAATCCGGAACGCGCCCATACCAGCAGGCGCGTTCTGGTTTTTTGGCCCCCACCGTTTCTTCCCCGGCCCCAGGCCAGGTGTGTGTCCCTGTGAGGCGCCCTGCCCCCTGTCGTCCTATCCGGCCAGGCGTGCAGCATAAGGGCCTCCTGCCCCCGGTCTCCCCCTTTGATACCGCAGCGCATCCCGTCCCAGACCAGCGTGTGCTGGCGCGCGGCCCCTCCCTTCTCCACTCGGCCTGACTGGTAAAACCAGCCCATCCGGCCATGAGCGTTGCCATGGGGGGCCCACAATGCCAGAATCGGGCCCTTGCACGATTTCAGGGCCGCAGGCCCGCAGACAAAGGATCCCCCATGGCCACCACCCTCTATGGCATCAAGAACTGCGACACCATCAAGAAGGCCCGCAAGTGGCTGGAGGAGGCGGGTATCGATTACCGCTTTCACGATCACCGCGCCGACGGTCTGAGCCCGGAGCAGCTCGATCTCTGGCTCGCCAAGCTGGGCTGGGAAGCCCTGCTCAACACCCGTGGCACCACCTTCCGCGCCCTGCCGGAAGCAGAAAAACAGGGGCTCGACACCGCCAAGGCCCGTGACCTGCTGCTGGCCCACCCGGCCATGATCAAGCGCCCGCTGCTGGACCAGGACGGTACCCTGACCCTGGGCTTCAAGGCAGACCTCTATCAATCCCTCTTCTCCCGTTAACTTTTTCTGTTAAGGAACACCGATGTCGGACGTCATCACACTGGCCAAGGATCTGATCAGCCGCCCCTCCGTTACCCCCCTGGATGAAGGGTGCCAGACCCTGATGGCGGAGCGCCTCGCGCGCCTGGGGTTCGTCATCGAACCCATGGTCTTCGAGGACACCACCAACCTCTGGGCACGCCGTGGCAGCGAGGGTCCCCTCTTCTGCTTCGCCGGCCACACCGACGTGGTACCCGCCGGCCCCCTGGAGAAGTGGGACACCCCGCCATTCGAGCCGACCATCAAGGACGGCATGCTCCATGGCCGGGGCGCCGCCGACATGAAGGGGTCCCTGGCCGCCATGGTGGTGGCGACCGAGCGCTTCGTGGCCGAGCACCCGGACCACAAGGGCTCCATCGCGTTTCTCATCACCTCGGATGAAGAGGGGCCCTTCATCAACGGCACGGTGCGCGTCATCGACACCCTGGAGGCACGCAACGAGAAGATCCGCTGGTGCATCGTCGGCGAACCCTCCTCCACCGCCCAGGTCGGGGACGTGGTGAAGAACGGCCGTCGTGGCTCCATCACCGGCGATCTGCTGGTGCGCGGGGTGCAGGGCCACGTCGCCTACCCCCATCTGGCGGACAACCCCATCCACAAGGCGGCCCCGGCGCTGGCGGAGCTCGCCGCCATCGAGTGGGACAAGGGCAACGCCTACTTCCCCCCCACCAGCTTCCAGATCGCCAACATCCAGGGCGGCACCGGCGCCTCCAACGTCATCCCGGGGGAGTTGCAGGTCCAGTTCAACTTCCGCTTCAGCACCGAGCTCACCGATGCGGCTATCCGCGAGCGGGTCGAGGCGCTGCTGACCCGTCACGGCCTGGACTTCGAGCTGAAGTGGACCCTCTCCGGCCAGCCCTTCCTGACCGACACCGGCGCCCTGCTGGACGCCACCGTCGCCGCCGTGGCGGCAGTGAACGGCCAGCAGCCGGCCCTGCTCACCACGGGGGGCACGTCCGATGGGCGCTTCATCGCTCCCACCGGGGCGGAAGTCATCGAGCTCGGCCCGGTCAACGCCACCATCCACAAGGTGAACGAG
This sequence comes from Aeromonas sp. MaB10011B, assembly GCF_017939325.1. Taxonomy (NCBI): domain Bacteria; kingdom Pseudomonadati; phylum Pseudomonadota; class Gammaproteobacteria; order Aeromonadales; family Aeromonadaceae; genus Aeromonas; species Aeromonas sp. MaB10011B. Next base: position 34,367 of record NZ_JAGKRK010000033.1, on the reverse strand, counting down.
TGCGTGAAGGCGGACGATCTGGATCTGCTGGCGGACATGTACCAAGGGGTGCTGGCACGACTGCTGGCATGAGCAGCGCTCCGGACAAGAGAGACCAGACCATGAATCAGGATCAACTGCTTGGGCTGGATGAGAGCCACCTCATCCTGGTGGGGCGCGGCCCCCATCGTCTGACCGCCGCCACCGCGGCGGCCTTCAACGACATGCAGGTGGCTGCCGCCCATGCCGGTTTCAACCTGCAGGCGGCCTCCAGCTGGCGCGGCTTCGAGCGCCAGCTCGCCATCTGGAACGGCAAGTGGCGCGGGGAGCGCCCTCTGCTGGATGCGAACAACCAGCCCCTCGATGCCCTGCAACTGGGCGAGACCGAACGACTGCACGCCATCCTGCACTGGAGCGCCCTGCCCGGCACCAGCCGCCATCACTGGGGCACGGATCTCGACATCTACGATCCGGACTGCCTGCCCGCCGGCACCCGGCTCGCGCTGGAACCCTGGGAGTACGAGGCGGGCGGCTGGTTTGCCGATTTGCGCGAATGGCTGGACGATCGCATGAACGACTTCGGCTTCTTCCTGCCCTATGCAAAAGGGGAGCAACCGGATCAGGGGGTGGCCTACGAGCCCTGGCACCTGAGCTTCGCGCCCGAATCCGACGGGCTGGCCCTGGATCCGGCGGCGCTGGCGCTTTGTCTGGAACGGGCGGATATTGAAGGCAAGGAGTGCATCCTGGCCCATCTCGACGAGATCCTGGCCCGCTATGTCACCCCGGCACACCACGAAAGGAGATTCTGATGAGCTTGTGGTTATGGATAGGCTTGCCGCTGCTGTTTTTGCTCGGCCTGTTTCTCAACGCCATCAAGGACATGAAGCAGCTCGAGAAACAGCTGCCCAAGTACAAGGACAAGATCCGGGAGGTCAAGGACGGCGAGGACGACTGACCCTCCTCGCAGGAGCCCGTCGGCGCTCCTGCCCCCTCCCCGTCCACGGCATTTTTCCGCCCTCTGCCGCCCCCCTCTGCCTGCACTGAAAGCCCCATCCATTGCCCCCTTTCCCAGCGCTTTCCCGCGCGGGCACTCCGCCCTCGCCCTGCTTGAAAACCGCGCAACAAACGTAAAAAACTGCAAAACAATGCACAATTAAGCCACACAAAGGGGGTCAATCTGCATATAATGTGCCTGTTTTGCAGCCCGCCATAAGGAGTTCGCCATTGGATGCCACCACCGTCAACAGTTTCTTCTTCATCGGTGCCCTGTTGGTGGGCGCCAGTGTCCTGTTGAGCGCACTCTCCTCCAGAGTCGGCATCCCCATTCTGGTCATCTTCCTCGCCGTCGGCATGCTGGCGGGTGAGGATGGTCCCGGCGGCATTCACTTCGCCGACTACTCGGTCGCCTACCTGGTGGGCAACCTGGCACTGGCCATCATTCTGCTGGACGGCGGCATGCGCACCCGGGTCTCCTCCTTTCGGGTCGCACTCTGGCCCGCGCTCTCGCTGGCCACGGTCGGGGTGGCCATCACCACCGGCCTCACGGGCCTCGCCGCCGCCTGGCTGTTCGACCTCAACCTGATGCAGGGGATGCTCATCGGTGCCATCGTCGGCTCCACCGATGCGGCGGCAGTCTTCTCCCTGCTCGGCGGGCGCAGCCTCAACGAGCGGGTCAGCGCCACCCTGGAGATAGAATCGGGTAGCAACGATCCCATGGCGGTCTTCCTCACCGTCACCCTGATCGAGGTGCTGGCCACCGCCCAGCAGGGGCTGGATGCCGGCTTCCTGCTGCTGCAACTCGTCAAGCAGTTTGGTCTGGGCGCTGGCATCGGCCTTGCGGGGGGCTGGCTGCTGTGGAAACTCATCAACAGTGCCAAGCTCGCCCCCGGTCTCTACCCCCTGCTCACGGTGAGCGGCGGCCTGCTCATCTTCGCCCTCACCACGGCGGTGGGGGGCAGCGGCATCCTCGCCATCTACCTCACCGGCCTGCTGCTTGGCAATCTCTCCCTGCGCAGCCGCAGCACCACCCTCTCCGTGCTGGACGGCCTGACCTGGCTCAGCCAGATCGGCATGTTCCTGGTGCTGGGGCTGCTCGCCTCTCCCCACAAGCTGCTGCCCATCGCCCTGCCGGCGCTGGCCCTGGCCATGTGGATGATCCTGTTTGCCCGTCCGGTGTCGGTCTGGATTGGACTGCTGCCGTTCAAGAACTTCGCGCCCCGCGAGCGCTGGTTCATCTCCTGGGTGGGGCTGCGCGGCGCCGTGCCCATCATCCTGGCGGTCTTCCCCATGATGGCGGGGCTGCCCAATGCCCAGCTCTACTTCAATGTCGCCTTCTTCGTGGTGCTGGTTTCGCTGATCCTGCAGGGCAGCTCGCTGCCGCTGGCATCAAAGCTGGCGCGAGTGGAGGTGCCCGCCCCGCCCTCTCCCATCAACCGCTCTGGGCTGGAAATCGATCTCGACAGCCAGTGGGAGACCTTCGTCTATCGCCTGAGCGCCGAGAAGTGGTGCATCGGCTCCCCCTTGCGGGAGCTGCGCATGCCCCAGGGCACCCGCATCTGCGCCCTGTTCCGCGGCCAGGAGCTGCTCCACCCCTCGGGCAGTACCTGCCTGCAATCCGATGACATCCTCTGCGTCATCGGCCACGAGCATGACCTGCCCGCCCTCGGTCAGCTCTTCAGCCAGGCGCCGGAGCAGGATCTGGGCCCGCGCTTCTTCGGTGACTTCCTGCTGGAGGCCAACGCCAGGCTGGTGGATCTCGCCCCGCTCTACGGGCTGGATGTGAGCGAGGTGGCGGATCAGAGCCTCGGCGATTTTATTGCCCATCAGTTGGGCGATAATCTGGTGGTCGGTGACCATGTCGCCTGGCAGGGACTGCTCTGGACGGTGGCGGAAATGGAAGAGGGTGAACCCCGCAAGATAGGGGTACGCTTCCTGGAAGAAGACCCCGTCTAGGCGCCGGCCATCGTAGCCCGCATTTGTGTGAGAAGGGAGTGAACCATGCCTTATCAAACCCTGTTGTCCGGTCTGTATCCTCCCTCGCCCAAGCTGGGCCTCATCGAGGGTTTCTTTGGCAAGGGCTGGAGCTGGGAAGCCCGTGCCCGCTACGCCCAGTGGCTGCCCCGCCACGGCTATGGCTTCTACCTCTACGCCCCCAAGGAAGACGGCTACCTGCGCAAGCACTGGGCCACACCCTGGCCCGCCGACCAGCTTGAAGCCCTGTGCCAGCTCGCACGCCGGTGCCGGGAGAACGGTCTGGCCTTCGGGGTGGGCCTGAGCCCCATGGGGGCCCATCACGACTATGCCCGCCAGCGACCCGCCCTGCTGGAGAAGGTGAGGCTCATCGAGGAGGCGCTCAAGCCCGATATCCTGGCGATCCTGTTTGACGACATGAAGGGGGACACCCCGGATCTCGCCCACTGGCAGCTCACCATCGCCCACGACATCGCGGCCCACACCGACGCAGGCCGCCTGCTGTTCTGCCCCAGCTACTACAGCACGGATCCGGTGCTGGAGAAGGTGTTCGGTGCCATGCCCCCCCACTATCTGCAGGATCTGGGTCAGGGGCTCGACAAGCGCATCGATGTCTTCTGGACCGGCCCCAAAGTCTGCTCCACCGAGTATCCGGCTGCCCACCTCAAACAGGCCGCCGACTGGCTCCATCGCAAGCCCTTCCTGTGGGACAACTATCCGGTCAATGACGGCAGCAAGGCGAGCAGCTTCCTGCACCTGCGCGCCTTCGAAAACCGTCCGGCAGAGCTGGCGGAGCTCGTGAGCGGCCATGCGGTCAACCCCATGAAGCAGGCGGCCCTCTCGGCCCTGCCGCTCGCCACCCTGCCCATGAGCTACAAGCTCGGCAAGCAGTACGATCCTGACAAGGCGCTGCACGCCTCCCTCAACGCCACCTGCGGGCCGCAGATCTCCGCCATGATCCAGGCCGACCTGCCGCTCTTCCAGGACATCGGTCTGGCCCAGCTCACCCCCGAGCAGGTCATCCACCTCAAGAGCCGCTACCTGCCGTTCCAGGATCAGGCCTGCGTGAACGAGATCCTGCGCTGGCTGGCCGGGGAATACGTGTTCGATCCGGACTGCCTGACCGACTGACCCCATGAGTCCATGAAAAACGGGCCCATGTAAAAGGCCACCTCCCGGGCAGGGAGGTGGCCTTTTTGCATGATCTCTCTTCAGGTGCCCCATGGCGTCACATAGGGCGGCAGATTGAGCGGGTGTTTAGCCGAAGGCCAGCCAGACCCCGACAAACAGCATGAGAGAGCCCGCGATCCGGTTCATCAGAGTGACATTGCCGCTCTTGGCGAGGAAATGGCGCAAGGTGCGGCCACCGCTGGCATAGAGCATCAGGCAGGAGAACTCGATGACCAGGATGAGCGCGACCAGGGCCCCTATCTGGGGTGCCATCGGCTTGGCCGCATTGATGAAGGGGGGCAGCAGGGAGACCATGAAGGCCCACCCCTTGGGGTTGGCGATGGCGGTCACGAAACCCTGCACGGCCAGTCCCATGGGGCTGGTCTGCTGGCCCGCCGAGAGATCCGCCGGGATGGCCATCTTGCCCTTGGCCTGCCACATCTGGATGCCAAGCCAGACCAGGTAGGCGCCACCTACATATTTGAATGCGGAGAACAGGGCCGGGTAATTGAGCATGACTGCCGCCACCCCGACCACCGACAACACGGAGACCAGGCCGACGCCGACAAGCTCCCCCCACATCATGTGCAAGGTACGGCGCACCCCCAGACTCATGCCCAGGGTCATCGCCAGGGTCATGCACATACCGGGGGTTACTGAGACAAAAAAGAACGTGGGAATAAAGAGCGCCAAGATGGCGGGATCAATCCAGTCGGACACACTACACCTCCAGGGTAACAAGCAGACGATCTTGCCTATCACACTCTTTTAACACAAGAAAAACCTTTTCATTCAGCAAGAATTTAGCATTAAAAACCCTGTGACAAGGATTGTCGCGCCTGTGTAAGATGCCGCTTCACTCCTCTTTCGGGTTAGGATCTTTCATGTCATTGAATAATCTGTCCATTCGTCTTCAAGTGCTTATCCCTCTCCTGCTCGCCAGCCTGTTGATGCTGCTGATGGCCGTGATCAGCAAACAGGAAATCGACGGTGCCATTCAGGACATGAATGAAACCACCGCCAGCGTCACCCGCCACAAGGACGACATCGCGGCCCTGATCCACGCCACCTACCGGCTGCGCACCAACGCCATCTACGGCCTCTACGATGAGGCACTCTTCGCCCAGTTGCCGACCCAGCTCTCCGCCGCAGAGCAGGAGATTGGCGCCATCCTGACCAGACTGGTTGTCACCGGTGCCGAGCAGGACAACCGTCAGGTCGCGGCCGCCCTGCAGGCCTACCTCGGCCATACCCGCAGCAGCATGCTGCCCCTGCTGACCGCCAAGTACCAAGGCAGTGGCGATCCCGCCGCCTATGAGCAGGCCCGCCTGCACTTTCGCGATCTGGGGGAGGCGCTCATCAAGCAGATCGATGCCATGTCCGTCCACATCAATCAGCTGACCCAGACTGAGATTGCCGAGGAGCAGGCCCACTACCGCGCGACCCTGCTGCGCACCCTGCTGCTGATGGGGGGCACCCTGATCGCGGCCCTGCTGGGTGGCTGGTGGATCTCCGGGCGCATCGTGCAGCCCATCGGCCAGTTGCAGGAGGTGATGCACGCCGTCGCCCTCGGCCGCTTCAACGTGCGTGCCAATGCCGAAGGCAACAACGAGCTGGGCCAGCTCGCCAGGGATATCAACCGGACCCTGAGCCAGCTTGCCAACACCATCCAGACCCTGACCGGCATCAGCGGCAATGTGGCCTCCGCCGCCACCGAGCTTGCCGCTGTGATGACCCAGGCAGAGGTCAACGCCCAGCAGCAGCGTGGTGAGACCGAACAGGTGGCCTCCGCCGTCACCGAGCTGGCCAGCACCGCCGACAACGTCAACCACAACGCCGCCCTGGCCGACGAGCTGGCCCGGGATGCCAACAGTCGGGTCGAACAGGGGCTGGCCCTGTTTGCCGAAAGCATCGAGGCCAACGGCCGCATGGCGGGCAGTCTGGAGAACGCCGCGACTGTGGTGGCCAGGCTCAAGTCCCAGTCCGAGCAGATCGGCAAGGTGATCGAAGTCATTCAGAGCATTTCGGAGCAGACCAACCTGCTGGCCCTCAACGCCGCCATCGAGGCGGCCCGCGCCGGTGAAAGCGGCCGCGGCTTTGCGGTGGTGGCCGACGAAGTGCGCCTGCTGGCCGCCCGTACCCAGGACTCCACCAAGGAGATCCAGGCCATCATCGAGCAGTTGCAGAGCCAGTCCCTCTCCGCCAACAGCGGCGTGCAGCAGACCCTGGAGATCCTTGGCCACAACCAGCAGCTCTCCGCCGAGGTACAGGCCTTGCTGGGGGGCATCACGGACGCGGTCAACCAGATCAACGGTGCCAACGCCCAGGTGGCGACCGCGGCAGAACAACAATCCTGCGTCACCGCCGACATCAGCCGCAACCTCACCAACATCCACGAGATCGTGAACCAGAACGCCGCCGGCATCAGCCAGAGTGCCGCCGCCAGTCACGAACTGTCACAGCTCGCCGAGCAGCAGCGCAGGCAGCTTGCCCAGTTCCAGCTCTGATCCCGAGAGGGTCTCTTCGATACCGCGGGGCCCGGCGCAGGCCCCGCACTTGCCCCTCCCCCTTCACGCCTCCTGTTTAAAACGGGTTTTTGCCATCAAGGTGCCATTGGGGGCTGGGCTGCATTCACAAATGTGGGTATGGTAGAGGCACGTCACTCCCCCTCATCGAGAGATCATCATGAGCCTGAAGTTCAAGAAACCCGCTTTTATCATGCTCGGCCTCATCGCCCTGCTCTCCGCACTCTGGCTCGATTTCTATCTGCCGGAGCACACCATCGCCACCATCACCGGGGTGGAGGTGAAGCGCACCGACAAGGATGGCCCCATCAGCCAGAAGAACCCGGCTGACGGCCCCACCACCGACGTCTATTACATCTACACCGAGCGCCCCGGCGAGAAGATCCGGGTGTTTCGCAATGAAGACACCGAATGGGGCTGGCCCTTCTACTTCAAGTTCAACGCCGCCGACGTCCAGGCCAAGGCCAAGTCCATGGAGTTCGAAAAACGCCTGGCCATCATCACCTCCTACGGCTGGCGCGTGAACATGTTCTCCATGTTCCCCAACGTCACCAAGATCGCGAGCACCGAGCCCGATGCCTCCACCTGGAGCTTCTTCCGCTGGTTCTGGTTCGGTGTCTGGGCCCTGGTGATGGGCAAGGCGGCCATCGCCACCTGGCGCTACTTCGATCGCCTCGAGGACGAGATATGAGCGAGCCGAGCAAGACCCGCACCAGCTTCTATCGCCGGCTCTACGTGGCTCACCTCATCAGTCAGGGCACGGACACCGTGCCCGCCATCATGGAGGCGACCGGCATGCCGCGCCGCACCGCCCAGGACACCCTCAGCGCCCTGGCGGAGCTCGACATCCAGTGCGCCTTCGAGCAGACCGAGGGGGCTCGCCATCTGCAGGGGCACTACCGCATCAGCGACTGGGGGCCCATAAATCCGGCCTGGATTGCTGCGCAGCTTCCCGTCATCAGGCAGACCCTGGGGTATCCCTGACACCCCGGACCCGGGTCTGCTCCCATAGAGAAGGGGCCAGCCTTGCGGCTGCCCCCTTTCTTGTCTGGCCTGATATCCCGTTGCCCTCCCCCGGACTCACTCCCCTTCGCCGAAAGACTCTTCCGGCAGCGGCTCCGCCGACTCACCCCGGGTGCAGTCGATGATGGAGCGCTTGGGATTGTTGGGGTCGCGCAGCAACAGGGGGGCCATCCCCTCGTCATGCAGCCTCTCGTCGGAAAATTCGCTGCCATAGGCGTTATGTGTCAGCCTGCGGGCATTGGCGATGGGGGTATCCACGAAGAGGGCATGTACCTCGAAGGTGGAGGCTGGCACCAGGAAGCCGACGATGGGCAGGCCGTGCAACTCCTGATGGACCTTGTACCAGGCAAAGCCCTCGCTCACCTTGTCAGGGGTATACATGGCGAGCTGCGGATTGGCCGGGCGCCCGGTCTCGATGTCGAGATGAAGGGTGTCCAGCTCGCAGGTCGCCAGCCCCTGCCACATCTTCTCGAACGGGGTCGCGCAACCCGTCAGTTGCATGCATGTCAGCAGCGCCAACGTCCCTTTCCACATTCTCAACCCCTTATCCGATGTCCAGGATGTCAACCAAATGAGCGCAGTCGCTGCACCAGCAACTCGATGAAACCGACCCTGTCGAGCCCCAGCAGCACCAGGGCATTGGCCGGTTTGCCGGTCAGGTCGTAGCGATCCACCACCGTCATACCCAGGGTATGGGTCCCGCCGGTTTCGATATCGACCCGGCACTCCACCCCGTGAAACAGGGAGGGCGCCAGCAGCCAGGCGATGGTACAGGGGTCATGGAGCGGCGCGCCAGCAAATCCCCACTTGGGATCCCGATGATAGATCATGAAAAAGTCGAGCAGCTGTGCCACGCACTGCGCCACCGGGTTGGGAATGGCGCGTACCCGCTCGATATCCTCGTCCATCACCTGGGCCTCGTGGGTCACGTCCAGCCCGCACATGGTGATGGGCAGCCCCGACTTGAAGACCATATCGGCCGCTTCGGGATCCACATAAATATTGAATTCCGCCGCGGGGGTCCAGTTGCCCGCACCGGCGGCGCCCCCCATCAGTACGATGCGGGCGATCTTCTGCTTGAGCTCGGGGTGGGCCGCCAGCAAGAGGGCAATGTTGGTGAGCGGCCCGGTCGGCACCAGGGTGACCGGCTCCGGGCTCTCGCGCAGACATCTTGCCATCAGTTCAAGGGCGCTCATCGCCCAGGGAGCAAAGGCGGGATCCGGCAGCTCTGGGCCGTCCAGCCCCGATTCGCCGTGGACGTTGTCGGCGATGATGAGCTCACGGGCCAGGGGCTTGGCTGCCCCCGCCGCCACCGGGATGTCGTCGCGGCCGAGCAGGGTCAGGATGCGCAGGGCATTGTTGAGGGTCTTGTCCGGGGTCTGGTTGCCCGCGCTGGTGGTGACCGCCAGCACCTTCAGCTCGGGGCTCGCCAGCGCCAGAATAAGGGCGATGGCATCATCGTGGCCGGGATCGCAATCGAGAATAACGGGCAACGCCATGGACAGACTCCTTACAACATGACAGGGAGCCATACCTTAGCAAGAGATGGCCAGATGAACTCAGGAGGGAGTCACAAAACGCCTCAACCAACGAGATCAAGTACTTGGCGACAGGCCTTGGGAGAGGACATCCAGATTCGCCGCGCCGCCATCGTTCGGGTATGATCCCTCCCCCTTCATCGTCCGGCTGCCCCATGTCCGTCATCGTCGACACCTTCATCGCCCCGCCCTGCGCCGCCACCATCGAGATCCTGTTTGAGGATGCGCATCTGCTACTCATCAACAAGCCGAGCGGCCTGCTGAGCCTCTCGGGCAAGAACCCGCAGAACCTCGATTCGGTCCACTACCGGCTGGTACAGGATTACCCCGGCTGCACCCTGGTGCACCGCCTCGACTTTGGCACCTCGGGCGTCATGGTGGTGGCCAAAAACAAGAGCATCAACGCCCTGCTCTGCCACCAGTTCAGCCAGCGCACCGTGAGCAAGGCTTACGAGGCACTGCTCTGCGGCCATCTGGCGGTGGATGAGGGCGTCATCGACGCATCCATCGCCAAGGATCCGGCGCTGTTCCCGCTGATGAGCATCTGCGCCGCCAGCGGCAAACCCGCCCGCTCACGCTATCGGGTGATGGAGCGGCTCACCCTGGAGGGGGCAGGCCAGCCGGTGCCATTGACCCGGGTCAGGCTGGTACCGGAAACCGGGCGCACCCACCAGCTGCGCATCCACAGCCAGTGGCTGGGCCATCCCATCCTGGGATGCGATCTCTATGGCGGCCTGCTCCCGCCCGGCTGCGAACGAGCCCCCAGACTGATGCTGCACGCCAGTGAACTCGGTTTTGTGCACCCGGTGAGCGGCGAAGCGGTACAGATCCGCTGTGAAGCGCCCTTTGCGCAGGCACTGGCGGCCATGACGGGGCAACAGGGGTAACGAAGAAGGGGGAAAGCAGGGCCAGGAAGGCAAAAGGGGCAAACGGCGGATAAAGATAGGGGCCGCGCTTTCGCAACGGCCCCCACCCCCCACTCGGTGTAGTGCTATCAGATCAGCTTGCGGGCGGCGCCCAGCACGATCTTGATGGCATCAGATTCGGTTTTCGCCATGGTTTCGGCGTTCGGGATTTCCTGCTGGGTACGGTTCACGATGACACCGGCCACCATGCCCGCACGCAGGCCCTGGCTGGTACACATGGTCAGCAGAGTGGCGGACTCCATCTCGTAGTTCAGCACGCCCATGGCTTGCCACTCTTTCATGGAACCCTGGAAACGTTGTACTACGCGGCCGGATACGGTGTCGTAACGCTCCTGACCTGGGTAGAAGGTGTCAGAAGAAGCAGTGACGCCCACATGCAGCTTCGAGCCCAGCTCCTTGGCGGTGTTCACCAGGGCGGTGGTGCAGTCGAAGTCGGCCACGGCCGGGAACTCCATCGGCGCGAAGTGCAGGCTGGCACCGTCGAGGCGCACGGAGCCAGTGGTGACGATCACGTCGCCCACGTTCAGGTGCGGCTGGATGGCGCCGGTGGTGCCGATGCGCAGGAAGGTACGGATGCCCAGCTGGGCCAGCTCTTCCACCGCGATGGAGGTGGACGGGCCACCGATACCGGTGGAGCAGATGATCACGGCCTTGCCGTCCATCTCGCCGCGCCAGGTGGTGAATTCACGATGGCTGGCCAGGTGCACCGGGTTGTCCAACAGCTCTGCGATGCGCTTCACGCGCTCGGGGTCACCGGGGACGATCGCCAGGGTGGCGCCTTGCAGATCCGCTTTTTTCAAACCCAAGTGAAATACATCAGACATAGTGGACTCCTGGTTGCGCCCCGCCGCATGGCAGCCGAGTGCAGTTAAGGTGATTCTTTACGGTACTTTCAAGCCGGTGTCCCCTCATCCGGGGAGGCGCCAACTATGGTCGAAAGCGCTTTCCAATTCCTTGATGCGCCTCACACTTCTGCGCTTCAAAGCTGACAAAAATGGCGCAAAACGTTTGCTAAGATGATGAATTTCTTGAAAAACGTTTTTACGTTCCTTTTGCACTCCCATCCCTTGTCAAGCCTTGATCGACCGTCCATTTAAAGAGCGCGATCGAGTCCACAAAGTTGCAAACGAGATACCATTGCCCCCTTCTCATCCCCTCCGACGCTGTTATGTTGGCGCCCGCATACCACTTAATGGCTAATCATACGGAGTCCATCATGGCGACATTCAAGTTCTACATTCCCGCAATCAACCTGATGGGGGCGGGCTGCCTGCAGGAGGCGGCAGCAGATATCCAGGGACATGGCTATCGCAAGGCGCTCATCGTCACCGACAAGATCCTGGGCCAGATTGGCGTGGTGGGCCGGCTTGCCGCCCTCCTGGCCGAGCACGGCATCGACGCAGTGGTGTTCGATGAGACCAGACCCAATCCCACCGTGGCCAACGTCGAGGCGGGTCTTGCGATGATCCGGGCCCACGGCTGCGACTGCGTCATTTCGCTCGGCGGCGGCTCACCCCACGACTGCGCCAAGGGCATCGCCCTGGTGGCCGCCAATGGGGGCAGCATCAAGGATTACGAGGGGGTTGATCGCTCCGCCAAGCCGCAGTTGCCGCTCATCGCCATCAATACCACCGCCGGCACCGCCTCCGAGATGACCCGTTTTTGCATCATTACCGACGAATCCCGTCAGGTGAAAATGGCCATCATCGACAAGCACGTCACGCCGCTGATGTCGGTCAACGACCCGGAACTGATGCTGGCCAAGCCCGCCGGCCTCACCGCCGCCACCGGCATGGATGCCCTGACCCACGCCATCGAGGCCTATGTCTCCACCGCCGCCACCCCGGTCACCGATGCCAGCGCCGTGATGGCCATCGCACTGATTGCCGAACACCTTCGCACCGCCGTGCATCAGGGGGAGGATCTCCATGCCCGTGAGCAGATAGCCTATGCACAGTTCCTGGCCGGCATGGCCTTCAACAACGCAAGCCTGGGCTATGTGCACGCCATGGCTCACCAGCTCGGCGGCTTCTACGACCTGCCCCACGGGGTGTGCAATGCGGTGCTGCTGCCCCATGTCCAGGCCTACAACGCCCGGGTGTGCGCCGGTCGGCTCAAGGATGTGGCCCGTCATATGGGGGTGGATGTGAGTGCCATGAGCGATGAGCAGGGTGCGGCGGCAGCCATTGACGCCATCCGGCAACTGGCTCGCGACGTCAAGATCCCCGCCGGTCTGGAGCAGCTCGGGGTCAGGGCCGACGACCTAGACGTGCTGGCCACCAATGCGCTCAAGGATGCCTGTGGTCTCACCAACCCCAGGCAGGCGACTCACGCGGAGATCGTCGCCATCTTCCGCGCCGCCATGTAAGGGGGCAAGATCTGCCAGGGCCGCCACGCGGCCCTTTTTATTGGCTGATGGATCAATGGCTTTTTACTTCCGCACGGGGAGTGGGTATGATTTGCCGAGCTAAAAAGACTGTATGGATGATCTGAACCCGATATGCGGATGAAACACCTGATTGCCGCGGCCCTGACCGCCCTCACCCTGTCCGGTTGCAGCCTGGTCTATCGCATCGATATTCCCCAGGGCAACTATGTGGAACAAAAGCAGGTCGACAAGCTGCGCCAGGGCATGACCCGCGAACAGGTCGAGTTCGTGCTGGGTTCTCCCATGTTGCGCGACAGCTTTGACCCCAACACCTGGTACTACCTCTATGAGTTCCAGCCCGGTCGGGGCGACAAGGAGCGCAAGGAGCTGACCCTCAACTTCGTGGGTGACAGACTGGCCACAGTGACCGGTGATTTCCCTCTCCCTGCCGCCTTCACCACACCGCTCTAGATGACATTACAAAACCGGCTTCTGCCGGTTTTGTTCTCTCTGGCCCCGGTGATGTCGCCGGGCCACACTCTGGATGCCTCATTGCCCCGAGGAGATCATCATGGGTCGATTCCTGATTGCCGGCGCCACCGGTCTGATTGGCAAAGCCTTGCTGCGCGAGCTGGGGACGGAGCACGACCTCCTCCTGCTCTGCCGCAAACCGGGCGATCCCGCTCCGGGACGCACCTGGCTGCCCACCTCGTTCGACGCGCTGGACAGATTGACGCTGCCCTCCCCTGTAGACATTGCCTTCTGCTGCCTTGGCACCACCCGCAAGGATGCCGGCTCGGCCGAGGCATTTCGCCGGGTCGATCTCGGCTATGTGCTGGCCTTTGCCGCGCTCGCCCGTCGCCACGGCTGCCGCCGCCTGCTGGTGGTCTCCAGTCTGGGCGCCAACCCGGGTTCCCCTGCCCTCTATCCCCGCACCAAGGGCGAGATGGAGCAGGCCCTGCTGGCCCAGGAGTGGCAGCGGCTCGTCATCCTGCGCCCGGCCATGCTGCTCGGCCATCGCGAACCTGCGCGCCGTTCGGAGCAGATCATCCAGGCCATCTATCCGCTGGTAAAGCCCCTGCTGCGCGGTTCGCTGCGCCGCTGGCGTGCCATCGAGGCCAGTCAGGTGGCGCACGCCATGGCGCGCCTTGCCATCCAGGAGAGCGGGATAGAGACAGTGGAAAACGAGCGCCTGCTCACCCTGTGATGCCCTGTGCCGGGCGAGACGATCACAAAGGGGCGCCACGGCGCCCCTTGTCACAGCCCATCACCCGTCAGGTGCCGGCATCGTCTCGCTTGCGGTGCACATCGGGCCGCCCGCCGGTGACCACATCGGCACGCCCCTCTTCCTTGGCTTTTTCCGCACGCTTCTTGCGCATCTCCTTGGGATCGGCGATGAGAGGGCGGTAGATTTCGATGCGATCCCCCTCCTGCACCGACTCTGTGCCCTTCACCGGACGGCTGTAGATACCGAACTTGTTGACCGACAGGTCGATCTCCGGGTGCTTTTGCAGGATGCCGGACTGTTCGATGGCCGCCAGCACGCTGGTCTCGGGCGCGACCCGGATGCACAGCACCGTCTGCCGCTCGGGCAGGGCATAGGCCACTTCGATATTGAGGAGATCAGACACCGTAAACCACCTTGGCACGATTGGAGAAGGCAAGCACCATGGAGCTCACCAGCTCGCGGAAGATCTGGCCAAAGGCCAGCTCAATGAGCTTGGAGGTGAACTCGAAGTCGAGATCGAACTCCACCTTGCAGGCATCCACGTCCAGGGGTGTGAAGGTCCACCATCCCGCCAGCTTGCTGAAAGGCCCCTCCACCAGCTCCATCTTGATGGTGCGATTGGCATCAAGCTGGTTGCGCGTGGTAAAGGTCTTGGCGATACCTGCCTTGGCCACATCGACCGAGGCCATCATGTAGTCTTCACCTGACTCGTGAACACGGCTGCCGACACAGCCAGGCAGGAACTCAGGATAGGCATCAACATCATTGACCAGCCGGAACATCTGTTCCGCGCTGAACATCACCAGGGCACTGCGAGTAATACGGGGCATGGGTTTTCCTCATCCAATCGGCCCGATTTTATCACCTTGTCAGCCAAAATCACCGCCGAAACTGTTCGCGGGTCACCAAGCAGGGCAATCGCACACTTTCCGGCCAGTGTGGTCCGCTCTCGCCCCGCCCTTCCCTCAAAATCGTCATCGAACTGCTCACAAAGCCGCCACTCGGAGCGCTGTGCGTTTTACAGCCGCCGCCACCCACGTATAATGCGCCTTCCTAAACATTGCCTAAGGCCCCCGTCATGAGCAAAAAGAACAGTAAAAACAAAGCCGGGTCCAGCACCATTGCACTCAACAGAACCGCCCGTCACGAGTACTTCATCGAAGAGCGCGTGGAAGCCGGCCTGTCCCTGCAAGGGTGGGAAGTGAAGTCCCTGCGGGCGGGCAAGGCCAACATCAGCGAAGCCTATGTCATCTTCATGCAGGGAGAAGCCTTCCTGTTCGGCTCCAGCTTCCTGCCGCTGAACGCCGCCTCCAGCCACGTGGTATGCGATCCGACCCGCACCCGCAAATTGCTGCTCAGTCGCCGTGAACTCGACAAGCTCGAGAGCCTGACCGCTCGTCAGGGCTACACCATAGTGCCGCTGGCCCTCTACTGGAAAGCGTGCTGGGTCAAGGTCGAGATCGGCCTGGTGAAAGGCAAGAAAGAGCACGACAAGCGGGAAGACACCAAGGCACGGGAATGGGACCGTGAGAAGGCCCGCATCATGAAGAACAAGCACCGCGGTTGATTGTGCGCCGCCGGCCCCCATGCGGCGACCAATAAACCAGCAATCGACCGGCCAAGGCCGGTCGATTGCCATCAACGCCTTGCCATGACAGGATTTTTGCGTACAATCCCTTTTGACAACTTGGGGCTGATTCTGGATTCGACAAGATTCACGAAACCCAAGGTGCATGCCGAGGTGCGGTAGGCCTCGTTAATAAACCGCAAAAAAATAGTCGCAAACGACGAAAACTACGCACTCGCAGCTTAATAACCTGCGCTGAGCCCTTCTCCCCTAGCTTGCCTGTGTCCTAGGGAAATGGAAGGTCATCCTTCACAGGATCGTGTGGAAGTCCTGCTCGGGGCGGAAGCATTAAAACCAATCGAGCTAGTCAATGCGTGGCGTGTCTCTCCGCAGCGTGTTGGCGAATGTAAAGAGTGACTAAGCATGTAGTACCGAGGATGTAGTAATTTTGGACGGGGGTTCAAATCCCCCCAGCTCCACCAATTTAACTAGGACACCGACAGGACAAACCCAGAAAAAACAGCCACTTAGCAAAAACATAGCGACAGTGACTGGACCAAAACTGGAATCGAAATGATCCACTGGTGATCCAAGAGCAAGAAAGCCTGCAGAAATGCAGGCTTTTTTCTTTTCTGCCATCCAGGCATAGAAAAGCCCGCACAGTGGCGGGCCAATCCGAATCCTTCCGCGTCACGCTGACGCGGTGGCTTCATCGCGTAGTTTTTCCAGAATGCGCGCGATCTTGCTCTCCTCCTCAGGCGCCAGGTCCAGCGTCTCAACAAACTCTTCCAGTTCGCTTAGTAGTGATTCCATCCGATTTCCCCCTTTCTCTCCCAGTCTCTCGACTGTGAAACACTGTATACCTATACAGTTACCGCATAAATTTACCACTTTTTGCGGGCTCACGGGAGTACAATTTTGCCCTCCTACTCCTATCATAAAGTCCGCCTTCTGCTGGCGGAACGGAAGCTGACGCAGACCCACATCAGCAAGATAACGACGATCCCTAGGTCGAGCATTTCACGATGGCTTTCCCCCCACCATGACGACTTCATGGGCTTGGCTGAGGCAGTGATGGTATCGACAGCTATGGGCATCTCGGTTCAGACCATTCTGGCTGAGCCAGACTGGTGCATGACCGATGACGAACACAGGGGGTTGATTAACCGGGCGGCGATGCTGCCAAAGCCGCACCTGGCTTCGATGCTGAACTGCTATGCGGAAATAGTGGGGGTAAGAATGGGGTAAGAAAAAGGGGCCAAAGCCCCTGAATGTTAAGCAGCTTGGACGGGCATCATCCGCCAGACCCGGTCGGTAAGCAGCTTGCGCTCATATGCAGAAAGGTCGATCCCTTCCATCTCCTCAAGCAGCTCTTCGAGTTCAGTGCGCAATTGTGCCGCGCCCATGGCAAACCTGAAACTCTGATCGTCGGGAACTTCGAGAACAGAACAGCCAGCCCCTCCGGTTCCGATCTCAACCTTAGTGAACATGGGAGAACTTGATACACTAACCTTAACTTCCAAAAACAGCTTAGGATGTTGTATAGTCATTCAGTAAATCCTGACTTAACGGTGCGGATTACATTCTCGGTCCAAGCTGCTCCAACAGCTTGGGCCGAACCATTTATGATAGCTGTGTGTATATAAGCCCCTATCTTTGCTCCCCTCCTTTCCTTCGCCATTTATTAAGCACCAATTAAATTTTAGAAAAATTGACTAACTGTCATTTCTCTCCAGATTGCGCTCGCTTGGTTGCATCACACGATATGCAAAACCCCAATACCCGTCAACGCAAAAGATGAAAAAACGACGAGACCAAGACGAAAAAATATTAATAAATACAAGCCACTATCCTCACAGGATAGTTAAAGGCATTTTCCAAAAGACCGCGAACCACCTCTGTAGGATTAATTAAAATTCGCCATGCCGATTTTAAGAAAATGCCTCCCCCTCCAATGAAAAAACTGAAAAAACCACGATCTTTTTTTTAAAATCCATCTGGGGGATTCTGTGAGGGGAATGAATGGGAGGCCTTGAGCGGAGTAGGGGAGAAAGGAGGGAAAGTAAAACGAAGGCCCGTCACCAGTTAGCCACAACAGCATTCAGCACAGCCCCGATAACCACCAGGGCGAACGCGAACGCCATAAAGGTCTCAAGGCTCGCGTTGGTCGAATTGCTGAAACACCAGTATCCGGCAGCGGCCGGGATCAACCCGAGTATCAGGCTGACGCTCATCGCTTTCAGCGCCAGCACCATACATCCAATCGCAAGCAACAACCACATAGGCGTATCCTCCCTGAGAAAGACCTCAGCTTATCCCCATCGCCAAGGCCTATCCAGGGCCACTATTCCCAGTTCTGCCGGTTGTGATTAACCGCCTGATAAACCAGATCGTTCCTGCGGGCCATCAGCTCATCGATGCGGCGACGCTTCTCGTCGGCACTCAGAATCCGATCCCGCTGGATCAGCTCTATCTTGTTGCGCACCACCCGCACCTGCTGCTGGGTGCGGCTCAGGCTGCGGCGCGATTTCAGGATCCCGCCCTGCTCTTCCAGCAGCTCGTTTGCCTTGTCGGTAAGCCCTTCGCTGCGGTACTGGTCAACGGTGCGTTTGAGCTGATTCACCTCGTTCAGCATCCGGTAGAACTCTTCCATGTGCTGGGTGGACTTCGCCGGCCCGGTGCCGCGGTATACCGCCTTTACCAGCGGGATCTCATCTGCACGCCAGCTGGCCGACTCCCCTGGTTGCGCCGCCCGGATTAGTCCATCAGCAGTGGCCATGACATAACCACCTATCGTGCCGGTATAGCCGATCAGCAGGTGCTCCAGCTTCTTGGGCGACATTCCTGTCGCCTCACCCAGCTCCCGCATCATCAGGCTGGTCTGCTCGTTGTAGCGCGCCTCCACCTTCACGGCCAGATCCTGCGCGTTCTCAATGGGCCCACCACGGAACGAGTCGTAGTTGAAGTAGGACTCCACCAGCGGCTTGACGATCTGCGGTGTGGGGTTGAGGGCGAAGGTCTCCCCTATTGCCCTGGCTACCGCCTTGCCGAGCTGGGCTCCGGTATCCTTGCCTCCCATGGCGCGCACCATCCGCTCTGGGATGGTGCCGAACATTACCCCGATCTCGAACGGCTTGGGGATCCGGAAGTGCTGGTCGCCGATGAAGAAGTGCCAGTTCGCGTCTTTGTCCCAATCCGGCAGCTCTTCGTATCGCTCATCGTCCCAGTTGGCGGCCAGCAGAGCCAGGCTCGCAGCCGTGATCATGCCTGCACGTTTGGCGATGGCTCTCGGGTTGTCTCGCAGTTCGCGGGTCAGCTTGCCTAGACCTTGCACCCGGGCATTGAAGAACGGCAGCAGTTGGGTCATGACCTGCATGGTGCGTGAGGCACCCAGCATGGAGAAATCCATCAGGTCCTTCGACTCGAACGCCGCCTGGGCGTGGCTCTTGCCAGCCTTGATGGCTGCGGCATAGACCGCCTCGCGGTTGGCATTCTCGAAAGCCTCGCCATAGCGGTTGTACTTCTCCCACACATTGGCAACCACGCCCTTTGCCTGAGCGGCGTTGCGGATAATGCTCTTTTCGTAGCGGGCGATTTGCTCGGGCGTCATCCCCTTGCGTCGCAGCGACTTACGCACGGTATCGGCCATCGCCTCTGGGTCATTGCCATTCACGTAGCCGCCCAGGAAGGAGGCTCCGCTGAACATCACATCAATGGTACTGCCGTCCATCGCCAGGGTCTTTTTCACCCCCTTGATGGAGTCGATCACCGGCCTGAAGCCGTCTTTGCTGATCGCCCAGCTGGAGAGTGAGTCGCGCAGGAAGTTGCGCAGCATGAATTCGGGAGATGCAGTGACCCCAGCAGTAAGCAGGCGCTTGGCCTTGGCCGCCACATTGACCATGGCGCCGAACGGCTTGCGGTCGAAGAAGGTCATAGCGCGATAGAGGTCCGGATCCTCAACCCGGATCATGTAGTCCTCCCCCTCCAGCTTGACCATGATCCTGTCTTTGCCATTGGCAAGGGCCTGGTAATCCATCTTGTTTGGCTTCGGAATGACCTCGATGATGCCGGTATCCGCCAGGTTCCAAACCGTCTTCTGGGCCGCCATGTTCTTCATGGACGCGTCGATCAGCTTGGAGGTGGAGGTGAAGATGTTCTCGAGCAGGTCGTTGGTGTTGGCCTCACCGCCCTTGAGCTTCTTGATGCCGGAGTTCTGGTTGGCAATGCCCTTCGTCTTGAAGGGGGCGATCACGTCGCCGTCATCTGATTCACGGAAGAACGGGATGTACCATTCGCTTTCAAACTCGGCCCGCGCCTCTTTGGTGAAGAGCCCAGCTTCTTGTGCCAGGTCCAGGGTTGCGGCATTGAGGCGGTTCCAGCGGGCTTTGGCATCAAGGAATTTGGCCTCCTTGCCCTTGCCTTGCCCCTTGAGCGCCGCAATGTCATTGGCATCAAGCAGGTTCTCTCTGCCCTGCGCCATCAGCAGTTCCGCCCGGTGACCAGCCATCCAGCCAAGCCAGTTGTGCAGATCAGCTCCCAGGTCGGCAAAGATGCCCAGCAGCGCGTCTTTCTCGCCGGTACTCGCCTTGCGCTGGATCACCCCGTCATTCCACTCCGGCAGACCATAGAGCATGGTCGCCTGCATGGTGGAGGCGGCCCCCGTCGCCATCCGTGCCGCCACATAACCGGAGTCTGCGGCATCAGTAATGCCGGCAGCCTCCTCAGCGTATTTGATGGGGGCCAGCGCGTCGAGCACCTCGGTGTTGGCTTTCTTGATGACGCGATCGATCCATGAGCTGACCACGCCTCTGTCAACTTGACGGAGCTTGTTCAGGCTGGCCTTGGTCTTGTCGATGATGTCGGGCTTGGGGCCCAGGTTGAGCTTCTCCATGGCCGCATCAGCTGCGGTACTGGCCTGGCTCATCTTGATACCGCCTTTCTGGGCTGGCCGCTCGGCTTCCTGGCTGAACTTCTTCCCGCCATCCGGCCCGCTGTCGTCTGGGCCGCTACGCTGCAACTTCTTGCCCAGCCCCTCGATCAGGGAACGCGTCTCCGCGGCGGTAATGCCATCAGGTACAAAGCCGACCGCACGCAGCGCCCGGGTGACCCAGGCCACGACCCGATCCCAGCCACGGCCCCAGGCCCCCTGCTCCAATTCCGCCAGATGAGCCACCACTTCCTCGGCTTTGGTGCCGATGTCCTCGTCGGCGTAATGGGTGTTTACCCAGTCCCACACCGGCTTCATGCTGGGGTCCTTCTGGGACTGGATTAGGCGGCTCATCAGCTTGGTGTATTCCCCGTCACCCAGGACGTTGGCCAGGCCATAGTGGGCCAGCACCTCATGGCGCAGGATCTCGCGCATCCGCTTGGGGTCGGAAATAGTGTCCGCAGCTACGTGCAAGGTGCCGGCATCGTCGTCAAACGCCGCTCTCCGGATAAGCCCCTCCTTGGCTTCCAGTCCCAGGGCCCCCTCAAGCTCCCCTTGGGTGGCGTGGATCTGCACCTTGATACCACTCGCCCCTCGGTACTGTTTGAACCAGCCACGGGAAACCAGCTCAGCCTCCTTGCGGGTCAAGTGCTTGATTGGCTTGTCGCCCTGGGCCATCGCCTGCTTGGAGAAACGAACAGAGTTCACGGTGCCAGCAACAGGCTGAGCAGCAATCGGGGACCTCGTATCCCCTCCCTTCACCCAGCGCTTGAACGCATCCACTGGCATCGCCTTGATGGCACCCAGCCCTTTCCAGCCGTCCTCGTAGTTGCCAAGGTAGCCTTCCCGGGCGGCCTGCTCATCGGAAAAGCCCATCATCACCTTGTGCTCGTCAAACTTCCCGGTTTTGGGGTCCACCTGGTCCACCACATAGACCGTCTCACTATCCGGCTTATCGCCGATGAACACATCGACATGATCGCCGTCCGCCCCCAGGGTACGCTTGATATAGCCATAGTCGTGGGCCATGGTGGATTGCCACTCCTTGCCATCCGGGTCAATACCTGAACGGGTGGATCCCTTGGGGTTTTCGAGCGCAATATCCAACCCCTGCAGCGTGAGGTGGCCCTTCTTGTAGTTCCCCGCCTCCTTCTGCGCCTCGGTGGGTTCCGGCGCAACCTCGGAGCGAGCCGCCTCTATCATCCGAGCCGGCGCACTGCCTGCCATCTCTTCTCGCTCACGGCGCAACTGGATATAACGCTCGAGATCCATCTTCTCTTGGCCTGCCTGACGAGCCCCCTCATTGGCTACTGCGGCACCGGTGCGACGCCCGCCATTGCCATTCATCTCGTGCCGGCCAGCCAACTGCAAATCCGCAATGGTACCGCCGAGGTTCTGGTGGCGTTTTTCCAACTCATTTATGGTCATCCCGCCAAAGCGGTTGTCCATGCGCCCAGCAAACTCGCGCTCAGACTGTTCCCAGCGCTCCTCGCGAGTCGGCACGGGGTCCCCCTTCTCGAAAGCCCTCCGGTAGGCCTCCCGCGCCCTGTCAATAGCGCCCTCTTTGGTGTTGGAGGTAAACCAGCCAGCCCCAACAGCAGATCGGTACTTCCAGCGTCCGGCATGCTCCTTCAGCAAGTCGCGATCAATAAGATCTACCTCGGTTGGCTCCGGAACTACCCCACCTCGAGCAGCCTCGACCAGTGCCGAAGGCTCATTGGCGGCCGGAGCAGTAAGGCCTCGCACCTTGGCAGTGAACGACTTGGCTACTACCAGGCCACCCTTACCCGGGATCGCCTTCACGCCGTTATCCTTAGCCCACTGCTTGATGATCGGCACTTCGCCTTTCAGGGTGATGGTGCCATCAGGGTTATCAATCATCTCCGACCAGGGTGTCGGCGCCGCCGCTGGCCCGGCAGTCGTGCGAGCCTGTTCAGCTTGCGCCTCTTCAGATACAGCAACCCCGGCAGGTGCCGGGGCTGTCAGTGAATTTTCCTCTCCTGGTTGGGTAACAGGTACAGGTGCAAGAGAAGTGCCATCTGCTGGATCTCCGGGTCCAGCTCGTTCCGCGAGTTCGGCAGGGGTTGGTCCAACACTTGTTGCAACCGGATCGCCTGCGCCAGGCTGATCACCTGATCGCTCACTGCTGATTGCAGGTATCGGGGTAACTGGCTCATTGCTCACCTCTGCTTGGGGTTGGTTGCCGGGGATCACCTCGCGGTATCCGGTATCGATAGCTGGTACTAATTGGCTGGCCTCGCCCGCTGTGGCAGACGGTGCCGGAACTGTTTCAGCGCTTACGCTTGCAACTGGCTGATCAGATGGTTGATTCGGGTCGGTGACACTGATGTCGTCGAGTTGCTGAACGCTGGGTTGCGTGGTTTCAGCAGCCTTCGCCCTCTCCACTTCGGCGATCTCGGCCACCCCAAAGCCGCCACCATTGAGCGGCACCGGCATCTCCTGGCCCTTGCGGCTGGCCATGGCAGCCTCTTTCTCGGTTGCGAACGGCTTGCCTTTGCGGGTGATTCGGAGTGTCTGGAGCGGGCCAACTGCCGATTCTGTGGCGCTGCCACGCATCGGTTTGGCGTCAGGCTGTCGCTGATCTGCTCCATAGACCACATCACGGTGCGGCAGCTCGTTACCCACCTCGCTGGCCTCACCCTCAATCACCGCGCCCGGCAGCTCGCCAGCGGGCTTGGTGGAAGATGCCTCTGGCGGCAACACATCCCCCTCCTGCCCACTCTGCCAGCGAGTACGCTCTGCGCCGCGGAACTGGGGGCCGGTGCCAGCCTGCTTGTCGTCAAAGTGGCCTTCCTTGGTCATCCCCCGAGCCGCATTGGCGTCACCGGCAAAGATCACATCCTTGAGCGGCAGGGCTGGGCGCTGGTTCTCCATGGCTACCTGCTGGGCGCTCTTGTTGCCTGCGAACGGGTCAAGCCCAAGCTCACCAGCCTGAGCTCGCTCATAAAGACTCTTGCCCTGATCGCCAGCCTGCATCTGGGAGGCAACCAGCTCCTGCACTGACTGGCCAAACTCACCAGCCAGGGCGCGCTGCACCTCGCTATCGGCAGCCATGCCCTTGAACCGCGCTGCGGTATCGTCGCGGCGCAGGTAGGCCGGCACATCACGCAGCTCGTCAAACTGGCTGGCGCTGGGGCCGAGCGGATTCAGCTCCCCCTCGGCCTGCGAGGCGGAGGGCGCCTGCTCGCCGTCTTCCAGTGGAGCAGATGCAAAGTTCGGATCCACTGCCGGACCAGCAGCGTCCTCCGTCACCGGCGCGGAAGGCTCTGCAACCGGACCGGTCCCAACGCCATCTTCCTGGCTGGCATGCTTACCGCCTCGCGCCCCACCGACAGCACCTACCGCACCACCTGTCCCCATCCCTATCAAGCCGCCCTCGATCGCGCTCGACATGACCCCCTTCATCGGGTCGATATCAGCGGCGGCCACCTCGTTGAGGGATTCGTTGACGGCGTATTGCTGCACCCCCTCCTCCAGGGTTTCGCTGATACCCTCACCTGCCGCCCCCTTGGCAGCACCTTTCAGCACTCCACCGGTGGCCGCCTTGCCAGCCAGCATCTTGAACAGCATGGCGTCGCCCATCATGGAGCCCATGGCGGCAGCTCCCCACACCTTGGCGTCGCTCATAGTGGCTCGGCTGGCAAAGTTGGCCGTTTCCTCACGGGCCAGCCCCAGCTTCTCCTCATCAGAGAGATGGGCGGTCTGTTGATCCTGGTCGATGCGAGTAAACGACTGGCGGAAGGTATCGCTGCCCGCCAGCTCGTCAAAGCTCATTCCCAGCACAGTGTCGCGGGTGTTCACCCCGGCACTGCCCACCGATCCGGTCGCCCCGGTGGTCACAGCGGCACCGGTGGCAATTTTGGATACTGCCTTGGCGGCGACCGCTTCGGCTACCTCCTGGGTCGCGCCACGCTTGACCATGGATGCAGTGACAGCCCGGCCGATAGAGGCTTTGGCAGCCACCCCAGTCACCCCGCCAGCGGCGAGTGTCGGTAGCAAAGAGCCAACGCCCTGCGCCATTTTCATCGCCCAGACATCGATATCCCCTGCGCCATCCCCCAGGGTCAACCGGCCTTCTGGCGTTTCATCGACCAGTCGGCGCCCCAGTGCCTCCTTGGCGTCAGCACTCATCCCATCATTCAGAGACTCTGCCCCAGATGCGGCCAGATCGCCTGCACCTGCGACCACATCCAGAACCGAGCTCAGTTTGTTGGCCATATTGGCACGAGCCTGTTCCAGGTAGTCGCCCCCCTGCTTCCCGGCATTCTCTTTGCCGAAGTTGCTTGCCTGCCGTGCCAGCTCACCAATGCCACCCACCAGATCAAGTGCGCCAGCGCCCACCCCGCGGGCGACATCGCCCAGGCCGACATCAAGATCACGTTTGGCTACAGGCTCGGATGGTTGGGGTGTTGCAGCCGCTGCGGCAGACAGGCTGCTATCGAGCGAGCTCCAGAAGGGGTCATTACGAGTGTCAGATTGTCGCGGTTGTGGCAGGGCGTCACGCAGTCCAGGTTTGTCCATGGTGTCCTCGGATTTCGAGCAAAAGAAAAGCCCCGAGCGGCGAACCGTTCGGGGCTTTTGAGATGGGGCGATCAGCATGCAGACTGATCGACGATGGAGAGATGCTAACGCTGGGGTAGGTGAAAGGCAACTATCGGCGAGCCTGGGCCAGGCTCATTGCCTGATAGGCGTTGGTCTCCGTGTCACGGAGTCGATTGGCCGTGACGGTAGCCTGCTCAGTCTGCCGCTGTTTGGCCGCCTGCTGGCGCCAAAGCTCAAAGGCCGTGTTCATCTTGGCCGGGGAATCCAGCAGACTGCTCAGTTTGCCATGTTGGTTGGCCTCCTTCACGAACTGCAGGCGCTCGGGATCGCCGCCAGTCCACTCTTTGATAGGGGTACCCGCCTCCTTCTCCTCAGCTTTGGAAGTCATGCCGAAGGTGTCGGCCAACGCCGCCTTGCTCTGCTCCAGCTGGGCGTCCAGCGCATCCAGTTGTAAGTCTTTATCCTCTGCGTTGCTGGAAGAGATGCGCGCCCTGTTCTGGCCGTGCTGCTTCTCCAGCTCGGTGACCGCCTTCTTGTAACCCACCTGGTCAGGCCCAGCCGTCAGACCGAGAGAGGTGCGCAACTGATCTGCATTGCCAATCATGTGCTTGGCCAGTGCCGCCCGCTGGTAGGCAGGCTTCAAGAAGTCGTTGATGGGGATGACCTTGGGGTGATCATCGGGCGCAGAAGTGCGGTTGTTGGTGACCGGACGCACGGCCTTGCTGCCGTCGTCATAGGTGACTTCCACTCCCAATACCACACCACGCCCGTCAGGGGTGATCATGATGTTGTTCAACTGCTTGCCGGTGATGGTCTTGCCGCTTTCCGGATCGATGTCGCCCACGCCTTTGCTGACCTCATCCTGATAGAGGGTGCCGGCCGCCTTGATGAAGTCAGGGTTATTGACGGCAGCGTGCCCCTCGGGCGTAGTTGGATCCAGTTTTCCTTCCTGCGCTTGGCGCACCAGGTTGCCCGCATAGGTGACAAAAGTCTTGCCAGCCTCGGCGTAGTCCTGCTGCAGATAGCGCTCCGGATTGAATGAGCCTGCGCGCGGGTCGCGCACCACGCTCCAGAATTGCTGGCCCGGGTCTTTGCCTTCGGTCACAGCCTGCCAGCCAGACTGGATAATCGGCAGGTTCTCCTGCTGGAAAAGCTGCTTGTCCCGCAGTGTCTTTTGCCACTCATACTCCTGCTGCTGCCGAGCTTCCTGTGCCGCCGCTCGCCGCTCAGCAGCACCGGCTCGCGCCTCGGACGCCTTCATCTGCCGCTCTGTGAGGGCGAACTGCTTGTCATACCTTGCATCTGCCAACTTGTCGCGCCCCTTGCCGTACTCCCGCTCGCTCTGGTAGCGCTCATCTGCCACTTTCTGTCGGTCCTGTTCGTTCTGCCACATGGCATCTCGCAGGCCCATTGACCTCTCCATCCGCTCATCTTCTTTCTGGCCCCGCTGGTAGCGGTCCATGGTGTTGAAGCCAGCCAGAAAACCTTCAGCCAATCCCGATACGCTCATCATGCCCCCTTAAAACAAGCTGTCTGCCAGAAACCCAACCCCAGCACCTGCCAGTGCGCCCAGAGGGCCACCGAGTGAGCCCGCCATGCCCAACACGGCGCCCATCGATGCGCCAGTACCGATTGTGCTCAGGGTTTGCCCCTTGCGAGCGGTCTTGAGACTCTTGTTGGCAGCCTCCATCTCCGACTCTCGGTTGGCAGCATCGCGCAACCCCGCCAGGCCTTGCTGGCGTGTCTGGCCGCCGATATCCAAAATGCCGTACCCCATCACACACCCCCTCCGGTTTTGATTGCCTCACGCAGCCCCGCATCCGCGCCGGTCAGGATCCCCATTTGCCGGGTCTGCTCCTGTTCACGCAGGCCGTTCTCGGTGCCTGCCGTCATCAGCGCCATGCGCAGCCCCTGGCTGTTATCGTTGGCATTGCTGCTGGTGCCCAGCCCCATCCGCGCATTGCGGTTGGCCGTAGCCTGCTGAGCTGAGCGGAGCGCGTTGGCGTTGTTCTCATCCACCCGCCCCAGTTGCTCCCGCAGCAACTGGCCGTTGGTGGCCAGTTCCATCAGTTCCTGCTGCTTGGGGTAGAAGCGCGTCTTCCAGTCCTGGTACTGCTCTCGGGTGATTTTGGCGTAAGTGTCTGCGGCGTAACCCATGGAACCCCCTTAGTAACCCTTGCCCTGCAGCACGGATGCAGTCGGGCTGATTTTCTTGATCTCCGTTGCCGCCGGTGCTTTCAGGCTGGCCAGCCCATACGAGGTGGCGGCTCCTGCCAGGGTTCCCACCAAACCAGCCGTCGCCTGCTGGCTTTGGTAAGAGCTCTGTGCATCACTGGTTGCCTTGCGCAAGCTGGTTGTGGCCACATCGCCCATACCAGCCAGCGATTCAGCCTTCTGCCCTGCGCCAATGCTCACCACATCCTTGAGCCCAGCAACATACTTGTCCTGCTGGCTGGACTGTGCGCGGTTAGTGGTATCGGTCTGACTCAGGGCTTGGTCCGTTGCCAGTCCTTCCATCGCCTCCTGGTACCTGCCGCTGGTTGGATCTACTCCACTGGCAGCCATGGAGTCAGCCAGCCCTGCGCGCGATTCACCAAAGGATTGAGCAGTGCCAAGCGCTGCCGTGCCTGCCAGTTTGTCGAACTCCCCCTCACTGTTGAGGTCATCCACCTTCTCGATGAAATAGTCCTCGTACTTCTGCAGGTCGTTCTTGTAGAGATCCCACTGCTCCATGGCCACACCGGCTGCAGCCTTCTGAGCCTCGGTCTCCTGAATTTCGTTCGAGCCACCCTTCCCCATCACCTACACCTCATAGGTTGATCTGAAACACATAGAGCCCATCAGCATCATCCGGCTGACGGGCCCATCCCATTCTTGGCGCAACCTTGAGCCACCCCTTACGCGCCGAGTGGAAGCGCAGCCAGCGTGCCCCAATCAGGCGTGCCAGGCGTTTCACTTCCGGCAGGTGCCGCTCAGGTGCCCCGCCATCCCCCCACCCCACCCAGACCAGGACACCGATCACGCCATCTTCTGCCTGTGGCTTGAGCACAAACCCGTCATCACCACGCAAGAACAAAAACGCCATCCGGTTTCGGATGGCGTCTTGCAGTTTGAGAGGGAGATTAGGATTCCCGGTATCCCTGACTATGCGGTTCAAAGCAGCCCTCACCATAGACCCATCAGCCATAGGCTCTCCCCGATAAGGCGCTGGTTCTGGATAGATGACCCAGGATAGGCCACCACTTCGAAGGTGATGTTGACGGTCGCAGTCCCAGCGGGGATCACGAAAGCATCTTGGAAGGTCACACTCATTGGCGCTCTATTCGTACCCACAGGGAACGAGGCTGTGGATGTAGCCCTAGCTACTTCAGTGCCGTTGAGCTTGCACAACAATATGAGCCCTATCGTGCCGGCTCCGGAAACCTCTGCTAGACCTGTGAGTGGTTTGATGCAGACCATGTTTCTGGCTCGCTTGTAACCTGCCAAAGAGAAGTTACCTGACGCCCTGATCATCCTTGTGATATCACCCACAATCCGATCCGCTTCCAACGTCCCCAGGACCACGCAATCGGCAGCAATCGTGCAGTTGTTCATGGTCATGTTCTTCACATAACCGCCTTCTGCACGAAGTCGATTGGTATAGATGCTGCCGTCCGCATAGATCATCGTGTACCAGCCGAATCCCCAACTGGCATAAGGCCCGCCTTTACCGAACCCTGCAGCCCCACCAGACAGGAAGGCATTGCCCATATCGATGGAACCGCCCGAGATCGCAGGCGCCGACATGCTGACCCCTGCTTTGATGTAGTCCGCCGTGATTTTCTCGGACGTCAGGATCTGGATAGTGGCCTTGCGGATGATGGCCTCTGCAATGACCGCCTGGCCATTGTCGATGGCAAACAGCGGCGCCATGGGCGTTGAGCTATTCGGGTTGAATACGAACACCTGGGAAGCAGAGATAGCCACCTGACTCGTGCCGTCAGAGTTTGCAATCAACCCTATCCCGGCAGTGATCTGGCCCGCGCTGGCTTTCGCTGTCCACATGGCCTGGGCACCATTTTGCAAGTCGGCAATAGCTTGGCTCTGGAGTTGAACGGCGGCGGCATTGGCTGCAATCCTCGGGTCGTCAGTGGCAACCCACGCAGTTCCACTGTAACGATACGGCCTGTTGTTGTTGGCTGTGTCAAACCACAGATCACCGGTGCCCATCGCTGACCCTGGGGCAGTGGCTTGGAAGAACGTTTTATTCTTGCTACCTGCAACAGCAGACACCGTATCAATCTGGCTGCCGAGGGCTTGCATCGCATCGGCACGGGCGACTGACTCTGCCGTGATCTGGCCTTGGAGTTGCTGATCTCCCTGCTGATAGTTTGCCGTTACCTGCTGGATCTGCTGTGCCATGGCCGAATCTGCATCAGCCCGCGCCTTCACTTCGTCATTGATGGCAGCAGTATTTTTCGCAACACCCTGTGCGACTTGATCAGCGCTTGCCTGAGCTGCGGCGGCG
The DNA here is from genome assembly GCF_017939325.1 of Aeromonas sp. MaB10011B. NCBI lineage: Bacteria > Pseudomonadati > Pseudomonadota > Gammaproteobacteria > Aeromonadales > Aeromonadaceae > Aeromonas > Aeromonas sp. MaB10011B. The sequence goes on along the minus strand of NZ_JAGKRK010000033.1, from coordinate 5,076 downwards.
GCTTGAGCTGCATCGATCGCGACCTTGTCTGTTACTGCAACCCAGGCTGACCCACTCCACCGCTTCGGAGTGTTGGTGCCGCTGGTCGTATCAATCCAGAGATTCTGAGCAAGCCGATCTGCTACTGCTGGAGCTGCTGACTGAATGAGCACCTTGCCCTTTCCATTGGCTATCCCCGCAGCAGCCGCTGCATCCTCTTTTGCCTGGTTTGCACTACTCTGGGCTCCTGCCGCAGCGGTGCCCGCCGATTCTGCTGTGGCCTTCACCTGACTCAATTGCTCAGAAAGGGACTGGTTTGCTTCAGCACTAACACGGGACACTTCATCGATGCTGGCCGCCAGGGCCTGCTCCGCCCCCTTGAACTCTGCATCCAAGGTGGACAACTGTTCAGCCAGCGCGCTATCAGCATCGCTCCGCGCCCGCACTTCAGCTGCAACAGCAGCATTCGTCGCGGCGTCCGCCGCTTTGAACTCGCTATCAACAACACTGATCCGCTGTGACAGCGCCTCATCAGCCGTCGCCCTAACCAACTGCTCATTGGTGATCTGCGCCCTGATCTCCCCATTCTCAGCATCAAACTCAGCGGTCAGTTGCTCAACAGTCCTGGCTTGCGCCTCCTGTTGATTCGCCAGCGTGCTCTGCTGTTGGAGAATGACGCCGCGAGCCTTTCGGTTCTCTCGGTCACGTTCATCCCCGGCCAAGGCACCTTCAACCTGGCTGACGGCACCGACAACGATCTCCGACTCCATCTTGTCCTGGCGTTGGCTGAGCGAGGCCTCATTGCTCACCACGGCCTGCTGGAGTTCTGTGATGCTGGCTGAGTTCTCTCCAACCGTCACATCAAGGGTGCTGATCCGCTCACCCAGCGCTCGGTCGGCATCTGCCAGGGCTTTGCTCGACTCGGAGAGGGAGGCAGACAGCGCCGTATCGGCGGCCTTGAACGCAGCATCTACAGTGCTGATCTGCTGGGCAAGCGCCTCATCTTTTGTTGCCCGAGCCAGCTCCTCGGCCGCAACCCTCGCATTCGTATCCTCGAGGTCGCTACTGAACTGCGCCTCCACTTCGGCAACTCGCCTCGAAATGGCCTCATCGGCGGTGACCCTGGACAACGCCTCCTGAGTGATGTTTGCCCCAAGCTCTGCCGTCGCACTCGATAACGTCGCAGCCAACTGGTCCTGGCGCAAGGACAGGGCCTCGTCTGCGGCGGCGCTCGACTGCGCCAACGACCTGATATCGGCATTGGCCTGAGCATCAGCCGCCTTGAACTCCGTTGTGACGTTATCAATGCGCTGTGCCAGCGCCGAGTCTGCATCAGAGGCCACCTTCTCAACCGACGAAATCCTGGCCTGAGTGGCGGCATCCTTCGCTTCAAACTTCACTTCCATGTCTGCTGTGCGCTGAGCCTGGGCCTGCTGCTCCGTCAGGATTACCCTCTGCTCTGTACGGATGGCCCCGAACGCCTTCCGCGTCTCCCGATCCCGCTCATCCACGGCCAGGGCACCATCGATCGCAGCAGATGCGTTGTCATCGTCTTGCCCACGCTGCAGCTCGAGTTCTGCCGTGATGGCGTCGAATCGGCCAGCAGTAATACCACCGTCATCCGCGAAGATTTCCTCGAGCGCCTGGATCTTGGCCTCTGATGTCCCCGCCCTCACTTCGAGCCCGCTAACCCGCTGCGCAGTCACCTGATCGCTTTCCGCCGAAACTCGCGCCAGCTCAGTGATACTGGCCCGAAGAGTCTCGTCGCCCTGGGTGATCTGGGCCGCCAGCCCATCAAGACGCTGCGCCTGGGAACTCAGCTCGTCGGTATGCACCGTCAGTTTGCTTTCTGCGTTGGCAAGTCGCACGCCTTGGGCATCCACTTCCTGCTTGGTCGCCTTCTGGGCCAGCACCCCTTTTGTCGCATCAAGCTCTTGACCGATCTGGGTAACCCGCTGCTGTTCGCCTGTGAACTCCCCCCGGGTGACGGTTTGGCTCAGGCTGGCGTCCAAGCCGTTGATGCGCTGCTCTGCCTCTGTGATTCGCGAGCCCTGGCCGTCAACGGTGACATTGTCTGCCTTGCTGCTGATCTGGCCGGCGACGGCATCAAGCTCCTGCTGAACTTCAGTAATGGAAGTGTGAAGCTCCTCTCGCACCGCATTGACCGCATCCATCGTGATGCTGCCGTTTTCTGGATCCACGACAAACACAGCATCGCGGAACGAGTCGAAATCACCCTTGTACTTATCGAGCTTCGCATTCAAGCGATCCTGCACTAGGCCGATCTCAATGCTCGACATCCCCAGTTGCTGCTGGGCATCATCCAGCAGCTCTTGAGCTACCTTCTGGCGCTCATCCAGCCCGGCCAACTCCTGCTCAATACTGGGGATCTTGTCCTCGATGGCAGCGACCTTGGGACGAATGACCTCGATTTCATCGACCTTTGGCTTCAGGATCGCAATGTCGAGCTGGAGTTGGGGAACTTGCTCTATGGGCCCCAGCAGCGCCTGGGCCAGGTGGCTCTCCTCTATTTTCCCCTGCAGTTCGTCGAGAATGTCCTGCACATCCCGGCTGGTTTCAGCCTCGACTCCCTGCATACCCTGGAAGGGGCCCTTGTCATCCTTGCCGTTGACAAAGCGCACCCAGTAGTAAAATTTGGCGCCCTTGCCAATGGCGTCAGAGAAGAGATTGGCCGAAGAGGTCCCCACCAGGGTGGCCTCGGCTTGGTTGTCACTCTCAGCTCGCCATATCTCGGCGTGAGCATGCCCCCGGTACTGCGGCGGATCCCACTCAACAAGGACCGTGTGAAATGCGCCATTGGCGATCACATTGACCGGAGCGTGGGGGAACTCCATCTGGCCCGGCGGGAAAAGGTCTGGGTTCTTGCCCGGGACATAAACACCGCCAGCACCAGGACGCAACGTAGACAGCCCCAATGCCGCCAGCTCCCGGAAAGTGACTGCCTTATCAAGGCGATCGCCACGCTGCCCGGTGAGCAGCTCCACGTTCTCGGCTGTTGCGGCCTGGTCACGGCCGGCGCGATAAGCGGGTTTCTTGGCCATCAGTTCACCATCTCCGCCATGCTGCTCGCGAGGGTGATGCGGCTCACCACCGAGGTGCCAAAGACCTCTATCTGCCAGAACCGGCCCCGCACTGGCGGCAACCTGAACGCCCCGGGCACCAGGTTGCCAGGGGACAGCTCCATCACCTGCTCCCCGTCAACGAACAACTTGATCCCGACCAGGCCAACATCCTGAGCCAACACCCGGCAGCAGCTGAAAGACGAACCCTCTGGCTCCATAAATGGCTTGGACCGCCAGACGAACTGACCATTGCTGGAGCTCCCCCCGCGCCAAATCTGCAAGCTGCGCCCCTTGGCAACGTAGAGGGAGTCGCTCTCCATATCAGAGACAGCCGCCTCCCACCGGTTCGTCAGCTCACGCAAGTCGCCACTTTTCGGGTCAAAGATGAATGCGTGAGTGTCAGTCATGGCCACATATTTCCCCTCGTGGTGCCATGCCCGCATGGTTTCTGGCTTCATGGCGCGCCACTGGCTTCGGGTGATGATCCCCTCGGTGACCACCTGCCCACCGTTGGCGCCGATGCCGACCAGCCCGTCCGGGGAGGCATAGAGCACGACGCCATCCATGGCGACCATAGAGCGACCGCTGACACAGGACTGCGGCAGTTGGCTGAGCTTCTGGGTGGTCACGGATGCCGGGCTCACGCCCTGGGCAAGATAGGGGTACCCCTTGGTCCCAATCACCAAGGTGGTGTCGATGGCAGCGATCGCCACGATGTCGTGCTCAGTGGTCAGCCGGTACTTCTCCGGCCAGGCGTAGGGAAGGTAAGGCTCGCACAGGTAGAGGGAGTTGCCAGCAAACCCCGCACACATGCCATTCGCCATTTGACACAAGCCGCGCATGCCATTCGGCGGCATGGTGTAGTCGTAGGTCTCCAGCACAGCGCCCAGCTCCCCATCCTCCCGGATATCGACAAACGATGCTTGGGCAATGGGCAGCTCGGCGACCAACAGGTAATCAGCCAAGCCGCCACCGGACACTGACCGGTATATCCGGCGCTTGGTGATGTTACTGTTCTGGGTTGTCGGTGGGCTCAGCATCAAGGTGACGGATGACCCTGGGATCCCGATATTCACCTTTCCGCTGACAGGGCCCGGGGGCCCCTCCTCACCCATCGCAGTAACGAAGGTATCCACGTAGAAGCGAGTTTCGTCATCTGTCAGGTCATCATCCACACCACCAACAGGTGGGGTGATGGTGCCAACCCCGACCGGAACACCTGGGGCTGGAATGCCCAGTCGATACCACGCCGTCGGCTTGTTGCTGCCGCCTGTGGCGATCTGGGCATGAGTCACCTTGGGATACTCACCATCCGTGTAGTAAACCCGACCATACGAGTCCTGAGCTATCGGGGAGCGGATGGCCTCCACCACCTTGTTCCAGGCAAACCAGTGCTGGCCATAGCGAAAAAGGGTGATAGGTACGATGGGCAATTCCACACCAGCACTGGCGTCATCCTCCAGAGGCGAGATGACGCCATGGTCAAAATGGCAGTCGCGAGCAATCACCGCGACCTCATCAGACAAAAGATGGGGCTCCGCGCGCGGCATAGTCCCTCGCATGGTGACGATATCGAGTATGGGCATGGGGATCTCAGAGAGGCAGAAACGAAAAAGCCCCGCTCGAGAGAGCAGGGCCATGATGGGTAAATCCTAACGCCGGGAGCGCCAGGAGGCAAGGCTCACTTGGCTGGTTGCAGCAGCACGGCGACCACGCTCGCCGTGATGGGCTCGAGACGGACGATCACTCTTCCGCCCCACGGGCCACCGGGTAGCGCAGCTTGATCTCCGCCACCTTGTCGCGCCATGCCTGCTCGGCCGCTGCTGTCTTGTCGTATTGCCACTCCAAGAAAAGGGGGTCGGACTCGGCCACATAGGCCATCCGGCGCCGCGCCAACTGCCCATCTGTCCGCTCATAGTCGCGCTGGGCCAGTACGGAGGCGATCGTTTCCTCGCTCATGCCGAGGGCCGCCATAAAGGCCGGATTGTAGTTGTCGTGCGTTTCGCCGTCATAT
>NZ_JAGKRK010000032.1:0-56616 GCF_017939325.1 Aeromonas sp. MaB10011B | reverse complement strand
CTGAGTTTACGACGTGCTACTTTCTCGTTGGTGGTCATACGGTGACTCCGGATAACACGGTAGGGGTACCGTTTTGTTATCCGGTTTGAAGCCGTATGACCACTCCCTTTTGTGGGCAACTGTCAGGTGAATACCATCTCCATACAGGATATTAATCCCAAAACCTATCACCCCAACGGCGGCGTGCGTGGCGGCACCCTGCGCTTGCTGCCGGTGGACTCGAAGGCCGAGGCGACGCGTAGCAGGTTGTTGTCGTCATAGGCGCGACCGGCGAAGGTCAGGCCCACCGGCATACCGATATCGGCCATGACGCCCATGGGGACTGTCACGGTCGGCACGCCGAGATGGCGGATGGCGAGGTTGCCGTTGGCAACCCAGATGCCATTGCTCCAGGCGATATCGGCGGAGGCCGGATTCACATCCGCATCAGCCGGGGCGACGTCGGCAACGGTGGGGAACAGCACGGCGTCGAGCTTGAGCCCGTCCATCCAGTCCTCCAAATCCAGCTTGCGAGTCTTCTCCAGAGCGCGCAGGCCATCCGGCACTGTGGGGATCTCGTCAAAGCGCTTGATGCCACGCTTGGCCATATTGACGTACTCGTCCATGCCCGCCGCCAGATCGCCCTCGCGGTTCGGCAGGGTGCCCGGGTCGTGGGGGAAGATCTTCGGCCCATCGACATCGGCCAGCTTGTTGAGCTTGGGATCGCCATTGGCGCGCAGGAAGTCGTCGAACGCCCAGCCGGAGAGCTCCCACAGCTCGTCATTAAGAAACTCCGGGCTCACGATGCCGCGATTGAACACGGTCGGCGCGCCGGGTCTGTCCCCTTCGCAGTTGGAGACCAGCGGGAAGTCCACTTCGATGACTTCGGCGCCAGCGGCTTCCAGCGCCTTGCGCGCAACTTCCCAGAGGGCAATTACGGTCTCGCGGGTATGAATGCGCTGACCGGTCGGGCCGCCGATGCCGGGGTTGTCGCTGGTGCCGGCCAGTTCATCCTTGTTGATAAACATGCGCGGCACGCCGAGGCGCTTGCCCTTGAGGGCATCGGGCTTGGCAGCCAGATCCAGATAGGAAGCCGGACGCACTTCAGAGGCCTTGGGCAGCTGCACCCAGGGCTGCATGCGCCACAGATCGCCACGGGTATCAGCATCGTCGGCCACCACTACATCGAGCACTTCCAGCAGATCGGCCATGGTGCGGGCATAGGGCACCACCACATCCATGGTTGGAGTCAGCGGCCAGTTGCCGCGCACCGAGATGACGCCACGGGACGGGGTGTAGGCGCACAGGCCGTTGTTGGAAGCCGGGCCACGGCCGCTCGACCAGGTCTCTTCGGCCAGACCAAAGGCGGAGAAGCTGGCGGCGGTGGCGGTACCAGCGCCGTTGGAGGAGCCGGAAGCAAACGGCGCGGTCAGGTAGTCGGCGTTGTAGGGGCTCTCGGCACGGCCATAGACGCCGCGCTGCATGCCGCCATTGGCCATCGGCGGCATATTGGTTTTGCCAAGGCAGATGGCACCGGCGGCGCGCAAGCGCTCAACGGTAAAGGCATCGCGCTGGGCCACCAGATCCTTGAAGGCCGGGCTGCCGGAGGCGGCGGTCAGCCCCTTGACCAGATAGCTGTCTTTGGCGGTGTAGGGGATGCCGTCGAGCGGGCTCAGGGTCTCGCCACGGGCACGGCGGGCATCGGAAGCTTCGGCCTCTTTCAGCGCATCGGGATTGGCGACCACCACGGCATTGAGTTTGGTGGCAGTCTCGGGGCCGTTGTAGGCCTCGATCCGGGCCAGATAGGCCTTGACCAGTTCGACCGCTGTGGTGCGGCCTGATTCGAGCGCGGCACGCAGCTCGGCAATGGAAACCTCGGTCACTTCGATCATGGGGATCTCCTGTAAAAGGGTGACTGTTTGTCATGATGATCGCCGCATCGGCGCCTGCGACCATCACGTCATCAAGGGATAAAACCCCACTGAGTGGGGTTTTGAATACCAACCTCGGCTGGCTTGGAATCGGTTTACGACCCGTCGCGAGAGGCCGGAAGCTCAGTGAAGAGCAGCGCAGGAACCGGAGCGTATTAACATACGTGAGCCCTCGGTTTCACATAAGCGAGCAGCACATGAGCCTTGATCACGGTCTCGCAGCAGGATCGTCATCCGGTTCTTATTTGCCGGAGGGGATCTGCTGAGTAATGCAGTGGATATTGCCACCGCCCAGCAGGATCTCGCGGGCCGGTACGCCGACCACGGTGTGATCCGGGAAGATCTCTTCCAGAATGCGCTGGGCTTCGCCATCGGTGGCGGCATCCAGCAGCGGATAGACGATGCGATCGTTGGTGATGAGGAAGTTCACGTAGGAACCGGCCAGACGGCCTTCTGCCTCGCGCGGCACACCGCTGCCGCTCTCGACGCCGGTAGACTCCTCTTCAGTGCAGAACAGCGGGCCCGGCTGGGGCAGCTTCCACACTTTCAGCTTGCGACCCTTGGCATCGACCGCCGCTTCCAGCACCTTGAGGGCGGCCAGGGAGCGGGCGTACTGGGGATCGTTCTCGTCATCGGTCCAGTGCAGGGCCACTTCACCTGGGCGCACGAAGCAGCACATATTGTCGATGTGGCCGTCTGTTTCATCCATGTAGACGCCTTCGTCCAGCCAGATAAAACTGGTGACACCCAGATAGTCGCGCAGGTGAGCTTCGATCTGCTCTTTGGTCAGGTGCGGGTTGCGGTTTTCGTTGAGCAGGCACTCGGCGGTGGTCAGGCAGGTGCCTTCGCCATCCACATGGATGGAGCCCCCTTCCAGGATGAGCGGCGCGGCGTAACGATCCATGCCGTGCTGCTCCAGCATCTGTGCCGCCACTTTCTCGTCCTGATCCCAGGGGTAGTAGAGGCCGCCCTTGTGGCCGCCCCAGGCGTTGAAGCCCCAGTCCACCCCACGGCACTCGCCTGCGGCGTTGGTGACCACGGTGGGGCCAGTGTCGCGGGCCCAGCAGTCATCGCTGGCCATCTCCACCAGGGTGACGTGGGCGGGCATGATGGCACGGGCCTGCTCCATAAACTGGGCCGGCACCCCCATAAAGACCGGCGTCGCGCCACCGATGGCATCGGCCACCTTGGCGAAGGTGGCCTGGGCGAAGCGACCGGCTTCCCGCCAGTTGTCCGGGCGGAACGGCCAGATCATCCAGACGGCCTGTTGGTGAGCCCACTCGGCGGGCATGGTGAAGCCGTCGGCGGCCGGCGTGGAATTCATGGTCTTGATGCTCATCGCAAGGCTCCTTGCATGGATTGAGGCCCCCGATTTGCCTGGGAACCCTGAAAAAATAAGAGTGGGTCGCAGTGTAAGAAGTTGCGCGCCCATCCATCAAATGAATAGGATTAATTGTCCCATAAACACGGCGAATAATCCCCCCATGAAACTGCACCAGCTCGACCTCAATCTGCTGCTCGCCTTTGACGCCCTGATGACGCAAGGGAGCGTGACCCGCGCCGCCGAATCGCTCTTTATCAGCCAGCCCGCCATGAGCCACTCCCTCGGCCGGTTGCGGGCCTTTCTCGGCGACCCGCTGCTGGTGCGCACGCCCCAGGGGATGTTGCCGACTCCCCGGGCCCAGCGGCTGCATCTGGGGGTGCAGCAGGCGCTGCGGCTGCTGGAGCAGCAACTCTGGGAGGAGGACGAGTTCGCGCCGCGCCAGTCGAAGCGCCGCTTCGTGCTCTGCACCACGGATTACGTGGAATGCGTGCTGATCCCGCCCCTTATCCAGCGCCTCAGGAAGCTGGCCCCCGGCGTCACCATCGAAATCCGCATCCTGCGCGATACCCTGCCCGAAGCCGAGCTGGCGAGCGGCGAGATAGATCTAGTGCTGGGGTTTGACGAGTACATGCAGGTGCCGGGGTATCTGGGCAAGGAGACCTGGCTCACCGAACCCCTGGCCGGGCTGGTGCGCGCCACCCTGGAGCTGGAGGAGGAGCGCATCACCCTCGACCAGCTAATCGAGATGCCCCATGTGTTCCACTCGCCGCTCGGCACCTCGGAGGCGAGCCTCGACCGCTATTTGCAGAGCCTGGGCCATAACCGCACCATCTCGGTCAACAGCCAGAGCTATATGTCCGCCGCCGCCATCGTGAGCCAGAGCGACCACCTGCTGGTACTGCCCAGCATGGTGGCCGAGCTGCTCGCCAGCCACTGGCCGCTGAAAAGCCTGCCCCTGCCCGACGACGTGCCGGACTATCACCTCAACTGCGTCTGGCATCCGGTCCACGCCCAGCAACCGGCCTTGATCTGGTTGAAGGCATTGATGAAGGATCTGGTCAGCCCCGCGTAAACCCGCAGCGTCTGGCATACCAAAGCAGCATGCGCAGCAGCCGGCCCAGGTGTGGCTCAAGCATCTGATGAAAGAGCTGGTGACTCCTGAATAACCCGACGGCGTGTGACTCCCCCCCTCATCCCCAACCCTTCTCCCGCAAGGGGAGAAGGGAGCGGATCTGCGCCACTGGCAGCATCGCAAACAACCTGTCTGCTAGGGCGAAATACATCCCACCAGCACATCGACCTGTCGATTCATCAGCTCATCAGCTCATCAGTTCATCAGTTCATCAGTTCATCAGTTCATCAGTTCATCAGTTCATCAGTTCACGATGGCCCCGAGATGACCAACAAGATGACAACTGTTACTCGATCTGTCCCCTCTCCCTCTGGGAGAGGGCCAGGGTGAGGGGACGCCACCCACTCAGTCACCAGACCGGGGAATGGCTATATCTAATAGGTTCAAACAGCTCTGGATAAGCACCATGAGAACCCATCCGTTTGCCAGGCGCATGAGGCGAGAAGCCACCCTTGCCGAACAGAAACTGTGGCTGCAATTGCGCGACCGCCGCCTGGCTGGGGTGAAATTCCGTCGCCAGATGCCCATCGGGCCCTACATTGTCGATTTCATCTCGCTTGAGCAGAGGCTGATCATCGAGGTAGATGGGTCACAGCACAACGAACCGGCCGGACGGCAACATGATGGCGCAAGAACGGCCTACCTCAATCAGCAGGGCTTTCGGGTGATCCGGGTGTGGAATAACGATGTATTGAGTCGGATAGAGGCCGTACTGGAACTTCTTTTGCTCTCTTTGCGCTGAGCACGAGCCCTCCCCTCATCCCCAGCCCTTCTACCATTCTTTTGTAAATAAGTGGGAGAAGGGAGCAAACAACCCGGCGGCGTGTGGCATCCCAGCAACAACAAAGGCTCCCGCAAGGGGAGAAGGGAGCAAACAACCCAGCGGCGTGTGGCCTCCCCCAGAAACAGCCATGGCTCCCGCAAGGGGAGAAGGGAGCAAACAACCCAGCGGCGTGTGGCATCCCCAGAAACAACCATGGCTCCCGCAAGGGGGAGAAGGGGGCAAAAACCCTGCTGCGAGGGGCATGCCCAGCAACAACAAAGGCTCCCGCGGGAGCCTTTGTTGTTTACATCTTCGCCATCACGCCCGCAGGGCGCTCATCATCCGGGCAACGACACCGGCCAGCAGAGGGCGGTCGGGGTGACACTGGGCGAAGGTGACCAGTCCCTGGATATGGACCTGCAAGAAGGCGGTCAGGGTGGGGATGTCCCCCTCTTTTGCCAGCTCTCCCTGCGCCTTTGCCAGGGCCAGCTGCCCGGCCAGATCCTGTTCCAGCTCGCCGTAGATGGCCTTGAAGCGAAGGTGCAGCTCCTCGTCCTGCTCCGCCAGCTCCATCAGGGTGCGGGTCAGCAGGCAGGAGCCCTGCAGGGCATCGTCCACCACCTGCTCGAGGAAGGCGTGCAGCCCCGCCAGCGGACTGGGCTGTGCCAGGCAGCGACGGCGCAGGGCTCCCTTCTCTGCCACATAGTGATCGACCGCCGCCAGCAGCAGGCCGCGTTTGTTGCCAAAGGCGGCATAGAGGCTGCCGGGGTGCAGGCCGGTTGCGGCCACCAGCTCCTGCATGGTGGTCTTGGCATAGCCTTTGGCGCGAAAGGCTTCCATGGCGTTTCGCAAGACGGCATCCCGATCGTATTCGGCGCTGCGCATGGGGTCTCCGGTGGCAAGGTCCCGCGGGACGGAAAAAACAGGGCGGCAAGTTTACCCCAGCCTCCCCCGTCAATCCATGTTGAATGCTTGTTCAAAAAATACTTGCACACAAACCAAAAAACGTCTTGAATGCCCGTTCAAGAATCACTCCCTCAGGACAGACGATCATGAATACCCTGTTTCAGCCCTATCGCCTCAACGACACCCTCACCCTCGCGAACCGTTTCATGATGGCCCCCCTCACCCGCTGCATGGCTGGCCCGGGTCTGGTGCCCACCGAACAGATGGCCGCCTACTACGGCCGCCGCGCCGACATCGGCCTCATCATCTCCGAAGCCACCATCATCCGTCCGGACGGGCAGGGCTACCCCAATACCCCGGGGCTCTACAGCGCCGAACAGATCGCCGGCTGGAAGAAAGTGACCAGCGCCGTGCATGCCAACGGCGGCAAGATCTTCGCCCAGCTGTGGCACGTGGGCCGTCTCTCCCACCCCTTCTTCCACCACGCCGAAGTGCTGGCCCCCTCCGCCGTCGCCCATGAGGGCACGGTGCCGCGCATGCGCGAGCTGGTCTATCAGGTACCCCGCGCCCTGACCGGGAGCGAAATCGCCCAGCTGGTCGAGGATTACGCCCAGGCCGCCGCCAACGCCATCGAAGCGGGCTTTGACGGGGTGGAGATCCACGGTGCCAACGGCTACCTCATCGATCAGTTCCTGCACCACGCCAGCAACCTGCGCACCGACAACTACGGCGGCAGCCCCGAGAACATGAGCCGCTTCGCCCTCGAGGTAGTGGATGCCATCGCCGCCCGCATTGGCGGGGATCGCACCGGCCTTCGTCTCTCCCCCGGCGCCTATGTGCACCTGGAAGGGGATGCCCGGGATCGCGCCGTGTTCGACCACCTGCTGGCCGAGCTGAACCAGCGTACTCTGGCCTATCTGCACCTGGGTATCTTCGATGACAGCCTCACCTTCGACTACCTGGACGGCCGCGCCTCCGACTACCTGCGTGCCCGCTACGACGGCCACCTGGTGGGGGTGGGCAACTACAGCGCCGAGACCGCGCTCGAGGCCATCGAGGCGGACCGCTTCGACCTCGTCGCCATCGGTCGCCCCCTCATCGCCAACCCGGACTACCTCGCCAAGGTGAAACAGGGCGACGCCCTGGTGCCCTATGCCGACACCATGCTGGCCGAGCTGGTCTAACCCTCGCCGGCACCTTGCCAGACCAAGGATGGGATCCGCGCCCCCGCGCGGGTTTCCAATGTTTGGGCCCTCTCCCGGGCCCTTTTTTCTGCCTGTCTTTCGCCCTTTTTCACGCAAATGGTTGTCATCAACAACCAAAAGATGGTATTGGTTGCGCATAACAACCAAATGCCATCACAAGGAGACAACCCCATGGATCCCCGCCCCCTGCGCGCCCTGTCGAGGGAACTGGTACGCGAACTCGGCATGCTCTCCCAGCAGTGCGGCTCGCTGGCCCTGAGCCCCCTGGAGGCCCACCTGCTCATCGAGCTGGAGAACGGTCCCGCCACCAACCAGCAGCTTGCCGAGCGCCTTCGCATCGACAAGTCCAACGCCAGCCGCCCCCTGGCCCGCCTCGCCGAGCGGGAGCTGATCGCCTGGCAACCCCACCCCTCGGACGGGCGCAGCAAGGAGGCGAGCCTCACCGAGCCGGGCAAGGCACAGCTTGAGGAGCTGCACCGGCAGATGGACGAGACCATGGCGGGGGCCCTGGCCCAGCTCTCCCCCGCCGAGTGCGAGCAGATCTGGGAGGGCATGCGGCTCTATCGCAGCGCCCTCTCCCGCGCCCGCCGCCAGCAGGGGTTCGTCATCCGCCCCATCACCCCGGCCGACAATCCCCGGATCGCCGCCGTGGTGCGCGCCGTCTCCGCCGAATACGGCCTCACCGCCGACAAGGGGTACGGGGTAGCGGATCCCAACCTCGATTTTCTCCACGAGACCTATCAGGGGGAGCGCAGCCGCTACTGGGTGATTGAGGGGCCGGACGGCACCATTCTTGGCGGGGGCGGCATAGCGCCGCTGGCGGGGGCAGCGGATGTATGCGAGCTGCAGAAGATGTACTTCCTGCCCGCCCTGCGGGGGCTGGGGCTGGGACGGCGGCTGGTGCTGCAGGCGCTGGCCGAGGCTCGCGCCCTGGGTTACCAGCGCTGCTATCTGGAGACCACCGCCGTGCTGCGGGAAGCCACCGCCCTCTATGAATCCCTGGGCTTCGAACACCTGCCGGGGCCCCTTGGCTGCACAGGCCACGACGCCTGCGAGATCTGCATGGTGCTGGCGCTCGACTAGGGAAAGTGCGAACAAGTATCCCAAGAACAAAAAATGAAAATTTTAGTCATTTAATATCAATGGGTTACCAGTAAATGCTCTCGTGCCATATGACTTATTCGCACCTTCCCTAGCTCAAACAACAACAAGGGGCCCATGGCCCCTTATTGTTTCATCTTGCGCCCCCTGATCAGCCAGCGCGCTGCTCCAGGGTCCCAGCAGGCCGGGAAAGCGGTCGCTTGGCCCAGACCCCGGCCAGCAGAGAGCCGGACAGGTTGTGCCAGACCGAGAAGAGGGTGCCAGCCATGGCCGAGGCGGGAGTGAAGAATTTCATGGCCAGCGCCGTGGCGAGGCCAGAATTCTGCAACCCCACTTCGAAGGCCACGGTGCGGCAGATCCGCTCCTCAAAGCCCAGCCAGCGACTGACCCAGTAGCCCGCCACAATGCCGATGCCGTTGTGCAGGATCACCGCCAGCGCCACGATGGGGCCGATGCTGGCGAACTGCCCTGCGTTGAGGGCGACCACGATGGCGATGATCATGACGATGGCGGCCATGGAGACGAGCGGCAGCACGGGCTCGATACGTGCCGTCAGGGAGTGGAGGAAGACATTGGCAACCACCCCGAACACCACAGGGATCAGCACTATCTTCACCAGGCTCAGCAGCATGTCCAGCACCGGCACGTCGACGCTCTTGCCAGCCAGCAGCTGCACCAGCAGGGGGGTGACGAGGACCCCGAGCAGGGTGGAGAGAGCTGTCATGGTGATGGAGAGAGCCACATCGCCCTTGGCCAGATAGCACATCACGTTGGAAGAGGTGCCACCGGCGACGCTGCCCACCAGCACCATTCCCACGGTCAACTCGGCATCAAAGCCCAGCAACAGGCTGACCAGCAGAGCGGCCAGCGGCATCACGCTGAACTGCAATACCAGCCCGAGGCCGATGGCCTTCTTGTTGCGCACCACGTCGAGGAAGTTCTGGGGTTTGAGGGTCAGCCCCATGGCCAGCATGATGATGGTCAGCAGCGGCACTATCTGGCCCTTGAGGCCGACGAAGGGCTCGGGCTGCCAGTAGGCCAGCAGGGAAAACAGCAGGGCCCAAAGCGGGAAGAGGTGGGTGATGCGTCCAAGCATGGTGTACTCCTTGTTATTGTCCAGACGCGGGCAGACCAGGGGATGCCCGCAGGGAACTTTCTCTTATACCAGCTTTGTCGCCGGCAGGCCCGTGTCGCGGCGCTCAGGAAGGGAAATAGAACCAGGCGGTCTGGATAAGACCCTCCTTCACCTCGAACACCGCCACGCTCTCGATGGGCTCAAGGGAGAGGCCATGGATCAGCTCGTGATCAAACACCTTGTTGCCCAAGACGGTGCGTGACAGCAGCTCGGCCTTGAGCAGCGGGTTGTTGAATCTGTGCTCCGCATAGAAGGCCCGCAGCGCCCCCTTGCCGACTGTGCTCGGCGTCTCGGTCGGCATGCGATAGCCTTTGAAATCCGGGGCAAAGCAGGCCACGAAGGCATCGAGATCGTGGGCATTGTAGGCGGCAAACTGCGCCTCTACGGGTTGGGTGACGGACATGTCTCTCTCCATGGGTGAAATTTAAATCACTTATCCTTGATTTTTATTCATTCATCAAGCCCCGGATGGGGATCGCCGCCCCTTCCAATGACAGGCCCCATAACAAAAAACCCCGCCGAAGCGGGGTCTCTCTGGTCATCAGCCACCCGCTGGGTGCGGGCAGGGTGATCAGTGTTCGCGGGTCTGGCGGAAGTGAACGTCCGGGTGACGCTCCTGGGCCAGGCGCAGGTTGACCATGGTCGGCGCGATGTAGGTGAGGTTGTCACCCCCATCGAGGGCCAGGTTGACCTCGTTCTTGCGCTTGAACTCCTCGAACTTCTTGACGTCGGTCCCTTCCACCCAGCGGGCGGTGGCGACGTTGACCGCCTCGTAGATGGCCTCGACGTTGTACTCGCTCTTGAGGCGCGAGACCACCACGTCGAACTGCAGCACACCGACCGCACCGACGATGAGATCGTTGCTGATGAGCGGACGGAACACCTGCACCGCCCCCTCTTCGGAGAGCTGCACCAACCCCTTGAGCAGTTGCTTCTGCTTGAGGGGGTCACGCAGGCGGATACGGCGGAACAGTTCAGGTGCGAAGTTCGGGATGCCGGTGAACTTGAGATCTTCACCCTGGGTGAAGGTGTCGCCGATCTGGATGGTGCCGTGGTTGTGCAGACCGATGATGTCGCCGGCACAGGCCTCGACCGCCTGTTCACGGTCACCGGCCATGAAGGTGACGGCGTCGGAGATGTTCACGTCCTTGCCGATGCGCACGTGGCGCATCTTCATGCCCTTGCTGTAAGTACCTGACACGATACGCATGAAGGCGATACGGTCGCGGTGTTTCGGGTCCATGTTCGCCTGGATCTTGAACACGAAACCGGAGAACTTCTCCTCAGTCGCCACCACTTCGCGGCTCTCGGCCTTGCGCGGCATGGGGGCTGGCGCCCAGTCTGTCAGGCCGTCCAGCATGTGGTCGACACCGAAGTTGCCAAGGGCGGTCCCGAAGAAGACCGGGGTCATCTCGCCGGCGATGAAGGCGTCGTGATCGAACTCGGGAGAGGCGCCCTGCACCAGCTCCAGCTCGCCACGCAGCTGGGCAGCCAGATCGTCGCCGATGGCCGCGTCCAGCTCGGGGTTGTTCAACCCCTTGACCACCCGCTTCTCCTGGATGGTGTGGCCCTGACCGCTCTGATACAGGTAGGTCTCGTCCTTGTAGAGGTGATAGACACCCTTGAAGGACTTGCCGCAGCCGATGGGCCAGGTGATGGGGGCGCACATGATGTTGAGCTCGCGCTCCACCTCGTCCATGACCTCCATCGGGTCGCGCACTTCGCGGTCCAGCTTGTTCATGAAGGTGAGGATGGGGGTATCCCGCAGACGGGTCACTTCCATCAGCTTGCGGGTCCGGTCTTCAACACCCTTGGCGGCGTCGATGACCATCAGGCAGCAGTCGACCGCCGTGAGAGTACGGTAGGTATCTTCGGAGAAGTCCTCGTGACCCGGGGTATCGAGCAGGTTGACCAGGCAGTCGGCATAGGGGAACTGCATCACGGAAGTGGTGATGGAGATACCGCGCTGCTTCTCCATCTCCATCCAGTCGGATTTGGCGTGCTGGCCCGAGCCACGGCCCTTGACGGTACCGGCGCGCTGAATGGCCTGTCCGAACAGCAGGACCTTTTCGGTGATGGTGGTTTTACCCGCATCCGGGTGCGAGATGATCGCAAAAGTGCGTCTCTTGGAGACTTCACTCAGAAATTCAGCTGACATAATTCAACGTTCTTCTATTGAGCGGCGGCCTGGAGCCACCGTGGGAAAAATGCGGGACAGCACCTTGGAATCAGGGCGCCCATGCAGACAACGACACCACGCGGGCGGGTCAGTGACCACCGGTGGAGACAGGAGAAGCGCGTTGCATTACATGGGTCTGGCCCCGGATCAAAGCAAAATTGCGCGGCATTATACCCGCGCGAGTGAAAAATACCCAGCCCGCTATCACGGGGGCCCGGAGTCGGCCTCACCGGGCCGTCATCACCCGGTTGCGCCCCGCCAGCTTGGCCTCGTACATGGCCTCGTCGGCCCGGCGTACCAGCTCGCCCAGGTTGTCATCCTCGGGTTTGTACTGGGCGCAGCCGATGCTGATGCGGATGGGATGATCCGCAGGCACCCCCTCAATCTCGAGACGGGCGACGGCCTGGCGGATCCGCTCCGCCACCTCGACGGCCTCGCCCAGGAGGGTATCCGGCAGCAGCACCAGAAACTCCTCGCCGCCGTTGCGCCCCACCCTGTCGAGGCTGCGCAACTGCTCCTCGATGCACTGGGCCACGGCGGTGAGCACCCTGTCCCCCACGTGGTGGCCCAGCTGGTCGTTCACCTTCTTGAAGTGATCCACATCCAGCAGCAGCACGCACAGGGGTTTGCCCTCCTCCCGCGCCTGGGTGAACCATTTGCGCCCCTTGGCCTGGATCTGGCGCCGGTTGTGGATGCCGGTCAGTTCGTCCGTCATGGCGAGGCGCTGCATCTTGCGGGTGCGCCCGCGCTGGTGCACCACCAGGGTACCCATCACCACCAGCAGCAGGGCCACCACCAGGTATTGCCAGTAGCGCCGCTCCTGCAACTGCTTGAGTTTCTCCGCCTGCAACTGCTGCTGGGACCTGAGGCTCTGGTTTTCCAGCTCCTTGCGGGCGAGATCGAACTCGAAACGCATCTGCAAGGAGCGCTGCTCCCGCAATCTGAGCTCGAGGGCCTGGCGGGTCTCGACATAGGTCTTGAGGCTGGTGAGGGCCGACTGGATATGCCCCTGACGCTCCAGCACCCGGGCCCGTGTCTCATGCACCCGGGCGAGGAAGCGCAGGTTCTGCTCCCGGGTAAAGATGGGCTCGGCCTCGTCCAGGTGCCGCAGCGCCTCGCCGGGACGGTTCAGGGCCTCGAGGACCTCGGCCATGACGAGGTGCCAGTGGCCCAGGGTGACGCTGTCCGCCCCCTCCCCCTGATGAAGGGAGGCTGCCGCCTGATCGAGCTTGGTCATGGCCTGGTCCGGCTTGCCCTGTTTCTGCAGGATTGTGGCCAGCTCGATCCGGCTCCAGGCCAGTACTCCTTCCTGCTTTGACCCCAGATAGTAACGCTCCGCTTCGGCCATCAGGGGCAGCGCCTTGTCGTACTCTTCGGTGTCGATGTAGAGGAGCCCCTGCTGGCTGTGAATGTCCACCAGGTGCTCCTCGTCCCCGAGCTGCCGGTAGTCGTGTTCCAGCTCGTTGAAGTAGCTCTCGGCCCGCTCATAGAGCCCCATCCTGCGATAGGCATTGGCAATATTGGCGAGCCCCTCGCGCCCCTTGGCCTCCAGCCCGAGCGCCTCGTAGCGCTGGTGGGCATCGATGAGATCCATCAGCCCCTCCGCCAGCTCCCCCTGGTAGGAGTACATCTCCCCCCGCAGACTCAGGATGTCGGCACGCTGGCGCTCATCCCCGAGCCGGCGAGCCAGGGTCAGGGCGGCGTCGTAATCCTCCCCGGCCCCGGCCATGTTGCCGAGCAGTTGCCGGTGATACCCGCGGCAGGCGAGCAACCCTACCTCGGTGACCCTGTCCTTGCGGGCACGGGCCTGCGCCAGCTCCTGCTCCTGCTCGGCAAACGCCACCGCGCGGCGAAACTCCTCGTCCCGTTCACTCGGCTGGGCCCAGCACTGCAGCCGGGCAAGGCGGCCCTGCACCTCGGGCGGATAGTGTGCCTATCCGGCAGTCAGGGCGGCGACGCGCTCGCGAAACACCTGCACCGGCATCGTCGACTCTTCCAGTCGCTGCAACGCCAGTTGCAACTCGTACCCAGCCAGTGGCGTCGCCTGGGCCAGGGCAACCCCCAGCAACAGACCACCTCCCATCAGGATCTTCATGCGGACATTTTCTCCTCTTCACTGGCCGGACGCCGCGCTCACCACTGTCATCATATCCCCACAGACTCTGGGCGCACAGCCGCCAGAGGGTGAGAAAACGCCTCATATCGAACGAGAGCCTCCCCTATCTCCTTCTTTACAGAAGGAGAGAGTGCATCGACTATATATGCTTTCGAACAGGGGAAGGGATGAGAAATGACCTACGAGGAGCTGAGGGAGGCTTACGACAGGTTGTTGCTGGAGAACGAGCGTCTCAAACGCATCGCGGATGACGCGCGGGAGAAGCTGGACGCAGCCATGGACGGCACCGGCCTGTGCATCTGGCAGAACCATGTGCCCACCGGCAAACTCATCATCTTCAACCGGCGCTGGGGCTCCATGCTCGGCTACCAGCCCAAGGAGCTGTCGGCCCACTTCGACGTCTGGCGCGCCCACCTGCACCCGGAGGACAGGGAGCAGGTGCTGCAGGCCTTCTTCGACCATCTGGAGGGCAAGAGCCCATTTTATCAGGCGATGCACCGCATGATCGCCAAGGATGGCAAGACCACCTGGGTGCTGGACCGGGGCCGGGTGGTGGAGCGGGATGATCAGGGCAACCCCGTCCGGGTGATGGGCACCCACATCGACATCACCCACGAGAAGGAGTACGAGCAGCAGCTCGCCCAGCTTGCCCACCGGGATCCCCTCACCGGCCTGTTCAACCGCACCGCGCTGCACCGCCACTTTCCAGGGGAGTACCAGGCCATCTGCTTCATCGATCTCGATGACTTCAAGCTGGTGAACGACAACCTGGGCCACCGGGCAGGTGACGAACTACTGGTCTCCCTCGCCCAGCGCCTTCGCCACTGCTGCGGCGAGGAGGTACGGCTGGGGCGCATCGGCGGGGACGAGTTCGTGCTGCTGCTGCCCTGGGCGTGCGACGATCCCCGCACCAGCCACCTCGCCCGCCAGTGCATCGATGCCATCGCCACCCCCTTCGAGCTGCCCAACGGGGACGCCTCGGTGGGACTGAGCATGGGAATTGCGGCCATCCGGCCCCAGGACGATTTCGGCGCGGCGCTGGCCCGGGCGGATCAGGCCATGTACAGGGTCAAGCGCAGCGGCAAGCGGGGTTTTTGCATTGCCCAGCCAAGCGGTCAGCCGCTGCTGGATCAGGAGCAGGTCAACGAACGGGGCCTCTACCACAGGCCCACTCTCTGAGCCTGAGCGCCCTCAATGGCGCTGCCAGCGCCGCAGCAGGCGTCCACGCAGGCCGCAATCGAGCAGCCAGCTGTTGTCGAACACCCGCAAAATGGCCGCCTTGGCGTGACGGGACATGGCGACCGCATGGAAGCGTGTCTGCTGCGCCCGTCGCCGGTTCATCCGCTCGAGCAGGGGGTGGGGCAGGTTCTGGGCGATGAAGTCGGAGATGACCAGCACGTCGGCCTTGGCAAAGGCGGGTTGTTCAAGCTGGGTCAGGGCCTGCTCCAGGCAGGGCACCAGATCGGTCCCCCCGTGAAAACTCATGGAGAGAAAACGCTCCGCCTTCTCAAGCCCGGTGTCGGCGGTGATCTCCAGGGTCGCCACCTCGGTGGAGAAGAGCATCAGATAGCAGCCCCGCTTCTCCTCCATCGCCCCCTTGAGCAGGGCGAGAAACAGCGCCTTGGCACACTCCTCCGGATAGCCCCCCATGGAACCTGACGTATCGACGCAGACGATGAAGGGGCCCCGCGGCTGCACCTCCTGCCCTCCCTGCTCGGGGGAGCGCAGCATCAGACGCTGGCGCGGCAGGGTGCCCCGCGACTGGTAGCTCAGCAGGCGCCGCTCCAGATAACGGCGATAGAACTCCAGCTCCAGCTCCGGCAGCGCCAGCATCACCGCCTCGCTCGGCAGGAGGCGCATCAGATCGCTGGCCGGGTGCACCCCCACCAGATCGTCCGGCACATCGTCACTTTGCACCTCCTCCAGCTCGTGCACAGGCACCGGCGGCAGCGTCCTGTCCTCGCTGCGCCGCTCCCGCTCGCTGCGCCCAAGCAGGGCGGCGATCTCCGCGAGCAGAGGCTCCTGCTGCAACATGCGGGCGTACTGCTTCACCAGCGCCAGGCTGCGCTTGTGCCAGCTCCCCTGGGCCAGATCCCAGAGCCCCCCGGCGGAGATCTGGTGCGGATCCAGGGCATCGGCCAGGGTCCGGTTGGCCAGCAGTTGATCCTCTATCTCCTGGCGCTGCTTCTCCCGCTCCGCCTCCGCTATCTGCTGCTGCAACTGCAACAGGCTGCCCACCAGGCTGGCGCGCCACTTCTCGATGAAGAGCTGGCGCAGCCCCTCGGTGGGCTGGGCCACTATCTGGCGCACCAGGCTGCGGGCATCCCCCGCAAAGGGGCTGTGCTGCTCAAGGGCTTCCAGCAAGGCAGGCAGGCGCCCCACCAGCTCCGGCAGAGGCAATTGCCGGTGGGCCTGATAGAGCAGGTATTCCCGCTCGAGGGCCACCGGCACCGGCTTGTGGCGCATCTCCTCCCCAAGCTGTTCGCTCCAGGTCTGGATTCGCTTTCTGAGCAGCTTCCCCTGCAGGGGCGAGCGCTTGAGGAACTCGGAGATCTTGGGGGTGGAGGCAAGCAGCAGCGCCATCTCCCCCGCCAGCTCCCCCTCCCCCATGAGCAGCCCCAGGTCCATCATGCCGATCTCTAGCATGGGCCACCCCGGACGTTGAGATGTGATGGAGTATCATGCTGACTAAACATGTTTTTCATCCTGTTTATTTCACCAATCCCACGTCAGACGCGACGTCACCCCTGTGCATCGAGAAGAGGCAGACGATCCCGCCACTGCTGCAGCTCGGCCCCCAGCCGCTCCAGGTCCCGGTTCAGCACGAAGAAGCTGTCCTCCACCTGACGCAGCCAGTGGTCCCCCACGAACAGATGGGGCTGGTGACGGTCGAACAGGTTGCGCTGGCCCTTGAGGTTTTGCAGCACCCGGTTCACCTGGCCCGTCAGGTCGTCCAGGGCCGACAGCCAGGGGGCCATCACCACCTCGGGGATGGGGGTGCGCTCCACCAGCATCAGGGGCACGGGCTGGCGCTGGATATCCAGCACGTGCAGCCGCAACTGCTCGTCCAGCACCAGCTCGTAGTGCCCCTCCTTGGGGTTGCCGAGAGGCCAGCCCACCAGCGCCTCCCCGGTGGGGTGCCAGTGAGAGAGCAGGGTGCGATCGAAGGTGAGGGTGCCGGTGAGGCGCTCGGGATCGCTGCCATCCAGGGGCGCCGGAGTGAGCAGCTGGAAATGCACCAGCTTGCCGAACGGCCTGGCGTTGGCCAGCGGCAGTTCGGTGCCTCGGGCGCGGCGGCCGAACCACTGCTTGCGCTTGACCGCCTTGCAGCCGATGCGCAGGGCGACCGCCCCCTGCAACTGCTTGAACTGCTCGCGCAGGGAGAGCAGCTCCCGGGTCAGCGCCAGTTGCTGGTAGCCGTAGAGGCGGGAAAACTCGCCGATCATCTCCAGCAGCGCGGTGCGGGAAGCCTCGTCGTGCCAGAGGCAATCCTTGAACAGCAGCAGATCCAGGGGAGCCACCTCGTCGCGGCCATTGAAGAAGGCGCTCGCCTTGATGAGCCGCACCGCCTTCTTCCAGCGCCGATCCGAGACATAGCAGCCGTGCCCGAGCTGGCTGTCGAGCTGCTGGCGCAGCTGGTAGATGAGTTCGAAACAGGCGTCCGGCAGGCGCACCTGCTCGATGGCATCCTGCCAGGCGTCGTACTCCTCCCCCCGAATCTGCACCGAGGGGGTCAGGTTCTGATGGGACTGGCCATCGCTCGCCAGCATGGCCTGGAAGTTGGATTTCTCCTGTACCCTGTCCATCCAGACCCGCACCAGCATGCGATCGTAGAGCGCCTCCAGCCCGCTGTCCGGGGCTGGCAGCTCGTTCGAGGCGGTGACCAGCAGCCGCATGGGAATGGGGTGCTGGCTGTCGCCGTTGCGAAACTGCCGCTCGTTGATGGCGGTGAGCAGGGTGTTGAGGATGGCGGGGCCCGCCTTCCAGATCTCGTCGAGGAAGACCACTTCGGCCTCCGGCAGGTAGCCGCTGGTCAACCGCAGGTACTTGCCATCCTCCTTGAGCGCCTGGATGGAGAGGGGGCCGAACACCTCCTCCGGCGTACTGAAACGGGTCATCAGGTATTCGAAATGGCGGGCATCCTGAAACGCCAGCTTGAGGCGCCGCGCGATCAGGCTCTTGGCGATGCCCGGGGGGCCCAGCAGAAAGACGCTCTCGCCACTCAGGGCCGCCAGCAGGCCGAGCCGCAGGGCATCCTGGCGCTCATACAGTCCCTCACCAAGGGCGGAAAGGAGCCGTGGCAGGCGCTCATGAATGGGGGTGGCACGAACAGTATTCTGGGCTAAAGGCGGCATAGGCACAGTTCCGAAGCTGATAGGTCATCCGTGTTGACGGGGTCCGGCCTCTGGCCCCGCCCCACTCTCATTGTCTGTCATCTCTGCCCCCGGGGAGGCGCTCGTTTGCCATCGCCACAGGGCGAAAAGCGCACGTCCGGGGTGCAGCAAATCCCGCGAGAGTGTACTCTGCGCATCATTATTTACCCCAACGCAGATCAAGAGTGAGCCTTCGCCATGCAAGATCCCCTGCTGGACCCGCTGCGCCAGCGCATCCTGGCCCGCATGGGCATCCCCCTCTGGCAACAAAGAGGCCGACTCCTGGCGGGAGGCACCAGCCCCGACGGCGCCGCACAGCCGGGAAACACGCCCGCCGACGAGGTGCTGGCCCCGCAGGAGACTGCCCCTCTGCCGACCGGCAAGCTCTGGCTGCTGGCAGAGACGCTGCCCGCGCCCTCCCTGCTCGGGGACATCTGCCGCTGGCTCGGCCTTGGCACAGACGAGGTCTCCCTGCTGTCCGAGATGCCTTCCCTGCCAGCAGGGGGCGCTTCGCCCCTGCTCTGGCTGACGGCGCCGGACCCTCGCTGGCCCGATGCCCTGGTCTGCCCGCTCAAGCCCGATGGGGCGCACAAGCGCGCCCTCTGGCAGCAGTGCCGGCAGCGCCACACCCCTTGATGCTCACGACCATGGCACGGCCATGGTGTCCATCGCAAGCCTGAATCCCGTCCGGAGTGACCATGTCTGACCTCTTGCCCCACTTTCGCCCCCTGCTCGAATCGGACTTCGAAGCCATCTACCCCATCGAGCAGGCCGCCCACCAGGAGCCCTGGAGCCAGGCCAACCTGCTCTCCTGCTTCGGGCCGCGCTATCTCAACGGCCTGATGCTGGTGGACGGACGACCGGCCGGTTTCTACATCTCGGATCTGGTGGCGGGAGACAGCTCCCTGATGAACATCTGCGTACACCCCGACTTTCAGGGCAAGGGGCTGGGGCGGGCGCTGCTCAGGGAGTACCTGGCCCGCAGCAAGGCCGGCAAGGCCGAGGCCTGGTTCCTGGAGGTCAGGGCCGGCAACCGCACCGCCATCAACCTCTACGAGAGCGAGGGGTTTGCCGAATATTGCCGCCGCGCCGACTACTATGGCACCGGGCAGGAGAGGGAGGATGCCGTGCTGATGTCCCGTCTGTTCGACTTCGGCTGACAACCCGCTGCAGACCGCCGTCAGCGGGCAACACCCCCTCTGACCTCCCAGACTCCCCCGCTTCGCTTCCCCCTCAGGGCAGGGGCGCGTTGTCGATGGAGGGGTCTTCCAGGCTCAGGGTCACCCTCAGCACGGCCTCGAAGGCGGCTCCCGAGAGGGGCATGAAGAAGCCGCGACCATAGGTGACGCCGGGCATCCAGATCTGTTCGATATCCACCGCGATCTTGATGGGGCGAAGCGGCTCACCCGGTCGCTGGACATAGATGCCAGGGGCCGTCGCAACCTGGGGGAAGCGGCGCAGAATGTGCTCGCTGCCATCCCCCGCATCCAGGTTAAGTCGCACCTTCACCAGCCCCGCCAGGGCGGATTGCATCTCGGGGGCACGCCACAGCCTAGTATTCAGCGCCTTGCAGCGTCGGCACTTGGCGCGCTCGATCACGTAGAGCAAGGGGTATCCTTCCCTCAGCGCCAGCCGCTGCGCCTGCTCATAGCCCTCGGCGCCGCTCAGCCAGGGATTCTCCTGCTCCCCCGCGCCCCCCAGCAGATACCAGAGGGCGCCTGCCCCCGCCAACAGCAGCAACACGCCGGTGAACAGGCTCTTGATCCCGATATTCATGGTGCAACTCCCTGAATGAATCCGATCCCTGCCCCCTATCATGCCTCACTCTCATCTGGTTGACGACTTTGTGATCCAGGACAAATGGCGCACACTTGTAAGCTGTAATGTTAGAGTTTAAACTCCAGCCCCGATTTTGGTGCCCCCTGCGGGCGCACAACTGTTACTTGAGGATGCGTGAGATGTCGCAGTTTCATCTGGTTAGAGTGATGCGTGAGCGTATTGCCCGCCTTGGCAACAAGGCCGCCCTGCGCGTCCAGCAGGATGGCCAATGGCGCGCCATCGGCTGGCGAACCCTGGGTCAGGCCATGGATTATTGCGCCCAAGGCCTGATCCGGGCGGGCCACCAGTCCGGCGAGATGGTCGGCATCTATGCCCGCAACATGCCCGAGTGGACCCAGGCCGACCTCGGCATCCTGGCCGCCCGTGGCGTCAGCGTGCCCATCTACCCCACCAGCACCCTCGATCAGCTGCGCTACATCGTCAAGGATGCCGGCATCAGGATGCTGTTCGTGGGGGAGCAGCCCCAGTTCGATCAGGCGCTGCACCTCATCGACAGCGGCGAGATAAGCCACATCGTCGCCCTGGACGGCACCGTCGATCTGCGCGGCTGCGCCTCGGCCAGCCACTTCCAGACCTTCCTCGTCTCCGGCAACCACCAACCCAGCGAGCAGGTGCTGCGCGAGCGCGAGCGCCACTACCGCATGGACGACCTGCTGACCCTCATCTACACCTCGGGCACCACGGGCGAACCCAAGGGGGTCATGCTCGATTTCGCCAACATGGCCGCCTGCTTCGAAATGCATGACGCTCGCCTCGACCTCAGCGAGCAGGATGTCTCCCTCTGCATGCTGCCGCTGAGCCATGTGTTCGAGCGCGCCTGGAGCTACTACGTGCTCTATTGCGGCGCCGAGAACGTCTACATTCGCGACCCGCAGAAGGTGATGGATGTCATCGGCGAGGTGAAGCCCACCGTGATGTGCGCCGTGCCTCGCCTCTACGAGAAGGCCTACGCCATGATCCAGGCCAAGGTCGCCCAGGCGCCGCGCCTGCGCCGCGCCCTGTTCGGCTGGGCCACCCGGGTGGGCAAGCAGATGGTCGCCATCCGTCAGGCGGGCAAGTCCGCCTCTCCCCTGCTCTATGGCCAGCTCTGGCTTGCCGAGCGCCTGGTGTTTCGCAAGCTGCGCGCCCGTTTCGGCGGTCGCACCCGCTTCCTGCCGGTGGCGGGCGCCCGTCTCGCGGACGAGGTGAATCTCTTCTTCCAGGCCATGGGGCTCAACCTCAAGTACGGCTACGGCATGACCGAGACCACCGCCACCGTCTGCTGCTATGAAGACACCCAGTTCAGGCTGGGCTCCATCGGCACGGCGCTAAACGGCATCGAGGTGAAACTCGGCGAGAACAACGAACTGCTGGTGCGCGCCCCCACCGTGATGCGTGGCTACTACAACAAGCCGGAGGCCACCGCCGAGGTGATGACCGAGGATGGCTTCCTGCGCACCGGCGATGCAGGCGAGCTGGATGACGAGGGCAACATCTACTTCACCGAGCGCTTGAAGGAGCTGATGAAGACCTCCAACGGCAAGTACGTGGCGCCGCAACTGGTCGAGGGGACCCTCGGCAAGGATCGCTTCATCGAGCAGATTGCCATCGTCGCCGATGCCCGCCACTTCGTGTCGGCGCTCATCGTGCCCTGCTTCGAGTCCCTGGAGGAGTACGCCCGCTCCATCAACCTGCAGTACCAGTGCAAGACCGAGCTACTGCGCCACTCCCGGGTGATGGAGTTCTTCGAGGCCCGCATTCAGGATCTGCAAAAGGAGCTGGCCAAGTTCGAGCAGGTGAAGAAGTTCACCCTGCTGCCGAGCGCCTTCTCCATGGAACTCGGGGAGATCACCCCCACCATGAAGCTGCGCCGCAAGATCATCGAGGCCAAGTACCAGCGCGAGATAGAAGCCATGTACAGCCACGTCTGATCGACGGGCCTGATATGAAAAAGCCGCTCATGGAGCGGCTTTTTGCTGGGGGTCTCTCCCTTATGGGAGCTTGACCAGGGGTTGCTCGCGCAGCTCGGTGGCCCGACCGCCCTGGATCTTCTCCACCTGGGCCAGGGCCTGCTTCACCTCGTCGGCATTTTGCAGCAGGCGATAGGTCAGATCGAAGGTCTTGGTCTCCCCCGGCTGGATCTTGGGGACCAGCCCGAGCGGGCGCTGGTACTTGGTGCTGTAGGCATAGCTGGTACCGGGTTCGATGCCGGTCACATAGCCCTGGGCCCGGGTGTCGGTGTTCTTCCACAGGGTCAGCACCGGCAGCTGTCGGGTGTTGTAGCCCACCGCCACACCGGCGTTGCCGGCCCGGTTGTTCAGCACTGCCAGGGTATTGCCGTCGGCGTCGCTGTAGGGCATCAGGTTGAACACCATCTCGTCGAAGCCCTTGGTGGGCCCCAGATAGGTTTGCCAACCCTTGAGTCCGGCCTTGGCGTAGTCATTGAACGGGGAGATCTGCTTCACCGGCGTGCTCACCCTGGCTCCCTCCTCCAGAATGGGAGCCCCGAAGTTGCCGTGATAGATGATCTGGTACTCGTTCTCGTAGTCAGCGTGGTTGGTCAGCTTGTCCTGCAGGGCAAACTCCGCCTGACCGGGCACCACGCTCAGCTGGGTCCAGGTGACCAGTTCGCTCATCTTGAAGGTGCGCTCGTCCACCCGGCCCAGCACGTGGATGGCATAGGGCGGCTCTTCGTCCACGGTCACGCTGACCACTGAGGCGGGAATGTTCTGCACCCGGCCATGCAGGCTCTTGAGGCGGCCGTCGTCATCCACTCCGGGATGACCCGTCCACTCGTAGCCGCAGCGCACCAGCATCTCGTTGAAGCCGTCGAGCCAGCCGAGGCCGCCACGGCTCTCGAGATCAATGAAGGCGGGGTTGACCACCTCCTTGACCGGTGAATCCCAGCCGAGGCGCAGATCCGCCGCCTTGACCTCCTTGATCCCCATGCCGCGGGTCGGCACCAGGGTGATCTTCATGACGCCGTTGTCGACGATGAGCAGATCCACCCCTTCCTGGCGGCCGCCGTGCAGGCGTTTCTTCTCGATGGTGAAGGGAACCGGGCTCTTGATGCCGAGCTTCTCGCTGGTGATCTTCCAGTCACCCACATCCAGCCCTTGCTGGGAGTCGGTCAGCAGAAATTCGGCGGCGTGACCCGCGGTGGCGCCCAGGGCGAGCAGCACGGCAATGGAGAGTTTCTTCAACATGGATTTATCCTCGTGTCTCTTGTTTTTGTGAAAGCTGAATCGTTTCAGTGATCGAAAACTAGGCTCCTGACGCCCCGGACTCAAGAGACAAACGGAGGAAATGTGAGCCGATTGACAATAAAAACGGCTTCAGCCCTGCTGAAATGAAGGCTGACTCACAGTTATGAAAGGAGGAAAAAACAGGCGGGGCGCCGAGAGGGGCGCCCCCTCACCCCGCCCGCACCACATCAGGCAAGGGCCAGCGTCACCGCGGCTTCGGCGTGGATGGCGGTGGTGTCATAGAGGGGCACGGCGGCCTGGCACGCCCCCACCAGCAGGGCGATCTCGGTGCAACCCAGGATCACCGCCTGGGCACCGGCCTGTGCCAGATCGGCGATGATGGCCAGATACTCGGCCTGAGACGACTCGCGAATGTCGCCGAGGCAGAGTTCGTCATAGATGATGCGGTGCACCCGCTCCCGTGCAGCGTCATCAGGCACCAGCACCTCCAGCCCGAAGCGCTCCTGGAGCCGCCCCTTGTAGAAATCCTGCTCCATGGTGAAGCGGGTGCCGAGCAAGCCTACCCGGGTCACCCCGTCGGCCTGGAGGCGATGGGCCGTGGCATCGGCGATGTGGAGCAGGGGAATGTCGATGGCGGCCTCGATCTCCGGCGCCACCTTGTGCATGGTGTTGGTCCCGATCAGCAGAAAATCGGCGCCACCGGCCTGGATGGCCTTGGCCTCGGCCGCCAGCAGACGGGCGGTGGCGGGCCAGTCACCGGCGTGCTGCAACCGCTCTATCCCGGCAAAATCCACGCTGCTCAGCAGCACCCGCGCCGAGTGCAGACCGCCGAGCCGCTCGCGTACCCCCCGGTTGAGGGCCTGGTAATAGCTGACGGTGGACTCCCAGCTCATGCCACCCAGCAGACCGATACATTTCATGGGATCTCCTTATGTAACCCGATGATGCAAACCAATGCCGCAATCCCTCAGGGGGCGCGTTTGATTGCACCGCCCCGGCAATAAAAAAGGCCCCGAAGGGCCAACAAGACAGCCGGTAAAGGCTCAGGCCGAGGCCTAAACCCAGATCATCAGCACGCAGGCCGCCGTGGCGAGCCCCATGCCCAGATTGAAACGACGCCAGCCGGTGGCGGTGCGGATGAGGCGGCGCACCTGGGCACCGAACAGCACCCAGAAGGCACCGGTATAGAGGCCGGTCACGAAGAAAATGCCGAGCACCCAGCCCGCGGACGGCCAGTAAGCCTCCCCCGCCAGGGTGAAGCCGCTGATGGCGGAGAGCGCCATCATCCAGGCCTTGGGATTGAGCAGTTGCAGCATGGCCCCCTGATGGGCCGGGATGAGCGGCCGGTTCCCCTCCGCCGGGCCACTGGCGTTGGCCACCTTCCAGGCCAGCCAGAGCAGGTAGGCCGACCCCACCAGCTTGAGGCCGTCGTGCAGCAGGGGCAGACGCTCGAACACCACCCCAAGCCCCAGGGCCGTGGCCAGGATCATCAGGTTGATGCCTCCCACCACCCCCACCAGCAGAGGCACGGAGCGGCGAAACCCCTGGGCAGCCCCGGCACTGGTGAGCAGCATGTTGTTGGGGCCCGGCGTGCCACAGGTGATAAGGGCAAAGCCCGCCAGGGGGAGCAACCAGTTCAGATCCATCTCAACCTCGTTCAGATACGGCAAGCCTCCTAATATGCAGAGCCGACGCCCTGACGACAAGGTCAGCAATGCATTTTCTTTGCATGAATAATCAAGGTGCTGTTAATACCAGAGCATCACCACGCACAGGGCTGTCAAGGCACCCAGGCTGCCGTTGAGACGACGCCACCCCTTGTCCGAGTTGATCCAGCGGCTGAGCTGATGGCCAAACATCACCCAGGCGAAGCAGACCGGGAACCCCGCCATGGGGAAGACACTCATGATACCCCACATGCTCGGCCAGTAGTCGCTCCCCGGCAGGCTGAACAGACTGATGGCCGAGATCCCCATCATCCACGCCTTGGGATTGAGGAACTGGAAGCCCAGCCCTTCAAGCAGGGTCAAGGGCCGGGCACGGCTGGCGGGATCTCCGGGGGCGCCTGCCACCGCGATGCGCCACGCCAGCCACAGCAGGTAAAGGCTGCCCAGCACCTGCAGGCTCAGCTTGAGTAGGGGCCAGCGCTCGAACAGCGGATAGAAGCCGAGCGCCAGCACCAGTTGCAGCACAGGCTGGCCCACCGCCACCCCGATGAGATGGGGCAGGGTGCGACGCACGCCGAAGTTGGCACCGGACGCCGTCAACATCAGGTTGTTCGGCCCGGGCGTACCGCAGGTGAGCAGGGCGAAGCCAAATAGGGTGGCATACCATTCGATGGTCATGGGGAGACTCCTTTCTCGCCACATTGTACCGATACAATGTGTGCTTGTTGGTTGTGTAAAGACTGATAATCACGCTATATTGCGGACAATCTTGGATCAATGGATTTATTGTCACCATGACAATCTGGACGCCCGACCTCACCCCTTTCGAGGGGCCCCTCTACCTCAAACTGGTCAAGGCCATCGAGCAGGCCATCGCCACCGGCATTCTCTCACCCGAGACCCGGCTGCCGACCCACAGGGCCCTGGCAGACAAGCTGGGGGTCACCGTGGGCACCGTCACCCGCGCCTACACCGAGGCGGAGCGACGGGGCCTGCTGGCGGCCCGGGTCGGGCACGGCACCTGGGTCAGGGGAGCGGCGGATCCCGCCAACGAATGGGTGATCCGCAATGAAGACAGCCAGCGCATCGAGCTGTGGCAGAACCTCCCGGTCCAGCTGGACAGGGGCGCCATCATCAGGCCCCTGCTCACCGAGCTGGCGCAGGGGGATCTCAACGGCCTGCTCGGTTATGACAAGGAGGCGGGACGCCCCGCACAGCGCCAACTGTTCGTCGACTGGCTCGCCGAGCAGGGCATCACGGCGAGCGAAGATCGCCTGCTGTTCAGCCATGGGGCCCAGCACGGCATCATGCTGGCCCTGCTGGCCACCGGCTGCGTGGGAGAGACCCTGTTTTGCGAGGGCCTGAGCTACCCCGGCATGCTGGGCAATGCACGCCAGCTCAAGAATCAGGTGGTGGGACTGGCGATGGATGAGGAGGGACTGCTGCCAGAGGCGCTGGATGCCGCGTGCCGTACCCGCCGGGCCAAGCTGCTCTACCTCACCCCCACCCTGCAAAACCCCACCACGGCCACCATGAGCCTGGCGCGGCGCGACGCCATCGTCGCCATCGCCCGTCGCCACGATCTGCTGATCGTCGAGGATGACGTCAACGGCCTGCTGCCCGAAAGTGCGCTCCCGCCGCTGGTCAACCTGGCACCGGAGCGGGTCATCTACCTCGGCAGTCTCGCCAAGATCGCCTGCGGCGGCCTGCGGGTCGGCTTCGTGTTGTCCCCTCCCGCCCTTCGCAACGGCTTCGCCCAGGCGATGCGGCTGTCGAGCTGGATGGTGAGTCCGCTGCTCATCGAGCTGGCCTGCAAGCTGGTGAGCCAGCGCCAGATCATGCCGCTCATCGAACACCAGCGAAAAATCCTGGCGCGCCGGGGTGAGCTCCTGCGCCACCTGCTGCCGGGAGCGCGCTGGCAGCCGGGGTCTATGCACGCCTGGTTGCCGCTGCCCGAGCCCTGGCGCAGCCAGGAGTTTGCGGAGGCCGCCAACGCCCTTGACGTGGGGGTCGCCAGCGGAGAACACTTCGCCGCCGGCCAGTTTGCCGCCCCGCAGGGAGTACGCCTCAGCCTGAGCCAGCCCGCCACCGACGCCCGCGTCGCCGAAGGGCTGGAGCGCCTCGCCGGGCTGCTGAGGGGCACGCCGCCCACCAATCCCCTGCTATAGTCATTGACCCTGGCACCCGAGGAACCTTCATGTCCGCCGTCCGTCCCGCCCTGCTGATCACGACCCTGCTGCTGGGAGGCTGCGCCTCCCCGGCCCATCAACAGCTTGGCGCCGCCCTGAGCGGACTGGAGGGGGAGCTGACGCGGCTGGAGGAGGAGTTGGCAGCCATGAACGGCCTTCACTATCAAAAAGCCATCGACGCCCCGGTGGCACTGCGCCGCTATCTCAAGGCCCCCGCACCGACGGCGGAGGGGCTGGTGCCCGTGCAGAGCCGACTGCAAGATGGCCCCCTGCTGCACTACGACTACCGGCTGCCCGCCGGGATGACACGGCTGCCCACCGACAACCCCTGCCTGCGCTACGAGTTCGAGCTGCGCCGCCTCGGGCGCCTGGGCCAGCTCGAGCTCGCCTGGCAGGGAAAGGCGGGAGCCGGGGAGCTGCGTGTCCCCCAGCGGGACTGCCCCTTCTCGGCCAGGGGGCCCGGCCTTCAGTGATGCTATCTTTGCCCCGCCCAAGGCCGGCACTGAGCCATCCCTGACCCAGGTGGGGTATTGACCCCCTCTGGCTCTCGCGGGAGAGTGAAGGCTAACTTTGAATCCAACCTCGCCACCCCCGACCGGCGAAGGAGCGTCAAAGATGCAGATCCTCCTCATCGAAGACGATGCCATGATGGGCTCGACCCTCACCCAGGGACTGAGTGATCTGGGGCTGCCCCCCACCGAGCTGTTTCACTGCAAAGAGATAGCAAGCCTGCCCGCCCTGCTGCGCCAGCACGCCTTCGATGCCATTCTTTGCCGCCAGTATCACCACCAGGCCCACGAGGGAGTCAGGCTGCTGCATGAAGCACACCACCTGGGCCTGCTCGCGCCCGGCTGCGTGCTCCTGCTGCTGGAGCAGGACGAGGACACCGGTCAGTTCCCCCCCTCCGACCTCTATTTCGCCCTGCGTCTGGCCGTGCCCTTCACCACGGAGCAGCTGGCGCACAGCCTGCAAGCGCTGTTGACACTGACCACGGTGACCCGCCCCCTGGCCACCCCCATGGCGCTCAGGGAGTGGCGCAGCGCCTGCGCCCAGTGCGAGGATCTGCTTTACCGGCACGCTAGCCACAAGGGGCTGGAAGCACAGATGGACAGGGTAAAGGGCTACATGCTGCTGCAAGCCCGGGAACGGGTGCAGGCCGCCCAGCACTACGCCATCTGCACCACGGAGCACGATGCCTGGTGGCCGCGCCAGGGGCTGAACCAGGCCCTGCTCGGGCTGAACCGGGTGGAGAGTGCCCACAAGGATCTGGCCCGCAACCGGGAGCGACTGCCCCCCGTCATCCATCAGGCGCTGGTTCTCGCCTGTCAACTGCACGAGGCGCAGTGGGATCCTGCCTGGGAAACCTTGTCAGGCTTGCTGCAACGCTGCCCCTGGCAGCCGCAGTGGCGCCAGGTGGCCATTTTGCTGGCCTTGCTGCGAAGGGATGAAGATCAGGTGCTGGCGCAGGCCACCGATTTCATCCTGCGCTACTTCCCCAAACAGACGTTTCGCCACTCCGTCGAACGCTGCCTGCTGGATGCGACCCTGGCG
The DNA here is from genome assembly GCF_017939325.1 of Aeromonas sp. MaB10011B. Classification (NCBI taxonomy): domain Bacteria; kingdom Pseudomonadati; phylum Pseudomonadota; class Gammaproteobacteria; order Aeromonadales; family Aeromonadaceae; genus Aeromonas; species Aeromonas sp. MaB10011B. The sequence continues at coordinate 28,041 of NZ_JAGKRK010000032.1, read as the reverse complement.
GTGCTCTGGCATCCACCGGGAGAGGCCAGAATTCATGGGCTGCAGCAGGCTCTGGAGGAGCTCGGTCAGCAGGCCGTGACCCTGCGTGCCCACGAGGAGGGGCTGCTGCGCGCCCTGATGCTGGGTCTGGATTATCGATTCGATGACGCCTTGATGCTGCTGGCCAAGCACCCGCCGGAGGCGGCGCGGGACAATCACCTCAACCAGTTGCTCGGGGTGGCCGTCAGCCAGTTCTGCGGGCTTCCCCACCATGCCCAGCGTTATCTGGCCCAGCTCGGCCAGTATCAGGGGCCGGTGGCACAGACCCCGCTGCTGCAGGGGCTCATTTTGCAGGTGGTCGACGATCTGGCGCGGCAACTGGCGCAGCGGGAGCAGCAGCTGACCCAGCTGCGCGAGGAGCGGCAACGGGCCATGACCACGGGTCAGCTCCAGCTCGCCGTGCAGAGCGCACTGACCCTGCAGGAGCGATTTCCGGCCCAGGCGGGGGATGCCTGGCAACTGCTGGTATTGCTGACCCAGTGCTGGCCCGCCGGCATGGCGGCCCCGGCGGTGGCCCGCCTGGTGGACAGGCTGGAGCAGCGTCTCAACCACAGTGCCGCCTTCCTGGAGCACCATGGGAACGCCTATCGGGAGACCCTGCAACAGGTGAGATCCCATCTGGCCCCCAAACTGCCGCCCCTCGGTCCCCACCAGGGCCTGTAGCCATCCAGGGCGGTGCATGCCGCCCTGGCTGGTGCGTTACAACAAGCCTCGCACCAGGATCCCCGCGATCAGCAGGGGGGCGACCAGCCGCCAGCACCAGAGCAGCGCGCCACGCATCAGCGGCGAGAGATCCGCAGGCACAATACTGTCCCCCAGCTTCCAGCCAAGCAGCAGGGTCAGCACCAGACCGAACAGGGGCATCATCAGGTTGGAGGTGAGGTAATCCAGCAGATCGAACAGGGTTTTGCCAAACAGGGTGTAGTCCGCCCAGGGCCCGAACGACAGACTGACCGGAATGCCGCAGGCCATGATGAGCAGGGTCAGCACCCGGCAGGCATTGCGGCGCGACCAGCCCCACTCCTCGGTGGTGAAGCGCACCAGGTGCTCCAGCATGGAGATGGAGGAGGAGAGCGCCGCCACCAGCAGCAGCAGGAAGAAGATCACCGCCAGCCCCTGACCGAACGGCAGGTGGTTGAACACCGCCGGCATGGTCATGAAGGTGAGGCCGGGGCCGGCGGCAGGATCGATACCGGTGGAGGCGAGCACCGGGAAGATCATCAGCCCCGCCAGCACCGAGATGCAGCTCGCCAGGGTGACCACCCAGACCCCGGAGCGCAGCGCCCCGTCACTGCTCGGCAGGTAGGCGCCATAGGTGGTGTGTACCCCGAGGCCAATGGAGAGGGAGAAGAACGCCAGCCCCAGGGCGTCGAGCACCCCCTGCCCCGTCAGGTGGGAGAAGTCGGGCATCAGGAACTGGCGTACCCCGGCCATGGCCCCCGGCATGGAGAGCCCGGTCACCACCAGGAGCAGCATCATCACGAACAGGGCCGGCATCATCCAGCGCAGCGCCCGCTCCACCCCCTGTTGCAGCCCTCCCTGCACGAACCACCAGGTGAGCCCGGCGAAGACGAGATGGGTGAGGGCCGGCCAGAGGGGATCGCTCACATAACCGGTAAAGAGTGCGGTGAGGGTGCTCGCCTCACTCAGGTTGAGCTCGCCGCCCACGGCCAGGGCCGCATAGCCGACGGTCCAGCCCCCCACCACGCTGTAGAAGCTGTAGATGAAGAAGCCACACAGGATCCCCATGTAACCCATCCAGCGCCAGTTCGGCCCCACCAGCTTGTGGAAGGCGCCGAGCACGCCGCGCTGGCTGCGGCTGCCGAGCAGGGTCTCCCCCACCAGCACCGCGACCCCCAGGGTGAAGCTGAAGAGCAGGAACACCAGCAGGAAGGCACCGCCCCCGTTGGTGGCTGTCACATAGGGAAACTTCCAGATGGCGCCAAGGCCGATCGCCGAGCCGGCGGCCGCCAGCACATGACCAATACGGGAAGACCACTGAACCTGGCTCATACAACCTCCGGGCAAGACAACATCAGTTCGATACTCCATGGCTAGACGCGGTGTGCGCCGCAACAAAAAAGGCCGCCTGAGGGCGACCTTTGCAATGAACAGTCAGACAAACGACACCTGCAAGGTCACCTCTCCAGGAAGGGGCTAAATCGGCCACAGAGAGCGATAAGGGGTGACATGGGGAGGGCGACGCCTGCACGGTAAAAAGGAGCCACAGCCTAAACCATGGCAAGAGAAGTTGACAGGAAATAGTCTAAAACAGAACCAAAAACAGATTTAATCAAAACAAAATATCGAGATTACAGACTGTTGCTCTGTTTATTTTTAATTGACAGATTTTTATAAAGAGTCAATCCTGCCACCCCACTCCCCAGCCAGCCCGGCCGGGGAGTGGCACAGATGACCAACCCTCCCTACACCAGGCCGCGCACCAGAATGCCGCCAATGAGCAGGGGAGCCAGCCAGCGCCAGCAGCCCATCAGCAGGGCCCGCCAGTGGGGAGCCAGCCCTTCGGGCAGCGCCTGGCGACCGAGCCGCCAGCCCAGCAGCAGCGTCAGGGCCAGCCCGAACAGGGGCATCATCAGGTTGGAGGTGATGAAGTCCAGCAACTCGAAGATATTCTTGCCAAACAGGGTCAGGGTGGCCCAGGGACCGAACGACAGGCTCACCGGGATGCCACCCGCCATCACCAGGGCAATGACCAGGTTGCACGCCACGCGGCGGGACCAGCCCAGGCTCTCGCACAGGAAACACTGCAAATGCTCCAGCAGGGAGATGGAGGAGGAGAGCGCCGCCACCACCAGCAGAGAGAAGAACACCACCGCCAGCCCCTGGCCGAAGGGCAGTTGCTGGAACACCGCTGGCATGGTCATGAAGGTGAGGCCCGGGCCCGAGGCCGGGTCAATACCGGTCGCCGCCAGTACCGGGAAGATCATCAGGCCCGCTAGCACGGCGATGACGCTCGCCAGCAGCACCACCCAGAGGCTGGAGCGACCGACCCCTTCGCTGGAAGGCAGGTAGGCGCCATAGGTGGTGTGGATGCCAAGGCCGATGGAGAGGGAGAAAAAGGCCAGCCCCATGGCGTCCAGCACACCCGACATGCCGAGCTTGCTGAAATCGGGCATCAGGAAGTGGCGCACCCCGGCCATGGCGCCCGGCAGGGTGAGGCCGAAGGCCACCAGCAGCAGGATCATGATGAAGAGGGCCGGCATCATCCAGCGCAGGGTGCGCTCCACCCCTTGTTGCACACCGCCCCGCACGAACCACCAGGTCAAGCCGGCAAACAGCAGGTGGGTCAGCACCGGCCAGAGCGGATCACCGACGTAGTCGTTGAAACGGGCGGTCAGTGCCGCGCCGTCCCCCTGTTGCAGCTCCCCCGCCAGGGCCATGCCCGTATACCCCAGGGTCCAGCCGCCCACCACGCTGTAGAAACAGAAGATGAGCAGGCTGCACAGCAAGCCCATGGCACCGACCCAACGCCAGCGCTTGCCCATCAGTTCGCCAAAGGCGCCCACCACCCCGCGCCGGGTCAGGCTGCCGATCAGGGTCTCCCCCATCAGCACCGCCCCCCCCCAGGGTGAAGCTGAACAACAGAAAGACCAGCAGGAAGGCGCCGCCACCGTTGGCGGCGGTGACATAGGGGAACTTCCAGATGGCGCCGAGACCGACCGCGGAACCTGCGGCGGCCAGGATGTAACCGAGCCGGGATGACCATTGGGACTGCTTCATAAGAACTCCACGCGAAAGGCCTGCCAGCGAGGCCCGAAATGGCGCTCAGAGTACGCCCGCGGGCGCGCAATCACTCGGCGTATATCCGATATAAAACTCAGTTTTTAGCATCATTAACAAATAAAATTCGGATAACCCACCAATCGTGCCACAAAATAAAAACCGGAGCGGGTATGCTCCGGTTTGTTGTCTGCTCGGGTCTGGCGGGATTAGATCACCCCCAGCTCCCGCAACCGCTCCATCAGATAGCTGTGGGCGGTGTGACGCTCCGAGAGCACCACGTCCGGACGGGGGTGCAGGAAGAGCGGCAAGGAGATGCGGGACTTGGCGGCACTGCCCCCGGTCGGGTTGATGACCCTGTGGGTGGTGGAGGGGTAGTAGCCGCGGGAGGCCTCCTGCAGCATGTCGCCGATGTTGATGATGAGGGTGCCGAAATCGCAGGGCACATCCATCCACTCCCCGTCTGAACCTTTCACCTGCAGGCCCGGCTCGTTGGAAGCGGGCAGAATGGTCAGCAGGTTGATGTCTTCATGGGCGGCGGCGCGGATGGCACCCGGCTCCTCGGTGCCGTCGAAGGGCGGGTAGTGCAGCACCCGCAGCAGGGTCTTGTGGCTCTCTTCGATCATGGAGGAGAGCGGGCAGCTGTAGTGGGCGGCGATGTCGCCCGGGGTGTGCTGCTCCACCCAGCCCAGCAGCTCGGCGGCCAGATCGTTGGCGAGGCGGTAGTACTCCATCGCCTGCTCTTTCAGCTCTGCCGGCATCTGGCCCCAGGGATAGATGTGGAAGTACTCCTTGATGTCCTTCTGGCTGTGACCCTTGGCCACCTCGGACACCGAGGGCGGGAAGTAGCCGTCCTGGGTCTCGCGATTGAACAGGAAATCCTGCTTCTGTTCGCTCATGAAGAAGCGATACCAGTTGTCATAGATGGACTGCACCAGCTCCTTCGGGATGGGGTGGTGAGTCAGCACCCCGAAGCCGGTGGTGCGCAGGGATTCGGTGAAGCGCTCGGCCGCATCGGGGGAGCGATAATCGACGGTCAGGACTTTCATTGTTTTTATGTTACATGCCAGTTAAAAGTAGGCGCAGTTTACCCTGCCTCCCCCGGCAAGAAAAGGCTGCCGGAAGCCCGTCTACAACGGCTTGAAAATACTGATAAAAACATCATGATACGGCCCCCTCGCCCGGTGCTTGTCCCGGACGGGCCTCCTCTTCTAGAATGCCCCACCCCCTTTGCTGTCGGAGCCCCCTCATGTCCCCCAAGATCCTGTTGTTGACCCTTCCCTTCCTGCTCGCCGGGTGCAGTTCCCTCTCGGAGGAGGAGTGCCGTGCCATGAGCTGGTACAACCAGGGCTATCAGGACGGGGAGCAGGGCAAGACCCGGAGCGCCACCCGCGACTATCAGAAGACCTGCGGGGAGTACGGCCTCAAGGTGGATGAGGCGGAGTGGCAGCGCGGCTACGCCAAGGGGCTGGAGCTCTATTGCATCCCCGAGCTTGCCTACAGCAAGGGACGGGAAGGGAGCGAATACCTGGGGGTCTGCCCCAACGACACCAGCTTCCTCACCCAGTTCGAGCGCGGCCGCAAGGAGTACCTGCTGGAGCAGCGCCTCGGCGAATTGCAGCAGGAGCTGGAACGCACCGAGCGGAGCATCCACCAGCTGGATCAGCAGATCCGGGGCGAGAGCGACAGCCGCCAGCGCGACTACTACCGTGCCCAGCGCGAGCGCGCCATCCGTCACTACGAAGGGGTGTACCGGGACTATAACCGGCTGCGCTTCCCGGATCGGGTGATCCAGTTCTCCTTCGGGAGCTGACAAAAAGGGGCCGACATGGCCCCTTTCTGTTTATGCCGCAGACTGTTTTTCCCCTCAGGCGGGCAGGACCCAGCGCTGCAACGCCAGGGCGATGCCATCCTCGTTGTGATCCGCGGTGACCCGGTCTGCATGGGCCTGGATCTGGGGCGCCGCATTGCCCATGGCCACCGCCAGCCCCACCTGCTCGAACATGCTGATGTCGTTGTTGTTGTCGCCAAAGGCCACCAGGTTCTCCATAGCGATCCCCTCCCTCGCCGCCCACTGGGCCAGCCGGTTGCCCTTGCTGCAACCTGGCTGCACCAGCTCCACCGCATAGGGGGCCGCCCAGTCACGGGTGAAGGGCAGTCTCTCCACCACCTCCCCGACGAAACGGTGCAACCGGCCGGGATCCTGGTTGAACAACTCCAGCTTCCAGATGGGGGACTGCAACCAGGACTCGATATCCTCGGCGGGCAGCAGGGAGACCTTGAGGTGATCCGGCTGGGTTGCCGACCAGCGCCGCATCCGGCCCACGTGCTCCTCGCAGCCCAGGTAGCCGATGCCGTCCCCCAGGTGGAACAGCGCCCCCATCTGCTGGGCCTGCACCTCCTCCAGCAGGGTGGTGAGAGGCGCCACGGCCAGGGGATCCCCGGCGAGGATCCTCTCCTGCACCGGATCATAGAGGTAGGCGCCGTTGCTGCAGATGATGGGGGTGTCGAGGGCCAGCTCGTGGTGGAAGGGACGGGCCGTCATGAAGTGGCGACCCGTCACCAGCAGCACCTTGATGTCGTGGGCCCGGGCCTGGGCCAGGGCCGCCCGGGTAGCGGACGAGATCTTGTGATCCCGGTTCAGCAGGGTGCCGTCCATGTCCAATGCAATGGCCTGATAACGACTCATATCACCTCCAGGAATGTCGAGACGGGTGCGGCGCCATCCCTCCCGTTTCCAGTGCCATGACGACACATCTCACCGCCGGGAATGCGGACTGGGCATCACAAGGCCCATGATGGGAGACGCGCTCGCCGGGGGGCGGGAACAGCGGAGCAAAGAGCCATACCGTCCCAGACTCGGCGCCGCGATGCAAGTCCGGCCCGCCATCCCGTCGCCGAACTGTGATCCCCGCGCCCTTCGTCAGCCCGCCTCGGCGCACCCGGCCACGGCGTTTCGCCTGTCCGCCCGTCTGCGCAATCCGTAGAAACCGAGGGCACAGATCACGCCGCAGAGGCCGGCCAGGTAGAAGGGCCACTCGGTCCCCGCCAGCAGCACCAGGCTGCCCAGCACCACCGCCAGGATCTCGCTGCCCACCGCCAGACCGCGGTAGAGCCCCATCGCCTGCCCCTGCTGGCTGGCATGGCTGCGGTTGGAGACCGCCACCGAGGTGGCCAGCTCCCCCAGACTCATGCCGATGCCGGCCGGGATGAAGGTGAGCGCGAGCCCCCACCACTGGGTCGGCAGGATGAACATCAGCATGCCCGCCGCCATCACCAGGTGGCCGACGATGCCAAGGGAGCTGCCGCGCCAGTGCCGTGCCAGCTGCTCACCGATCCAGGAGCCCAGCATCATGGGCACGCTCACCAGCACGGCGGCCTGGGCCAGTTGCACCGGATCCCATGCCAGCCGCTCCACCAGCCAGACATTGAAGTAGGTGAAGTAGAGCTGTACCGCCCCGTAGCTTGCCAGGGTCAGGGCAAAGTAGGGCAGGAGACGAGGTTGCAACAGCAATTGGCGGGTCGAGAGAGGAACCTCATCCCGGGTCGCCGGCACCGGGGGACGATTGGGCAGCAGCCAGAGCACCAGCAGCAGGTTGATCACCGTCATCCCCACCGCCAGCCAGGCCGCCAGACTGTAATCTCCCGAGACCACGGCCGCATAGCCTCCGATCATGGGGCCCACCACCCAGCCCAGGTTCATGCCGATGTTGATGCGGGCGAAGTTGCGTGCCTTGGTCCTGGCCGTGCTCATGTCCGCCGCCATCGCCTGCACGATGGCGATGTCGCCGTTGAAGAAGCCCTCCACCACCCGGCTCAGCAGCAAGAGCGGCAGGGAACGCCAGGCGATGCCGAGGGCCATCAGCACATACCCCGCCAGCACCCCCACCAGACAGAGGGTCAGCACCGGCTTGCGCCCATGGCGATCGGAGAGACGGCCAAGCAAGGGGGCCCCCAGCAGTTGAAACAACGGATAGAGCCCCATGATGACGCCAAGCCACACCTTGCGGCTCCAGTCCGACGCCTGTGGCGTCAGCATGCCCTGGACCGGATCCAGCAGCAGCGGCGCCAGGACGGGGGAAGGCAGGCTGAATCCCGCCACCGCCAGCGTCACCGTCATCACCAATACCCAGAGGGTCACCTGTCCCTTGATCCCTTCCATCTTCGCCTCATTAAATAAAGTTATCGGTTTATTTATATTGTGAGGGGTCGTCCATTAAGTAAAGCATATTGTTGATTTAAATCGCCCTGCTACCCATAATGACCTCATCCAGGCAGTCACCGCACCGATACCCACCACCGGAGCCCCCATGAACGCCAGTACCGACAAGATCCTCTATCTGCTGAAAACCCGCGGCCCCCAGAGCGCCGCCGAACTCGGCGACCAGTTGCAGATGACGTCCATGGGGGCGCGCCAGCACCTGATGGCCCTGGAGTCCGAGGGCTGGGTGGGGTTTAGTGACGAGGCCCGCGGCCGTGGTCGCCCGGTGCGCCTGTGGCACCTCACCGACCAGGCCTGGCAACGCTTCCCCGACACCCATGGCGATCTGACCCTGCAACTGATCGACGACATCCGGCAGGTGTTTGGCGACGCGGGCATGGAGCAGCTCATCACGCGGCGGGAGCAGCAGATGCAGGCACGCTATGAATCCAGGCTAACCCAGCCGGCGCTGGCAGACAGGCTGATGACGCTCAAGGCGCTGCGCACCCAGGAGGGGTATATGGCGGACATGTCGCAGGAGGAGGACGGCAGCTGGCTGTGGTGGGAGAGTCACTGCCCCATCTGCAGTGCGGCCAGGGCCTGTCGGGGCTTTTGCCGCAGCGAGCTGGCGCTGTTTCGCCGGTTGCTGGCGCCGGCCGAGGTGGAGCGGGAGCAGTATCTGCTGGAGGGGGACAGCCGCTGTCTCTATCGCATCCGGCCGCCCCGCCCCTGAGCGGGCGGAACGCAAAAACAACAAAGCAGGCGCCGGGATGCCTGCTTTGTTGCCTTCGGGGAGGGGGTGCTCTCGTTCCAGCCCGTTGTTTCCCGATAAGGTCGAACGGCTGATGGGGCTCTTGACCCGGTAAGGTCCTTCACCACAGGTGCCTGGTCGGGCGCCTGTCTTGCCACCGGAAGATGTAACCATGGTACTCCCCGCGATGCGGTGAGTGGTTGTGAAGTAGCAGGTATTTTCAGTTGTTTTTGCAATAGTTCACCCTTAATCTAGGAAAAGTGGATTAGTAATTGCGAAGAGGTACGGAGAATGCTGAAACTTGATCGTATAGACAGGCATATTCTGGAGCTGATGCAGGAAAATGGCCGCATCAGCAACCTGGAGCTGGCCGAGCTGGTCGGGCTCTCCCCCTCCCCCTGCTCGCGCCGGGTCAAGGCGCTGGAGGATGCCGGTCTCATCGATACCCATGTCACCCTGCTCAATGCCCGCCAGCTGGGGCTGACCCTCACCGCCTACATTCACATCTCCATGGACAGGCACACTCCGGAGCGGTTCGAGAACTTCGATCGCGCCGTCAAGGATCTGCCCGAGGTGCTGGAGTGCGACCTCATCACCGGCAACGATGCGGATTACCAGCTCAAGGTGGTGGTGCGGGACATGGAGCACTACCAGCACTTCCTGCTGGACAAGCTGACCCACATCTCCGGCGTGACCGGGGTGCGTTCGAGCTTCGTGCTGCGCCGCATCAAACACAAGACCGCCCTGCCGCTCAACCACCTGGGCTGACAACCCACCCCGCATCCGGGGAGCACCAAAAGCAAGAGGAGGCCAGGGCCTCCTCTTCTTGTCTCTGCTATCAAGGGCATTCGCGGTCAACACAGCCCCCGGGCGCCATCGCGCCGCCAGGTGGTGGACGCCTGGTCATGCCTCGACCTGGCTGACGTCCTGCACCTGCAGCAACCAGCCGCTCTGCTCCTGCAGGGGTTCGCCGCGCAGCCGCAGCCGCTCACCGGTCGACACCCACTGCCCTTTGGGCAGAGAGATTTCCAGGCTCTCGCTGCCGTTGTCGAACACCCAGAGATCGGCTCCCAACGACTCCATCAAGTACCCTTCCATCTCCACTCTGGACTCGGCCTGCCAGGAGGGGGAGGCGGTATCACGGCTCTCGATGAAATCCCCCTGAACACCAAAGCTGGCCAGCCCCCACAGAATGGAGAGCCCGACGATGGATGATTGCATCTCTCTCTCCTGTTAGTTTGCTACCTTGAGGGCCAGTATGGGAAGAGAAAAATGAGTGCACCATGAACAAGGTGCCAAAGTGCTGGCAAGATCGCGAAAAAAACCGGCTCCATGGCCGGTCATGTCATTTTATGTCGTACAGGTCACACTACTTGGCCGCTTCTTCTGCCATCCGTGCAGCCCTTGGTTTATTTGTCCACATGGCCACCCCGCGGTGATCCGCACAGATCCCCTCGTCGGTGACCGCCCGCACCCGGACCCCGTCCTTGCAGATGGCCTGCCAGGCATCGGCATCGTCGATCTGCAACTCGGAACGGGGATAGGAGGTATAGGCGCAGGCGCACAGCAGGATGGCAAACAGAGGGAGCAGGGATTGCATGGGTTTCATCGGGTCACTCCTGACGGGGAAAGGGATCAGCGCCCCAGCTGCGCCGCCACGCGATCGCAAAGCTGCTTGAGCTGGGCCAACTCAGCATCGGCCAGATCCACCTGGTTGCGCAAGCTGTCCGCCAGACAGCACTCCCTGACCTCCTGCTGCAACTGGCGTCCCGCCTCGGTCAGGCTGATGCACTTTTGCCGCTCATCTTCGTGGGAGACGGTGCGGGTCAGCCACCCCTTGCTCTCCAGCCGCTTGACGATGGGGGTCAGGGTGCCCGCATCCAGTCCGGTCTCCTGCCCTATCTCCTTGAGGCTGACCTCGTCCCGGGCCCAGAGCGAGAGCATCACCAGGTACTGGGTATAGGTGAGATCCAGCTTGTCCAGCAGCGGCCGATAGGCACGCATCACCGCATTGGAGGCGCTGTAGAGGGCAAAACAGACCTGCTTTTTCAATTCGCTCATGGAGGACCTCGCTGACGACAAGGGGGGCAGTATACCCCATCAACTTCGGGGCTGAATAGTTTGCACACAAAACAGTTGCCAGCCTCCGCGTTCAGGACTACCCTGATTTTAGTTTGCACACAAACAAAAATACCAGGCCGCTGCCCGACGCGCGGCCCCACTGCCGGAGAATGCCCATGAATGCCATCAGCCATCAAATCCAACTGCTGCGTCGCCCCACCGGTCTCCCCACCCTGGAGGACTTCGCCCTCCGGGACGTGCCCCTGCCCGCCCTGCAGGAGGGAGAGGTGCAGGTCGCCAACCAGTGGCTGTCGGTGGACCCCTACATGCGCGGCCGCATGAGCGAGGCCAAAAGCTACGTTCCTCCCTTCCCCCTCAACGGTCCCCTCGACGGCGGCGCCATCGGCACGGTACAGGCATCGCGCCATCCCGATTTCAAGGTGGGGGACAAGGTGAGCAGCATGCTGGGCTGGCGGGATGCCTTCGTGGCAAACGCCGCCCAGCTCACCCGCCTGCCCGACACCACCCTGCCGCCCCAGCGCTTCCTCGGCGCCCTCGGCATGCCGGGCATGACCGCCTGGGCGGGGCTGCACAAGGTGGCACACCTGAAGGCCGGTGAAACCCTGCTGGTCTCGGCAGCCTCCGGGGCGGTCGGCACCATGGCGGTCCAGCTCGCCAAGCAGGCGGGGGCCAGGGTCATCGGCTCCACCGGCTCGGCCGACAAGGTCGCCTACCTCAAGACTCTGGGAGCCGATGCGGTGATCAACTACCGGGAGACCCCGGATCTCGACGCCGAGCTGGCCCGCCTCGCCCCCGAAGGCATCCACGTCTACTTCGAGAACGTGGGGGGCGCCATGCTGGATGCCGCCCTCAACCACCTGGTGGTGCACGGGCGCATCGTGCTGTGCGGCCTCATCGAGCAGTACAACAGCAACGGCCAGGCCAGCGGCCCGCGCAACCTCTCCCAGGTGATCCGCAAGCGTATCCTGATGCAGGGGCTGCTGGTCTCCGATCACTGGCAGCACTACGGGGAATTCCTGGCCGAGGCCATGCCGGCCTTCGAGGCGGGCACCCTCCAGGCCGAGGAGACCGTAAGCGAGGGGCTGGCCAGCATGCCGCAAGCCTTTATCGGACTGTTCCAGGGCCGCAATACCGGCAAGATGCTGGTCAGACTGCCCTGATCCGGGGGCGTTTTCCATCTGTTTAACAGATAGAATTTCGCCATACCCATCCATTTAAGCGATGGAGAATCGGCATCCGATCCCCCTTGAACAGGCGGCTTGCACAACGGGCCCATCCCCCCTAAGGTGGGCCCGTTTTCCCTGGCGCACCCCGCCGTCTCAGCAAGGAGCCTCCCCTATGTCTACCCCCTATCCCCGCGTCGGTGTCGGCGTCATTCTCACCAATGGCCAGGGCCAGGTACTGCTTGGCAAGCGCAAGGGCAGCCATGCCCCCTATTGGTCCATCGCAGGTGGTCATCTGGAATTGGGGGAAACCTTCGAGTCGGCAGCCATCCGGGAGGTGGCGGAAGAGACCGGCTTCGTCATCCGCCAGCCTCGCGTCATCGCCGTCACCAACAACCTGGAGACCTGGCGCGAGAGCGGCCTGCACTACATCTCGGTCACCCTGCTGGCAGATGTGGACGGGGAGCCGCAACTGCTGGAGCCGGAAAAATGCGAGGGCTGGATCTGGTGCGACCCGCACACTCTGCCCGAGCCTCACTTCGATGCCAGTCGCCAGTCCATCGCCTGCTGGCTGGCGGGACAATGCTACCTGCCCCAGCCACAACCTGCCCCCTGACCCTCACCGGCAGGCTGCCGCACGTAATACCGGTACCTCTCGTCTGCTGGCGGAGGCGACCCGCCACCCCGCCAGCCCCTGTTGATGGCAGGCAGCGCGGGAGGGCGTACCGTCACCAAACCGTCACTTTTTTGTCATATTATCCGGGCCAGGATGATGACGAGGAGGGGAAGATGGGACAGGTATTCGTGCAGTTCTTGTGGCTGGGGTGCATCAGCTTCGGCGGGCCGGCCGCCCATATCGGCTATTTTCAGCGCACCTTTGTCCAGCGGCTGGGCTGGCTGAACCAGGGGGAGTTCGCCCAATTGCTGGCCCTGTGCCAACTGCTGCCGGGTCCGGCCTCCAGCCAGCTCGGCTTTGCCATCGGCCGCCACCGTGCCGGCATCGGCGGCGCCCTGGCCGCCTTCGTCGGCTTTACCCTCCCCTCCTTCCTGCTGTTGCTGGCGGCCGCCGTCGGTCTAGGTCAGCTTGCGGGCAACTTCTGGCTGGACGCCGCCCTGCACGGCCTCAAGCTGCTGGCGCTCGTCGTGGTGGCGGATGCGGTGCTCACCATGAGCCGCCAGTTCTGCAAGACGGCGCTGCAACAGGGCGTCATGGTGGCAACCGCCGCCGCCCTCTGGTGCGCCCCCGGTCTTCTGACCCAGGTCGCCACGCTGCTCGGCGCGGCCCTGCTCTGTGCCTTGCGCGAGCCGCACCCGGGGAGTCAGGGCCTCGCGTCCACTCCGGCTCGCCAGCCTCACTGGCCGACCCTGCTGCTGTTCGCCCTGCTGTTCGTCGGCCTGCCCCTGGTGACGAGCGGCCCCGTCAGCCAGTTGCTGGCCGACTTTTACCGGGCAGGCAGCCTGGTGTTTGGCGGTGGTCACGTGGTGCTGCCCCTGTTGCAGGAGAGCCTGGGTCACCACCTGAGCGAGCAGCAGTTCCTGACCGGCTACGGCCTGGCCCAGCTGGTACCCGGCCCCATGTTCACCCTGGCCACCTACCTGGGCGCCGTGCTGCTGCCCGCCACTCCCCTCATCGGAGCGCTGCTGGCGACCCTGGCGCTCTTCCTGCCGGGTTTCTTGCTGCTCTGGGCGCTGGGCCCCTGCTGGCAGCACTGGCTGGCCCGCCCCCGTCTGGCGGGGGCCGTGGCCGGCATCAACGCCGCCGTGGTGGGGCTGCTGCTGGCGGCCCTCTATCAGCCGGTGTGGCAGAGCGCCGTGCTTTCCCCCACCGATCTGGCGCTGGCCGCCGTCGGCTTCTACCTGCTGCGGGTGCCACGGCTCCCCGTTCTGCCCCTCGCCGCCCTGCTGACGGGGGCAGCCCTGCTGCTGGCCTGACGAACCCGCGACAAGTCAGGCAGCGCCCGCCGGGCTGGCGGTCATGGCTCTTATCCCCGAGGGGAGGCAAAGAGAGCAAGATCCGTCAGGACAGCTCGGGCCCGTTGGCCGATAGTGGGCAGCACAGAGGAGAGACCATGGATCACAACCAGACAGAGGCCTACCGCCGACGCTTTCAAACGGTGACAGAGCACATCGAGCGCCATCTCGACGACGACCTGTCGCTGGAGCAGCTCAGCGCCGTGGCGCACTTCTCGCCCTTTCACTTTCATCGGCAATTTGCCGCTTACTGCGGCGTGCCGCTGGGGCGTTACATCCAGCTGCTGCGGCTGAAGCGAGCCTCTTACCGGTTGGCATTCGCTCCTCTGGACAAGGTGACTGATATCGCCCTCGATGCCGGCTTCCAGCATGGCGAATCTTTCAGTCGCGCCTTCAAGCAGACGTTCGGCCTGACGCCCAGCCAGTTCAGGCAGCACCCGGACTGGGCCAGCTGGCATCGCTGCCTGCCACGGCCCCCCACAAAGAGGATTGACCCCATGCGAGTCGACATCATCCAGTTCCCGCAGACCGCCGTCGCCGCCCTGACCCATCAGGGCCTGCCCGAGCGCATCAACGACACCGCGGCGCGCTTCATCCAGTGGCGCAAGGCCACGGGCGGCTCCCCGGTCGCCACCAGCCGGACCTATGGCCTGGCGCCGGACGACCCCGCCACGACGGAGGGTGCGGCGTTTCGCTTTACCCTCTGTGGCAGCGTCGAGGCCCCCGTCGCCGAGGACAATGAGTGGGGCGTGAAGAATGCCCTCATCCCGGCCGGGCGCTGCGCCGTGGTACGCCACCACGGCTCCCACGACCTCCTGGCCGACTGTGCCCGGGCGCTCTACCGCGACTGGCTGCCCGCCAGCGGCGAAGAGCTGCGGGATTTTCCGCTCTTCTTCCACTACCACAACTTTGTACACGAGGTGCCCACCCATGAGCTGGTCACCGACATCTACCTGCCGCTGGCATAGCCCGGCACCTGACAGGGGGAGATAAAAAAGCGGCGCCTCCGAAGGGAGGCGCCGCTGGTCGTGTCGGGGATCAGGCGTCGGGCTCGAAATCCAGGCTCAGGCTGTTGACGCAGTAGCGCTGGCCGGTCTCGGTCGGCCCGTCCGGGAAGACGTGACCCAGGTGAGAGCCACACTGACGGCAGGTGATCTCCACCCGCTTCATGCCGTGGCTGTTGTCCTCGGTGTAGGTCACAGTCCCCTCGATGGCCCGATCGAACGAGGGCCAGCCGCAGCCCGAGTCAAACTTGGCATCCGAGTGGAACAGCACGCTCTTGCAGCAGACGCACAGGTAGTCGCCGCTCTTGCGGTTGTGCAGCAGGGTACCGCTGTAGGGCCGCTCGGTCCCCTTCTCCCAGCAGACGTGAAACTGCTCGGCGCTCAACTTGCTGCGCCACTGCTCGGGATTGTTACCGCTCATACTGACTCCTCGTCATGCTGACCGGGCAGATATGAAACTGCGCGGTTCTCGGGATTGCTACGCAACCGTCCAGGATTATTGCCATTCATATGGACTCCTTGCCATGTGTAGCGGTGACCAGCATACCGAGTCAGGCCGTTTCACTCTACCCTGCCAGCGGGAACTGTGATCCCGTTGGCAACACGGCGGCAACATCCTGCGTGGCGACTACCCCCTCCCTGGCCAGGGCCACCGCCGGCAGGGCGACCCGCTCCAGCAGCTTGAGGGAGTGGGCGCGCCCGACCGCCACCTGCCGCTTGATGTCGTCCGGCAGGAAGGGCAGGCCGTCGTTGGTGGCGGTGTCTATGGTCTGGATCCACTCCATCCCCTCCCCCGGCGGTGGCAGGCGGAACTGGATGTCGTAATCGCTGGCGTTGAACAGCACGAACCAGCGCTCGCCGGTGCAGCCGATCATGCCGATGTCCATGGCGAACGCCTGACCCATGGGGGCATGCCAGTCCTGATCGGTGAGCTGGTGGCCGTCCGGGTGGTACCAGTTGACCTGGTGGCAGCTGGTCGCCTTGCCATTCCAGCTGTCGTCGCTCAGCTGCAGGTTGGAGAAGACCCCGGATTCCGCCCGCAGCGCCATCATCTGGCGAGTGAAGGCGAGCAGCCGCTCGTCCTCCGGGCGCAACTGCCAGTTGACCCAGCTGATCTGGTTGTCCTGGCAGTAGGCGTTGTTGTTGCCAAGCTGGCTGCGGCCCATCTCATCCCCGGCGAGGAAGTGCGGCGTCCCCTGGGAGAGCAGCAGGGTGGCGATCAGGTTGCGCTTCTGCTGCTGGCGCAGGTTGTTCACCCTGGGGTCGAGCGTCGGCCCCTCCACCCCGTGGTTATGGGAGAGGTTGTGACCGTGGCCGTCTCTATTGTCCTCGCCGTTGGCCTGGTTGTGGCGCTGGTTGTAGGAGACCAGATCCTCCAGGGTGAAGCCGTCGTGATAGCAGAGGTAGTTGACGCTGGTGTGGGGGGCGCGCCAGTTCTTCGGGAAGAGATCCCGCGAGCCCACCAGCCGGGTGGCGAAGTCCCCCATCTTGCCCGCGTCGCCGCGCCAGAAGGCGCGCACCGTGTCGCGATAGCGATCGTTGATCTCCAGCCACTGGCTCGGGAACTGGCTGAGACGATAGCCAAAGGGGCCGATGTCCCAGGGCTCGGCGATGAGCCTGACCCGCGCCAGCACGGGATCCGCCATCATGGCCTTGAAGAAGGCGCTCATGGGATCGAACTCCCCCGCCTCCCGCGCCAGAGTCACCGCCAGATCGAAGCGGAAACCGTCCACCTGCATCTCGGTGACCCAGTAGCGCAGGGCGTCGAGCACCAGCCGCAGGGTGTTGGGATGATCCAGATTGACGCTGTTGCCACAGCCGGTGACGTTGGCGTGACGGTGGTAGTCCGGCCCGTGGGCCCCCGACTCGAAGGCGTAGTAGCCCGCGTTGTCGAACCCCTTGAACGACAGCATGGGGCCGTCGAAGCCGGATTCCGCGGTGTGGTTGTAGACCACGTCCAGGATCACCTCGATCCCGGCCCGGTGCAGCTCCCGCACCATGGTCTTGAACTCGGTTACCGCCTCCTTCGCCGCGTAGCGCGGCTCGGGGGCGAAGAAGGCGATGGGGTTGTAGCCCCAGTAATTGGTGAGCCCGAGCTGCTCGAGCCTGGGCTCGGACATGAAGGCCGCCACCGGCATCAGCTGCACCGAGGTGACCCCCAGCGACTGCAGGTGCTCGATCATCAGCGGGTGGCTGATGCCCAGATAGGTGCCCTGCAGCTCCTTGGGGATCCCGGGGTGCTGGCGGGTGAAGCCCTTGACGTGGGTCTCGTAGAGCACGACCCGCTCGGGCGGGATGCCGGGCTTGCCGACCCCCTGCCAGTCGAAGGCATCGTCCACCACCACGGACTTGGCCACCATGGCCGCGCTGTCCCCCTGATAGAGGGCGTCGTCCCAGTAGGTAGGACGGCTCAGTGCCCTGGCATAGGGGTCGATCAGCAGCTTGTCCGGGTCGAACAACAGGCCGTCCTGGGGGCTGCCATGGACCCGATAACCGTAGCGCTGACCGGCCTTGACGCCGCGCACATGGCCGAACCAGTACTGGCCTCGCCGGCCGGGCAGGGCCAGCCGGGCCTGCTCCTGCTCCTCTTCGTCGAACAGGCAGAGCTCCACCTTGTCCGATTGCGGTGCCCAGACGCAGAAGTGGCAGCCCGTCTCGTCGAGCCGGGCGCCCAGCGGGTGATCCACCCCGTTTTCCATTGCGAACATCAAGACTCCTGTTTGATGAACAAGGTCGCGAGCGGCGGCAGATCCAGCACTATGCTGTGCGCCATGCCCTGCCAGGGCGTCGGCTCGGCGACGAAGACCAGACCCACATCATAGTTGCTGCCCCAGTAATGCTCGCTGTCGGTGTTGAGCACCACCCGATAGTGGCCGGCCGCCGGCACCCCGAGGCGATAGCCGACCCGAGGCACCGGGGTGAAGTTGCAGGCCACCATCAGGGGATGCGCCCCCAGCTTGTCCGCCCGTAGCCAAGCGAAGATGCTGTTGTCGGCGTCGTTGTGATCCAGCCAGCGGAAACCGGCCTGTTCATAATCGGCCTGATACAAGGCAGCCTCGTGACGATAGAGGTGGTTGAGATCCCGGATCAGCCGCTGCTGGCCGCCGTGCTTGGGATACTGCAACAGGTGCCAGGGCAGCTGGGCGTCGTGGTTCCACTCATTGCTCTGGGCGATCTCGGTACCCATGAAGTTCAGCTTCTTGCCGGGGTGGGCATACATGAAGCCCATGTAGGCGCGCAGGTTCGCGGCCTGCTGCCACTCGTCGCCGGGCATCTTGTAGAGCAGGGAGTGCTTGCCGTGGACCACCTCGTCGTGGGAGAGGGACAGGATGAAGTTCTCGTCATAGTGGTACACCATGGAGAAGGTCATGTCGTTGTGGTGGTAACGGCGGTGGATGGGCTCCTTCTGCATGTAGCTGAGGGTGTCGTGCATCCAGCCCATATTCCACTTGAAGCCAAAACCCAGGCCGCCGAGGAAGGTGGGACGGGAAACCCCGGCGAAGGCGGTGGACTCCTCGGCGATGGTCATGGCATGGGGGTACTTGCCGTACACCTCCTCGTTGGTCCACTTCAAGAGGCTGATTGCCTCGTAGTTGTGGTTGCCGCCATCGACGTTCGGCACCCACTCGCCGGCGTTGCGGGAGTAGTCCAGATAGAGCATGGAGGCGACCGCATCCACCCGCAGGCCGTCGACGTGGAACTTGTCGAGCCAGAACAGAGCGCTCGCCACCAGGAACTGGCGCACGGTATCGCGACCGAAGTCATAAATGTAGGAGTTCCAGTCCGGGTGCCAGCCACGGCGCGGATCCTCGTACTCGTAGAGCGGGGTGCCGTCGAAGCGGGCCAGGCCGTGGGCGTCGGACGGGAAGTGGGCGGGCACCCAGTCGAGGATGACGCCGATCCCGGCCTGGTGGCACTGGTCCACGAAGTATTTGAAGTCGTCGGCGCTGCCGTAGCGACTGGTGGGGGAGAACATGCCCACCGGCTGGTAGCCCCAGGAGCCGCTGAACGGGTGCTCGGAGACCGGCAGCAGCTCGATGTGGGTATACTCCATCTCCTTGATGTAGTTCACCAGTTCCACCGCCAGCTCGCGCCAGTTCAGGCTGTCGCCGTTGGGGTGGCGCTTCCAGGAGCCCACGTGCAGCTCGTAGATGGAGAGCGGCTGCTCCAGCTTGTCGTTGCGTTGGCTCTCGCGCCAGGCGGCATCCTGCCACTGGTACTGATCGTGGTCATAGACCACGGAGGCGAACGAGGGGTACTGCTCGCAGTAGAAACCCACCGGGTCGCTCTTGTGGGGCAGCCGGTTGCCCATGGGGTCTTTGAGCTCGAACTTGTAGCGATCCCCGGCCTTGAGCCCCGGCACGAACAGCACCCAGTGACCGCACTGGCTGCGCTGCATGGGGTGGCGACGGCCATCCCAGAAGTTGAAGTCGCCTATGAGGCTCACCGCGGTGGCGCTCGGCGCATAGACGGCGAAGCGCACCCCCTCCACCTGCTGGCCGAGGTGCTCCACTGTGCGCAGTTGTGCACCTAGGGTGTGGTAGAGGTTTTCCGGTTGCCAGGTCAGCTCCGCCAACCCTTCCCAGGCGGCGGCCTGGAACTGGTAGGGGTCTATGATGTCGGCACTGGCGTCGGCGTAGCTGGCGATGAGCTGGTAGGGAAAGGGATTCTTGCGGCGGGTGAAAACAGTTTCAAAGAGGCCCGCTTCGTCAGCGGCAGTCAGGGTGGCAACTATCTTGCCTGACTTGAGGTCTCTGACCCGGACCTCGAGCGCATCGGGCAACCAGGCGGTGAGTTTCAGGCCTGGCCCATCCGGATTGGCCAGCAGGCCTAGATGGGAGAAGGGATCGGCACAGCGGGCGGCAACCAAACGTTCAACGGGCATCGACATTTCCTTTGATGGCTGAACATCCGCTTCGGCCTGGGCCGAAGCGGATGAAAGTGAGTCACATGTTGGCGATTAAGGCTCAACGGCTGGCCTCGTCACGGGCCCGGCTCATCTTGCCCGCCAGATTCTTGAGCGCCTCATCGGCGAAAATATCCTCCAGATCCCGGGAGAGCTTGCGACGCCAGTTGGGGTATTCGTAACTGGTGCCCGGCACGTTGACCGGCTTGTCCATCTCCAGCCAGTCTTCCAGCTGGGTGCTGAACAGGGCACAGCTGCCGCGGGACATGTGCAGTTGCAGACCGTGGTTGAGCTCGGTGTTCATGCCGACCCAGTTCACGTCGTGGCTGATATTGCCAGAGATGACCCCATGGGCATGCAGGCTGTCAAGGATCCGCTGCTTGGCCTGGTGGCGATCAGCATACAGGGTCTTGAGCACCTCTTCATCCGGATACAGGCCCAGTTCGCGTCCCAACGCCAGATCGTCGCAATGCCAGAAGCCCTTGAGGGTCGGCATGTCGTGAGTGGTCAGGGCCGACATCGCCTGCTCGGCGTAGTGGGCCGGGGAGATGAAGCCGCCATCGTCCTTGGAGCGCTCGAAGAAGAACACCTTGTAGGAGTGGACGCCGTTCTCCTTCAGGGTCACGTCGATCCCCTCCGGCACTGTGCCGAGATCCTCGCCGATCAGCAGGCACTGGTTGCGGTGGGATTCGAGGGCCAGGATCCCCAGCAGGTCGTTGACCGGGTAATAGATGTAGGCACCCTTGGCGGCGGACTCTCCGGGCGGCACCCACCACAGGCGCAGCAAGGCCATCACGTGGTCGATACGCAGGGCACCGCAGGAGCGCATGTTGGCGCGGAACAGATCCACCATGGGCTGGTAGGCCGCCTCGAACAGCTGGTTCGGGTTCATGGGGGGCAGGCCCCAGTTCTGGCCGAGGGGGCCGAGAATGTCGGGCGGCGCACCGACCGAGGCTTTCGGGCAGTAGAGATCCCGGTTCGCCCAGATCTCGGTGGAGCCTTCGGAGACACCCACCGCCAGATCCCGGTAGATCCCCATCACCATGCCGGCGGCCTTGGCGCGGGCATCGGCCTGGGCCAGCTGCTCGTCGGCCAGGAACTGCAGGTAGAGGTAGAAGGCCACGTCCTGGTTGTGCTCGGCCATCCAGGCGGCAACGGCCGGGTTGTGGTAGTCACGGAACTGCTCAGGCCAGACCGGCCAGCCCCAGGCGTTGTCGCTCTTGGCATAGAAGTGGGCCTGCAGGGCATCGAACGCCGCCTGCTGTTGCAGGCTGTCGCCACCGGCGGCCACGAAGGCATCGAACGCAGCCTGGCGCTCGGCGCTGAAGCTGGCCTGGTCGAACACCTGGCGCAGCATGCCGATCTTGGTCTGGATGACGCCGGTGTAGTCCACGTTGTCCTTGACCCGCAGGGAGGTGAGGTGCTGCTGGAAGGCCGGGCTCGCCACCTCCGCCTTCAGGCGATCGTTGCTCAGGAATTCGGGCACCGCCTCCACATCGATATAGGCGACGTTGAGCCAGCGACGGGAAGAGGGGCTGTAGGGGCTGGCGCTCTCCGGGTTGGCCGGATAGAGAGCATGAATGGGGTTGAGGCCGACGAAGTGGGCGCCCCAGGCGGCGGCTTTCTCCACCAGCTGACCGAGATCGCTGAAGTCGCCGATGCCCCAGTTGTGGCGGCTGCGCAGGCAGTAGAGCTGCACGCTCGGGCCCCACACCTTGCGACCATTGGCGATGGGCGCCTGCTTGTAGCAGGACTTGGGGGCGACGATGAGACGCATGGTGGCCAGCGGCTCGTCATTGCCCTCTTCGAGCAGGATGAGCTGGTGATAACCCAGCGCCGGCTGGACATCCAGGGTGACGCGATAGGCCTGGCACTCCATCTCCTCGAACTCGGCCACCCCGACCAGCTCACCCTCGATGGGAGTGAATTGACCGGACAGCACGGCACCCTGCTCCTGCTGGAGCTGCCAGGTGAGGGCGTCGTTGACGAATTCGATGGGCAGACGGACTTCGAGGCTGATGGGCTCGCCGCTGCGGACCACCATCACGGGATCCAGTGGCCGCAGCCAGTGCTGGCGATGCTCCTGCTCCAGCTGCTCGGTCAGGGCGGCCTCGTCGTCGACGCGGTAACCCATGGCGCCCAGCATGGCGGCCTTGCTCTCTTCGGATACCAGGGCCGGCTGGCCCCAGGCATCAACATACTCACTGGCAATGCCTTTGGCGGCAGCCAGCTGTTCAATCAGGGTGGTCATAGTTTGAGAATTCCCGCTGTGGATTCTGTCTACGCTATTTTGTGATTAATTTTTTGGTTGGTATTTGAACAGTGGCTCTTTGGCCATGCTAAACCGCGCACATTTTTACATATCTCCCCGGCTGGATGTGTGACCGGGCAGGCACTATTGTTGTTCTCTGCCACCGACTTTGCTGATGATGCATTCAACAAAAGTTGGTAGCCAGTTACATAAACCGAAAATAAATTTCACAGTTTTTCATGATATAGCGCAATTTCGCGCAGATTGTTGGTTGACTCGCGAGGGAGTTCTAGTAAATTTACAAACGGAATTTTCTTTGACTACTGAACAGTTAGGTAACCAATTATGACTATCAAAGTAGGTATTAACGGTTTTGGCCGTATCGGTCGTTTCGTTTTCCGTCTGGCCGCTGAGCGTGCTGACATCGAAGTGGTTGGTATCAACGACCTGATCGACGTTGACTACATGGCTTACATGCTGAAGTACGACTCCACTCACGGTCGCTTCAAGGGCACTGTTGAAGTCAAAGACGGCAACCTGATCGTCAACGGCAAAACCGTACGTGTTACCGCTGAACGTGACCCGGCCAACCTGAAATGGGGCGAAATCGGTGTTGACGTTGTTGCCGAAGCAACCGGTCTGTTCCTGACCGACGAAACCGCTCGAAAGCACATCGCTGCCGGTGCCAAGAAAGTCGTACTGACCGGTCCGTCCAAAGACGCTACCCCGATGTTCGTCATGGGCGTCAACCAGGATTCCTACGCTGGCCAGGACATCGTTTCCAACGCTTCCTGCACCACCAACTGCCTGGCCCCCATCGCCAAGGTTCTGAACGATACCTTCGGTATCGAATCCGGCCTGATGACCACCGTTCACGCTACCACTGCTACCCAGAAGACCGTTGATGGTCCGTCTGCCAAAGACTGGCGCGGTGGCCGCGGTGCGGCTCAGAACATCATCCCGTCCTCTACCGGTGCTGCCAAGGCTGTTGGCGTGGTCATCCCGGAACTGAACGGCAAGCTGACCGGCATGGCCTTCCGCGTGCCGACTCCGGACGTGTCCGTTGTTGACCTGACCGTCAACCTGAAGAAAGAAGCGTCCTACGCTGAAATCTGCCAGGCCATGAAGGCTGCCTCCGAAGGCGCCATGAAGGGCGTGCTGGGCTACACCGAAGACGAAGTGGTTTCCACCGACTTCTTGGGTGAGCGTCAGACTTCCGTGTTCGATGCCAAGGCTGGTATCCAGCTGAACAAGACCTTCGTGAAAGTCGTCTCCTGGTACGACAACGAAATGGGCTACTCCAGCAAGGTTCTGGACCTGATCGCTCACATCTCCAAGTAATTTGGGATGCGCAATCGCGTAGCTTGAAAAAAGGCGGCCAATGGCCGCCTTTTTGTATTCTGAATCACGGACCCTTTCTGAATGTCCCCGAGCACTGGAGCCTTTATGACACCGACACGTACGCTGACTGCCCACTGCACCCTGAGCCAGGATGGCCTGCCCCTGCTGACCATAGACAATGAGCACGCCAGGGCCGAGATAAGCCTGTTTGGCGCCCATGTGCTGCGTTACCAACGCCATAGTGAGCCGGCCTCTCTCTGGCTCAGCGACAAGGCGATACTGGATGGCAGCAAGCCCATTCGCGGCGGCATTCCCCTCTGCTGGCCCTGGTTCGGCCCCTCCCCCGCTCGCGTTGGCAGCGGCAAGCCGGCTCATGGCTTCGCACGCAACTGCCTGTGGACGCTGGATGGGGTCTCCGATCACGGGGATGGCACACTCGTCCACCTCTCCCTGCGTGACAACGATGCCAGCAGGACACTCTGGCCCCATGCCTTCGAGCTGGAGCTGGACGTACTGGTCGGCAAGGAGCTTTCCCTGGTGCTGACCACCCGCAACACCGGCAAGTCAGCGCTCACCTACAATGCCGCCCTGCACACCTACCTGCAGATCAGTGCGCCGGAAGCGGTGACCGTGACCGGCCTCGGCGAACCCTATCTGGACAAGCTGACCGGCCGAAACGAACTGCAACAGGGAGCGCTGACCGTCACCGCAGCCATGGATCGCATCTACCGCCAGCCCGATGCCATGGTCAGCGTGCAGGATGGTGAGCGCACCACCCGGGTGGTCAACGGCAACCACGACAGCGTGGTGGTCTGGACCCCCTGGCAGGAAGGGGCCAGCGCCATGGCCGACATGAGTGACAACGGTTATCGCACCATGCTCTGTGTCGAGGCGGCCATCACCGCCGAGGACGGGATCACCGTCCCGCCCGACGAGGAGCACAGCTTCTCCACCGTCATCATCTGACGATACAGATGACGGATAAATAAAGAGGGCTCCCGCGGGAGCCCTCTTTGCATCTTGCCATCAGCGTCAGTCAGGCGTTGCCCTGGGTCTTGAGCTTGAGCTCGGCGGCGAAATCCAGCATGCGGTCGAGCGGGACAAGCGCTTTGAGACGCAGTGCCTCATCCACATGGATCTCGTGACGCTCGGCGCCGTCGGTCAGGGCCTCCTTGATTGCCACCAGGCCGTTCATCGCCATCCAGGGGCAGTGGGCGCAGCTGCGGCAGGTGGCACCATCACCACCGGTGGGCGCCTCCACCATCTCTTTCTCCGGGCATGCCTGCTGCATCTTGTAGAAGATGCCGCGATCGGTCGCCACGATCAGTTTCTGCTGGGGCAGCTCTTTGGCGGCCTTGATGAGCTGGCTGGTAGAACCCACCGCATCCGCCAGTTCGATGACGGAGGCCGGAGACTCCGGGTGCACCAGCACGGCGGCATCCGGGTTCTGGGCCTTGAGCTCGCGCAGCGCCTTGGCCTTGAACTCGTCGTGCACGATGCAGTGCCCCTGCCAGCGCAGCATCTCGGCCCCCGTCTTCTTCTCGATGTAGGCGCCGAGGTGGCGGTCCGGGCCCCAGATGATCTTGTGACCCTGACTGTCCAGATGTTCGACGATCTCCAGCGCAATGCTGGAGGTGACCACCCAGTCGGCCCGTGCTTTCACCGCTGCCGAGGTATTGGCATAGACCACCACGATGTGATCGGGGTGGGCATCGCAGAAGGCGGAGAACTGGTCGATGGGACAACCCAGATCAAGAGAGCACTCGGCCTCCAGCGTCGGCATCAGCACCCGCTTGTGGGGGCTCAGAATCTTGGAGGTCTCTCCCATGAAGCGCACACCAGCCACGATCAGGGTCTGGGCCGCATGGTCGCGACCGAAGCGGGCCATCTCCAGGGAGTCACCCACGAAGCCACCGGTGGCTTCTGCCAGGGCCTGGATCTCGGGATCCGTGTAGTAATGGGCAACCAGCACGGCCTGGCGCGCCTCGAGCAGCACCTTGATCTCGGCGATCAGGGTCGCCTTCTGCTCGGGAGTCAGGGGCTGTGGTTTGGCCGGGAAGGGGTAGTCCATCTCGACTACCGGCGGAATACTGCTCAGTGCATTGCTCATTGCGACTGTTCCATCAACGCTCGGGAAGGCCAAAATTATAACCAGAAGCCGTGCACAAACCCATCAACAAATCCAGTACAGTACAACTGTCAGGATCCGCTCCGACCATATCGTTGTCATTCTTGCCAAAAGGAGTTGTCGAATGAAACAACGTTCGCTCAAGACCAAGTTGTTGTTGCTCACGCTGGGACTTTTTCTCGCCAGTGGCGTCGCCATGACATGGATACAGTCCTCCTCGCTGAACGGCCTGCGCGATGACATCATGGCGCAGACCCGTGGCGCCCTGGAGCAGGAGGTTTCCCGTTCCCTGCAATTCCAGGCAGAGCGGTATGCAGTGCAGATCGAAGACCAGTTGCAGCAGGCCTATCAGATACCGCTCGGCATGGCGGCGCAGCTTGAAGGAAGCATGGCCCAGCCGGACCAGCGGCTGAGTCGCCCACAAGTGGAGCTGCTGCTTGGCAGCCGCCTGCGCCAGGCAAACGGGATCAGTTCCATCTACGCCCAGTTCGAACCCAACGGTTACGACGGACAGGACGCCGACTGGCAGACGGGCGCCAGCCATTCGGTTGCCGGCAAGGGCAGTCTCGAGGTCTACTTCACCCGGGAACAGAACGGAAACATCGCGCAGCAGACCATAGATGCCGCCACCAGTGACGCCAAGTTCGACACCTCGCGCAATGAATTCGGCATTCGCAACAGCGAGTGGTATCTCTGCGGTCGCGAGACTCGTCGCCCCTGCCTGATGGAACCCTACCTCTACGAGATAAGCACTGGCCAGAAGATGCTGATGACCAGCCTGACGGTGCCCGTCCTCAAAGATGGCAAGTTTGCCGGGATCACCGGGGTCGACATGAACCTGCCCATCTTCCAGCAACTGGCCGAGCACCTAGGCAAGAGCCTCTATGACAACCAGGCCGAGGTCACCCTGGTCAGCAAGACGGGCTTCATCGTCGGCAGCAACCGCCATTCGGACAAATTGGGGCGCCCCCTGACAGAGGCCGGACTGGTTACCCCGAATGGACACCCCGCCGATACCGACAGCGATTTCATCCTGCAGCAGCCCATACGGATCGAGGCCGCCGACAACCAGTGGTGGCTGATGATCAAGGTGCCCAAGGCCCTCGCCCTCAGCCAGGCCAACACCATCAGCCAGCAGCTCGGCAGCCTGTTGCAGGCTACCCAGCAGCAGCAGCTGGTTGCCATCGTTGTCATCACCCTGGTGGCCCTGGGCCTGCTTGTCTGGTTCATCCAGACCATCACGGCGCCCCTCTCCCTCATCAGCCGCCACGTCTCCCACCTCGCCAGCAATGAAGGCGACCTGACCCAGCAGATGCGTATCGACACCCACCAGGAGCTCATCGAGCTGGGCAGGCATCTCAATGCCTTCCTCGGCAAGCTGAGGGCCATGGTGCAGGGCAGCAAGCAGATAGGGCAACAGGTGCATCAGCAGGCCAGGGGCATGAAACAGACGGCCGATGCCATGCGCAGCAGCCTGGATGATCAGAGCCTGGAGCTGGAGAGCGTGGTCAGCGCCATGCACGAGATGAGCACCACGGCAGTCAGTGTGGCGGGCTATGCGGAACAGGCGGCGCAGGAGTCTGAAGCGGCGACCCACCATGTCAGCACGGCCCAGCAGACCTTGAGCAGGGCCCGCAACGAGATCCATACCCTGGTCGAGGACATGCATCAGGCCGACAAGGCGGTCGCCCAGGTCGCCCAGCGCAGCACCAATATCAGCCATATTCTCGATGTGATCCGGGCCATTGCCGAACAGACCAACCTGCTGGCCCTCAACGCAGCCATCGAGGCGGCGCGGGCCGGCGACATGGGCAGGGGTTTTGCCGTCGTGGCGGACGAGGTGAGGGCGCTGGCCAACAAGACCCGCTCATCCACCGACGAGATAGGGCAGCTCATCGGCAGCCTGCAAACCGAGGTCACCAGCAGCCAGCAGTTGATGAGCACGGGGATCGCCCGCTCGGTGAGCACGGTTGAAGGCACGGAGCAGGCCTTCGAGGCACTCAATCAAGTGGTCACCCAGATCCAGCAGATCCATGATCACATCAGCCAGGTGGCGACCGCCGCCGAGCAGCAGAGTGCCGTGAGCGACACCATCAACCAGAACCTGATGCGCATCGGCGACGCCGCCACCACCCTGGGACAAGAGGCCAATGCCAGCCAGCGCCTGAGCGAGGCACTGGAACAGGCGGCCACCACCCTGGCAAGCGAGCTGGATCGACTGCGAACCTGATGAGAGACGGAAACGAAAAAGCCCGCATCGCTGCGGGCTTTTCAATATGGTGGTCGTTACTGGGCTCGAACCAGTGACCCCCTCCTTGTAAGGGAGATGCTCTCCCAGCTGAGCTAAACGACCTGGGATATGACTGAAATGATGGTGGGTCGTGCTGGATTCGAACCAGCGACCAATTGATTAAAAGTCAACTGCTCTACCGACTGAGCTAACGACCCATCGAAATCATTTTT
>NZ_JAGKRK010000031.1:0-53153 GCF_017939325.1 Aeromonas sp. MaB10011B | reverse complement strand
CCACTCCCAGGCGTTGCCTACCAGGTCCGCTATGCCGATGGGCGTGCGGTTATGTGTCGCCTCCGCGCCCATCGAGCCCGTTTGCGTCCGCCCCGTACCGGCGACATCGCCAGGTGCCCGGTTGTCGGCCCGATCGCCTACCATCCAAGTCTTGGCGTGACTGCGCCCCCAGTTGGTATTGCCAATCGGCTCGTAGCCGTTGGCCATGCACCACAGGGCGATTGCCGCCCATTCGTGCGCCGTCATCAGATGCCAGCCTTCGCCTTTTGCACTACAGGCGTTGCGGGCGGCGGTGTGATCGAGCGAGATGCGGGGATCTCGCCGCGGCGCGCTGACAGCGCCGGAGCCGGACGCAAGATAGGCGCCGATGAATATCTCGCTCTTGATGCTGCCGCTGCCAAAATCGAACGCCGTCACATCGCCAGTGCCCATATCGGCAGTCATGCCCAGGTCGGCGTAGCTGAAGCGCGGCAGCACGAACATAGCATTGGCGTTGCCAGCTCTGTCGCGAATGATGGTCTGGCTGCCGCCGGTTGCCCGCTCCAGGGCGTAGCGCTCCGCATCGAGGATGGTGGCGCCGCCCACGCGCATCAGCGAGCCGGTCCCGGCTTCGGCCGTGGCATTGGCGGCCGCAGCGGCGCGATCCGCTTCGGTCTTTGCCCGGTCGGCTTCGACCTTGGCGCGGGCCGTCTGCCCCTCTCCTTCGCTGGCCACCTTCTTCCAACTGGGGATGGTGACGTTGGCGCCGGTGTCCGGGTTAAGGATGGCGACATCCCCCGAGCCGGTCAGCCAGGTCATCATACCGTCGAACCAGCTGCGGTATTTGGCCACCAGGGAGGCCAGGTCAGCAGCAAACTGGCTGATGGTCGAGGTGCGGGTGATGTCAATCCGGTATGCCTGGTTAGCCAGGGTGCCGCCGCGATAGGTATCAACCAACAAGATGCTTTCGTCGCTGACTACGGTGTCCACTTCATAAGCGGCATTGTCCGGGCCATAGAAGGTGTGCCCCTTCTGGATAGGAAGGGTGCCGGTTTTCCACTTGGTGCCAAAACCGGTGATGGTCTTGCTGCCATTCGTCACCGTGACATTGCCGGTGCGCTGCCAAAGTCCTGCCATTGCAAGGTTCCTTCAAAAGAAAACCCGGCGCGAGGCCGGGTTGTAAGGTGGGTCAGTGTTACTTCAAGCCAGTGAGCCAGACCGCCTGGCCACTGAAACCGGTGGAGCTGATACCAACTCCACCGCCAACCGGCTCGATGCCGAACGTGATGGTGGCATTGGTGTTTGCCGGGAGCTCGAACGAGGGTTTGATGTCGATGGATAAATATCGGGTGCCACCTGCGGCGACGTATTCCGTCTTGGACACGCGGCCTTTCTCCACCCCATTGAGGTAAAAGACCACCGCCATCCCTATCGTTCCTTGACCCGATACGTTGCCATAGGCCGTCACCGGATCGATGCACACCACGTTGCGGGCGCGGCGGTATGCCGGGATCGAGAAGTTGGCCACCGCCTTGATCAGCGTGGTGATGTCGCCTTCTATCTGGTTGACGTCGAGCTTGCCCAGGATCTCGCAGTTTTCTCGCATCACTACGTTGTTGAATATGCCTTTGTTGGCGTTCACCTCCCCCGTAAATATCCCATCGTCGGCATAGAGCCGGTTGGTGCGGATCCGACCGTCTGCATAGATGATGGTGTGCCACCCTTCCCCCCACCCAGCAAAGGGGCCGCCGGGACCAAACCCGGCATTGCCGCCCTTGAACTGGCTGTTCTCTATGGTGACAGCCGATAGCTCGGTGACCTTGATATACTTGGCGATCACGTTGCCGATCTCTGCCGTGTCCATCATGGCGTGATTCATGTAAACGGTGCCGTTTTTGATGACGAACGGGTGGCGCTTTGTCGTCGCACCGCCCGCCCTCGACATCACGGCGAACACATCCGCATCGATCACGAAGGTGCTCAGCACGTTGCCATCGGCATTCAGCTTGACCGACAGGCCAAAGCCAGCCCCCTCCCCCGCGATTTGGGCCTTGGTGTACCAACCCGCCTCCACGTTGCCTTTCAGGTCAGCCACCGCCTTGGCTGCCGTTTCCACGGCTGCCGTGGTTTGGTTGAGGCTGGCTTGCACCTTGGTGATGGCGTCGGCGTTGGCTTTGTCCCCATCCACCTGAGCCTGCTTGGCCTGCTGAATGGCTGACCCCAGGGTGGTGTCGCCACTGGTCACCTTGGCTTGAAGCTGAGACAGTTGCTCGGCCAGCGCCTGATCCCCCTGCGCTTGGGTGCGCTGGGTTTCCAGGATAGCGGCGTTGAGCGTCTGGTCATCCCCTTCCAGGGTGGCTTGCAGTTGGTCCATGCGGGCGGCCAGGGCGCTGTCGCCGGTCACCTGGGCTTGCTGGGTCTGCTTGATGGCCGCATCGAGCGCCTTATCACCCGTCTCCACCTTGGCCTGCAACTGGGTCAGTTGCTCGGCCAGCGCCTGATCCCCCTGCGCCTGGGTGCGCTGGGTTTCCAGGATAGCGGCGTTGAGCGTCTGGTCATCCCCTTCCAGGGAGGCCTGCAGTTGATCCATCCGCGTGGCCAGGGCGCTGTCGCCAGTCACCTGGGCTTGCTGGGTCTGCTTGATGGCCGCATCGAGCGCCTTGTCACCCGTCTCCACCTTGGCGGCGAGTTGGGTCAGCTGCTCGGCCAGCGCCTGATCCCCCTGCGCCTGGGTGCGCTGGGTTTCCAGGATAGCGGCGTTGAGCGTCTGATCATCCCCTTCCAGGGTGGCCTGCAGTTGGGTTACCCGTTCGGCCATGGCCTGATCGGCGGCGCTCAGGGTGCGGTTGCTTTCCTCCAAGGCGGCGGCGGTCTTGCTGTCTGCCGCTTGGTAATCGGCCTTGAGCTGGCTGATCTCCCGGGCGGTGGATTGCTCCACCCCGGCGATCACCTCCCTCACCCCGGTGAGCGCGGCGGACGTTGCCGCCTGCTCCCCCTCAAACTCGGCACGGAACTGGGTCACCTCACGGGCCAGCGCCTGGTGTTCGTCCGCTTGGGTATCCTGACGACGAGTGATCGTGGCGCGGGCCTTGCGAGCCCGGTCCTCGTCCTGAACATCTGCCAAGGTGTTGCCGATGCTGGCCAAGGCGGTCAGATTGACTTCTGCTGACAGGTCATCCTGGCGAGCGGCCAGCGCCTTGCCCTGCTCTGCCACGGCCTCAGACAAGGTGCCCACATCGGATTGGGTCTTGTCGGTCTTGGTGGTGAGCTGTTGCAGGGCCTCGCCGGTGGCCTGCTGACCATCGGTGACCACCTTGCCCAGGCTGGTGAGCTGGGCGGCTTGATCGCCGCTGGCTGTCTTGAGCTGGCCGATTTGCTCGGCGAGCGCCTGATCCCCCTGCGCCAGGGTGCGCTGGGTTTCCAGGATAGCGGCGTTGAGCGTCTGATCATCCCCCTCCAGGGTGGCCTGCAGTTGGGTTACCCGTTCAGCCATGGCCTCATCGGCGGCGCTCAGGGTGCGCTTGCTCTCCTCCAAGGCGGCGGCGGCCTTGCTGTCTGCTGCCTGGTAGTCGGTCTTGAGCTGGCTTAACTCCCGGGCGGTGGACTGCTCAACCCCGGCGATCACCTCCCGAACCTCTGTCAGACGGGCAGTGGTGGCGGCCTTCTCCCCTTCGAACTTGGCACTGAGGTCGGTGACCTCGCTCGCCAGGGCCTGATGAAGATCAAGCTGCACCTGCTGGTCGCGGCGGATCCCCGCCTCCGCTGTGCGGTGACGTTGCTCTCCCTGCTCACCGGCGAGAGCGTTGGCAATGGCGGCCTCTGCGGCCTGGTCAGCGGCCTTGACCGTCAGATCCAGGGTGGCGGTGATCTCGTCAAAGCGGCCAGCGGTGATCCCGCCGTCACTCTCGACAATCTCCTCCAGCGCCCGGATCGCGCCCTCGGCGGTGTCGGTGCGCACCTCGACCCCGCTGACCCGCTCAGCCAGCACCTGGTCAGCCTCGGTACTGACCCGCGCCACTTCGGTGATGTTGGCCAGCAGGGTCTGGTCATCTGCCTCCAGCTCGGCCTTGAGGCCGGATACGCGCTCGGCCAGGGCCGACTGGGCATCGCTGTTGACGGTGATCCGTTGCTCTGCCGCCGCGAGCCGTTCTCCCTGCTCGGTCACGGTGGACTGGGCAGCCTTCTGCTGGATCTGCCCCATGGCGGCATCCAGGGAGCTGCTGACCTCGGTCAGGCGCTGCTGTTCGCTGGTGAACTCCGACTTGGTGACCGTCTGGGTGATCTTGGCATTGATGCCATCCAGCACCTGCTCAGCCTCGGTCAGCCGTTCGCCCTGGGCATCCACCACTGCATGATCGGCCTTGGTGGCCAAGGTGCCGGTGGCGGCGTCCAGTTTCTGGTTGACCTCGGTAAAACTGGCCTGGGTCTCGTCGCGCAGCGCCCGCACCACATCCATTTCAATCTGGCCGGTGCCGGGATTAACCGTGAAAATGGCATCGCGAAGATCGCCCATTTCACTCTGTACACGGTCAATCTTGCCGTGCAGCTTGTCTTGCTGCAGGACGGTATCGATGCCCATCTGGCCCAGGTGGTTCTGCTCATCGCGCAGCAGGTTTTCGGTCTGCTTTGACCGTTCATCGAGGGCCGACAGGGCATCGCCCAAGCCGGTCATCTGCTGGTCGATGACGGGCACCCGTTCAGCAATCGGCGCGACGGTTTCGCTCAAATCGGTGAACTCGCGCTCGACCAGCTCCAGTTTGCCAATGATGTCTGGGATCGCCTGGTCAACGATGTCCGCGATCTGCTCGATGGGCTTGCGCAGCTCCTCGCGCAGGTGTTCGCCACCGATCTCCCCATCCAAGATGTCGAGAATGGAGGCGGCGTCGTAGGAGGTTTTCCCGCTGGCCGCAAACAGACCAGATTTGCCGTAGGCGTTGACGGCCCGCAACCACACGTAATAGGTGGTGTCTGGCTGCAACCCTTGAAACGTCATGAACGCACCCAAGCCTGCATTGGTGGCCTTGGTCTGCACCTCGGCCAGGGGCAGCTGCACTTTGCTCCACCACCATTCGCAGAGGGTGCCGTAGGACTGGCCACCGGTGAACACCGGGCGGAAGGCCAGGGACCAGTTGCCTGCCTCAACCTCGACCCCCACGGGGATAGCGGGCACCTGGATGGTGAAATTGACCGACGCAACCGGCGACGGGGCGCCGGTCATGGCGATGGCGCGGACTTGGCCCACGTAGTTTCCGGCCGCCAGGCCATTCACCCGGCAAGATTGCCCCGGCACCTGGGCAGTCAGCACCACCACCGGGGGCTTGCCGGGGTCAAGGCGCTGGATGATCACCTGGTTGTAGGCGATGGTGCCGACGTTGCGCCAGGACAGCACGCCCTGGATCACCTCGCCAATCTGTTCCACTTCATACCGGAGCTGATCCGGCATGGCCACACCGCCCGAGGGTAGCTCGGTGATTTCCGGGCGCTCCATGGGCTTACCAATGGCATCCGACCAAAACAGCGGGCTCTCTTCTCGCAATGTGAGCTCGACCCCACTGGTCAGCGAGAACGACCAATCGACCACCCGAAACTCGGGGCCATTGATGCCCAGAGCCGGGATGTAGAGTTTGATCGAACTACCGGGGCGATAGCGCCAGCCAGAGAGGTTGATCGGACATGTCAGGGTGCGGGCGGCACGGCGCTGACGCAGCATGATATTCGCCAGGCGCTGGGCCTGGTATTCGCTGGTCACACAGCGCAGGTCGAGGTCTTCCAACAGGGCAAGGCCGCCGTCCTCTTCCACCCATTCGTTGACAATCACCGCCGGGAAGTCGGTCTTCTTGAAGGTGATCGGGTCAACAAATGTCCCAGTCACCTGGTTGATTTTCTCGCTGCTGGCTGGCTCCGGCAGCAGCTCGATATCCCCGATAATCTGGTGCGCCCGGATCTCGTCGCTGGCAGGCCCGTAATAAGCCCCCGCGATGATGCCGTGCTTGCCGCCTATGTAAGTCGGCTGGCCGGCACACGCCATGTGGAGTGCTTCCAACACCTTGGATCTGGCTTCGCCCAGATCGAACTCCACGTTGGCCGTATAGCGGGGTTCCCGCGTCCCATCCGGGCGCGTGACCAGTTCATCGCAGATGTTGGCAGCCACGATGAACTCGTTCATGCGGATCTCATCGTCCGGCACGTTCAGCCAGGAGCGGTAATAGTCGAGGATGACCAGGGCGACGTTATCACTCCACTTCCATTTGCTGTCCCTGGGATCCCACACCTCCTTTCCGAACTTCTCCACCTTGATGTTGGGGAGCCCCGCCGGGAACTTCTGGGGGTCGAACTTGAGTGACAGGCGCAGCCAGGTGATCCCCTGGCCAATCATGTCTTCCTTCCAATCGGCACACTTGGCCAACATGAAGGGGTCGCAGGTTTTGCGGTCGGCATGGAGTTCGTAGGACACCAGATCTGAGAACTCGCCGATCAAGTCATCGCCCAACCAGATGCTCCCGATGCGAGACAACTTATGCCCGGCGAGTACCAGGGCCAGGTGCAGCCACTCCCCTTCATCCTGTTCCCCGGCCTGTTCGGCAGCGAACGACAGCAACCCGGACGAGATCACACGGCCATAGACACAAGTCTTGTCGCTGGCGGCAGCTCGCAGCACCTGGCTGCGCTCGCTGGCACTCCGATAGTCAGAGAGTGACGGCTTTTTCGTCGTCAACATCATGGTGGCGGTGGCCACCGCCGTGCCGATGGAAAGCGCCATGCCCACCGTGACAGCCGTCACGGCAGCATAAGCGCCCGCGCCAGCAGCGGCACCAGCGATCAGAGGGACGGCAGCAGCGGGCATTATTCAACTCTCCAGGCAATGAGGGGGACTTGATCCGGGATGGGGCGGGCGCCTTGCTCTGTCATGGCCCAGACTTGGCCAGCCCACATGACCCCGGCGGTTAACCCGTTTGGGCCATCAAACACCAGGGCATCGCCGCGCTGGGCCATGGCAATTGGTACACGGACAAACAGCGCATCGAGGGCGGCCTCAATGCTGCCGTGGGTCTTTGCAAGCACCCGCTTGGCGCCGATCTCGGTGGTGTAGCGCCCCCGGTACTGGGCAGCGGGATCCTTGTCGCAAGCGGCAAGGCACACGTCAGCGACAAACAGACAGCAATCATTTTCACCCCAACAAAAAGGCCGCTCGGTGGCGGCCTGAATGGTGGTGATGATGCGGATTTGCCAATCTGGGTGGCGCATGGCGGTCAGTCCTCATAGTTGAAACTCGGGGCATCTTTCTTGGATCCCCAGTAGATGGATCGGTCAGCCATCTGGTTCTGATAGCGGAAGAAGCGATCATTCGGGTGAATGCGGCGGTGGCTTTCGTCGGTGTTGCGCAAGTTGAGGCCCTTCTGCCAGTCCTCAAACTTGTTCGAGATGGTGAGCTGGATGGTGTTGGTTCGCCCTGCCTTGATGGGGGTTTGCGCTATCTTGCCGCTAAACTGCAAACAGGCATTGAGGGGGGTGCCATCAGGGCCAAGCACGACCAGATAAAGCCACGCCATTCGGTCAACGATGCGCTCCCTCATCACCTCGGCCAGCAGGGCGTTGTCCAACCCCGTCAGGGTGACGCTCAGCTTGGTTGGCGAGGTGGATATCTGTTCTTTCTGGGGGCTGACCGCCCCCAGGGCACCTACCCCGTAATACACCTCACCACCCAGCACCAGCTCCCCCAAGCCCGAGTGAAGGCGGCTCATACCGCTCACCAAGTCCAGCTTGAGGGCATAGAGCGCTGTCACGTTTGGCTGATTGAGGGCGGCGATCACATCAGGATCAAGGCCGGTGATCATGGATAGAAACTCTCCTTGAACTTGAGGGTGCCGAGATCACGGCGAAGGCCAGACGGGCGACGAGATTTGCCACCGCCATCGAGGCGAAACACCCCCATGGGGCGCTCGACCACCAGGGGGGTGCCGCTCGGGTGGCTCTTGCGCAGCATGGGGGCAAACGCAATCCGGGCCGCGCCAGACTGATCCGACCAAACATCTGCCGTGACCCGCTTGAGTTCATCGCCCACCTGTAGCCAGTCGCCATCCCGCAGTACCAGGGTCGAGGGCTTCCACCCTCTGCTCGTCATCGCGGTGCGCATGTTCAGCGCCTCACTGACGATAGGGGCACCATGTACCGGCTGTTTGGGGTGAGCGAAGTCCCACAACCTGACCCGGTTGGTTTTGCCATCCAGCTTGGCGATGAAGGCTTCCAGGCGACGGGCAACAGCGGGCTCCATCTTGCCCATGGTCAGCTCCATCAGCCACTTGCTGCCCGGGGTGGCGACGGTCTGCTCTGAGCCGTCAAACGACGATTCAAATACCCGCCCCATGGTTTCCAGGTCGAGGGCGTTTTCCCGCACCCTGAACTCGGCGGGCCAGTCATAGATTTCCATCGTTATACCCCCAGCATTCGACGCGCTTGGCCATTGCTGCCAAGGTCTTCGA
Source organism: Aeromonas sp. MaB10011B (assembly GCF_017939325.1). Lineage (NCBI taxonomy): Bacteria > Pseudomonadati > Pseudomonadota > Gammaproteobacteria > Aeromonadales > Aeromonadaceae > Aeromonas > Aeromonas sp. MaB10011B. Next base: position 44,694 of record NZ_JAGKRK010000031.1, on the reverse strand, counting down.
TGAACATGTGGTAACCCCGGAGGGCGGCCTCGGTGATCACCTGATTGCGGTCGGTGTCGGTCATGTCGGCACTGAAATGAAAGTGCTGCTCAAACACCGCACCGCCGCTGGCCGCCACGCCTCCTCCACTCATCAACTGGTCATACATCTGATCGATACGCTGGGCGGACTTGTTGGTGTAAACCCGCTCGCCGGTATTGAGCAGCCAGGTTCCCTCCCGGGGAATAGTATCGATGCCGTCATGGGCCATGCCTGCAATGGCCGTCCCGGCGACGATGCCGACCGATATCATGGTCTGGGCCTTGATCATTGCGCGGGCCGACTCAGCCGAAAGCAGGCCGCCGGTCATCGCGGCAAACGCCGCAGCCCCGGCCTCTGCTTGCTCACCGGCCACCAGGATCGACGGAATCGCCAGCAGCTTCTGAGCGGCCAGCAGGGCCTTCATGATGAAGGTCTGCTCTTTACCAGACTGCTGGAGCATGTCAGTGGTGAGGCTGAGGGTCTGGCTGGTGAAATTGAGCATGTCGCGGGCACCCTGTTGCTGGGCGGCTTTCTGCCTTTCAACGCGCCCGCGCTCCTGCTCGGCAAGCTGATCCTGCTTGCGCTGATCCGCCTCCAGCTCCTTGGCCATCGCCTCTTCACGCTTGGCCATGTAGTCAGCTTGCTGCTCGGCGAAGTGATCCGCCTCCTTCTGGCGGTACTCCTCTCGCAGCTCACTCAGGCTCTCATAGCCGCGGCGCCGCAGTTCGGCCTCGCTGACCTGCAGGCTGTCGATTTCTGCCAGGCGCTCCTCATGGGAGAGGCGCAGCTTGTCCAGCTCACTGGCGAATTGCATGTCCAGGGCACTGAGACGGGCCTCCCCCTGCTCCAGCAGCTTTTTGTTGTCAGCGCTGGTATCACGGGAGCTGACCGGTTCCGGGGGCTGGTACTCCGGTTGCTCACCAATCCCGAAGCGCTTCTTGCCATACGCCTCCTGAATCCGGTCTATCTCGGCCTCAATCTCGGCGCGGCGCTGCTGGAGCTCCGGCAGGGCAGAACGGCCCGCCGTATCGCCCAAGATGGCATCGATCAGGCCGACGCCGCCGAATGCCTTTTGCTCCGACGTCTCTTTGATCTGGTCATCCAGATCCTTGAGTTCTTCACGCAGGTTGCCGAGGCGACGGCTCATTCCATCAACCGTGCGTGGGTTGTCCGCCCAGCTATCGAGCAGCGTCCCCCAGTAGCTGACGGCATAGCCGAGCTTTTCGGTCAGCCAGTCGATTTGATCCGATGCTCCCAGCACGCCTTGGGCGAATGAGCTTTGCAGCCGCAGGCTCACATCCTTGAGCTTCTGGTCCATCTCTTTGAGCTGGGTGATGTCGGTCTGTGACAGGGCGACGTTGAGGTTTCGATAGTGCCCGGTCAGGCGTTGAAGTTCGGCGCCGTTGTTGCGCAGCAGGGGCTGGAGCGTGGAGACGTCATTGGCGATAGACTCCAGGTAGAACACCTGTTCCGAGGCGCTGACGTTGGTCGCATCCATGGCGTTCTGGACGGCGATCAATGCCTCCGGGCCCGCCATCTGTTGCAGCTTGGAGACGGTCAGCCCCACTTTGGGGGCGATGTTCTCCATCCAGTCCTTGAACTCGCCGCCACCGGTGGCCGAGAAGTCACCGAGCTTGTCCTGTACGTCCTTGAGCATGTCAGCCAGCTTGTCGCCGCTGACATTGTATTGCTCGGTGGCATAGGCAAGCTCTTGCATCTTCTCAACGGACACCCCCGCCTTGAGCGACATTTGCTCCAGCTCGCGCCCTTGCTGGGCCAACGCACTGACGGATGCAGCCAGCCCCACCGCCGTCCCGACCAGGCCCAACACGGCACCTTGGACGACGCTGAACCCTTGCACGATAGCAACGGATTTGTGAGACAGCAGATCTGCCGTTTCATTGAACGAGCGACCAAAATTGAATGTCGAGTCTTCGGCACTCTTGGCGTCGGCAGCATAGCTTTTCAGCACGTTCGCAGCGGAGCGGACATCGGCAGGCAAGGACGAGAGATCCGCGCTGAGGAGCACCCGAAGGTCAGCAATCTGGGTCGATGACATAGGTTCTCTCTACTCCCGGGATGAAGGCGGCCAAGTTGGCGATCTCCTCGTCACTTTGTTCAACCACCACGGGTTCGGGGCGGTTATAGAAAAATTCTGAGGGACTGACCCAGTGCTCTGCCTTGAGGTGGACATTCAACAGCAGGGCGCAGATCTGGCCGGTTTCGTATTGGCGGATCCGATAATCGGTCGGGTGCTTTGAGAAATCAGCCACCCAGTCCAGGTACTCAGCAGCCGAAAACTCGCTCAGCCAGCGCCGCCAGTCTGCTCGACCAAACTGGCGGGCCAGGCTCAGGATGAACGCCTTTTCAGCCGCTAAGCCTTTTTTGGGTCGGCTGGCTCCTTCGAGTCACCCTCTTGCGCCGTTTTCTCTTCCTCGGCGGCAGGTGGTTGTGCCAGGCCGCTCAGCTCCTTGACCGCCAGGGCCAGACGCATGATGTGATCGGGCAAGGGGTAGGAACGGATCACCCGGGCTTTGACTTCCTCGATAGATTCCGCCGGATGCAGGTACTGCAAGCCAAACGCCGCCATGGTGGCGTTCAGCTCATAGAGCACCCTCTGCACCTGCAGGGTGTATTTATGGGCGGCCTTGTCATCCCCTTCCGGGGGCTGGGCAGGCCACTCGACGTCCGCCAGATAGGTCTGGTAGTCGAACAGTTGCAGGGCCGTCAGCGCCCGCACAGTGACATCAGACTCCAAGCCACGGGGGGTCCGCAGCTTGATGGTGCGGCTATCAATGTGTGGCTCGGTCATGCGGCAGGGTTCCAGTCAGTCTCTGCCGGGGATTGACGGCCAGAGAGGGAGATTTTTACCGAACGGGTGATGGTCTCTTTCGCCGGGACGGCCTTGCCAACGCTGCTGACAAAGCCATAGAAGCCATCCCACGCCCCATTGGGGTACTTGATGAAAAACCAGCGAGGGGCTTGGGCCAGCAGGTTCACCAGTTGTTTCTGGGTTGCTTCCGCAGGCTTCCAGGCCAGGGTGATCGAGAGCTGACCCGGGTCGATTTGACCGGCAGTTTTCTCTTTCCACTGAGGGTCCGGCGCGTCCAGGTACGCATCTTCTTGCTCTTCGGCGCTCATCTCGGGCGGCGTCAGCTCTTTGACATCAGCCAAACGGATAACCGCATTGCCGGTGGTGGGGTCCGGCTTATCGGCGCCAGCAGCGGCAGCCATGAAAAATTGAGTACCGGCGCCCTTCACCGGCTTGGTTGCATCAGTCATCAGGGTTTGCTCCAGGTCGCGTTAAAATTGAGGGTCAGAGACATAAGGCCAGTGCCCCGATCATCTACACCGTATTGCCAGCCCGCCGAGGCCAGCCCTTCCAGCAGCAGCCCGCTGAGATCTTCCCCAGACAGCGGCGCCAGCTTCTCAGCCAGCTCGTCCAGATCGGCGTCCGCCTGGTTGGTTTCGGCCACATAGAGGGAGACCATCAGCAGGGCCTGCTCGCTCTCCCCATCCAGGGAGAACTCACCATCGCCCCCTTCCAGGAAGTAGCAGAACGCCAGGGGCAGGTCTTCGGCGGCGACGTCCACCGGGCGGGAGGGGTAAACCTCACGCAGATCGGGCACACAGGTTCGCACCCGTTCGGCCAGGGCCGCCCGGATGTCGGTTCGAATTGTCATATTGGGTCCAATAAAAAACCCGCCGAAGCGGGTTATCGTGATGGGGTTTGCCGTTTGGCGTCCCAGCGGTTGAACATGCCATTGAGGATAAGGGTCATGCCGACTGTGATGACAAATCCCAGCCAGCCGCCCTGAAAGGTGCCAATGGCGATCAATGCCAGCATCACCAGGGCAACCACAATTTTCAGGATTATCATGAACTCTCCTTGCGTGAAGATCAGAATCCTATCCTCATTTGAAGGTCAATTGAAGCTGACGCAACAGTGCCCGCTGCATTTCGCGGGGCATGTCACGGGCCATCCCTGCTTTTGATTCCCGTTCATAGTGCTCGGTGATCGGGGTCACCAGCGGGATCCGCATCACCTCCAGGGCATGACGGCCTTTGCCGACCCGGCGCAAGATCTGCCAGCTCTTGAGCTTGGTGGCCGCATAGCCACCTCCCCGCCGGTATTCGCCAAAGCCTTGGCCACCGTCAGCGATGAAGCCACCAGGCACACGATGACGACCGACCTGCATGTCCCCAATCCCCGTGAAGGCGCTCTGCCGATAGCGCACCAGGCGCTGCTGGACGGCCCCCACCTTGATCAAGGGTATAGGGCGGCGGCGCACCCTGATCGTGGCTGATGGCTTCTGCTGTGACGCCTTGAAGATCTTCACCCGGGGGCGCAGCAACTTGGCGGGCACCTGCACCCGGCTATCCTTGGCGGTCAACCGGATAGCCCGACTGGACGCGCCAGCCGCCACCCGGTTGACCGCCTGAGCGCTCGCCTTCGGCACCAGCTTGGTCGGCAGCAGATTCAGGTTCGCCAGCGCCTTGTCCAAGTCTTGCTTGATGGGCATGGCTTCCTCACTTGATGGGGATGATCAACTGGCCAGCCCGCATGTATGGCACGTCTCTGACAGTGGTCACCAGGCCAAGGCTTGGCACCTCTACCTTGTCACCATTACGAAAACGCACCCCGGGCGGCGGACTGCTCACAGCGAGCTCGCGCAGCACTGTCGCCACCTGGGCAAATGCATCAGGCTGTTCGTCATAGATCACGGTCAACGGCTGACCGGCGACAACGGCATCGATACCCATGGCTTGATCAACGGCCACGTTGAGGCGACTGACCGCCCGCTGCCAGCGGGAGCCGGTCACCATTACTGGACGATCAGCGCGTCGGCGTAACCGCTGGCGCCGCTGCTAACCAGCTTGCCGAAGTCGTCCGCGTCCTTGGTGGTGTCCGCGACCAGCTTGGCACCATCCCACTTGACGGCCGCACCGATAGTCAATGCGGTGTCGCAGGGGAGAGTCCAGACACCGGACAGGGCGCCGGTAAACTCGGTGCCAGCGGCGGCGGTCTCCAGCGGGACAACGGTCAGAGCGCCCATCTTGATAGGCTTGCCGGAAACCACACCACCGGCCGGGGCTACAAACGCCAGCTGGGTGCCGGTACAAACAAAATTCTTTGCCATGTTGCTGTTCCTGTTGTTTGCCAAAAGATGGCCCGCCGTGTGGCGGGCCGTTCCGATTACTTGCCGGCAGCCTTGACCAGGCCGCGATGGTCGAGGGCGGAAACCCCCGCATCGATGCGAACCTTGGTGGTAACGCCGTCAACGGTGAAGCCTTCCTGCTGCTCAATCCATGGCGCATCCATGCCGTCCAGATAGGCAACCTCAACCGTGTCGCCACCCTGCGCAGCCAGGAACCACTGGGCCACATCGCTATCGGAGAGGCGCGGCTCACCGATCACCTCGGCGAAGCCCTTGAGCGGGTTGATAATGCCGGAGTTGGCATCGGCGCCGGGGACGGAAGTGCTGTTGATCAGCTGGAACGCGGTATCTTCCAGCTCGGTCGGAACCAGAACAAAGCCCGGACGGATGTTGAGAGCGCGACCCTTGCCACCTTCTGCGGCCGCCTTCTGGCTGCGCATCAGCGCCTTGGCAGCAGAGAGTGCCTTGATGCTCATGGCAGAGTCTGCGCCGCTCAGCAGGTTGTGGTGATCGGCGTGGAACAACTGCTTGTTGTCCGGCATCTTGATGTTCTGGGTCAACACGGCATAGACCAGATCTGCGATGGTGCCACGCGCCGCCGCCCCCATCAGTTTCGGGATGCGGGTCAGCAGGTCGAGGTCATCGTTGATGATCGCCTGGCGGGTGATGCAGAACAGCTCGCCGTAGGTCGCCAGCTGGATGGTGGCACCGGTGTCGTTCAGGGTGATGTGCTTGTACTCAGCACCCTCGCGCACTTTGCGCAGGCTGGCGATATCACCCAAGCCGACACGCTGGGCTACCTTGAAGTCGGACAAGGTGCCCTTGCGCGTCCACTTCTCGAAGGTCTCGTTGGCGGATTCCCAACCTTCCAGCACTGACTTGTTGGAGACATCCATCAGGATCTTGCCAAAGTCGGAACTGGTGTGGGTGAAGGCCATGCCGACATAGTTCATCGGGATCATGCCGGAGGTGGATACCCCGCGACCTTCCAGTGATGCCCGCGCCAGCTCGCGCAAGCTGAAACCGTCATAGCGGTTGTCACGCTCTTTCTCTGCATGACCACAGCGAGCCATCAGGGAGGCGCGAACAGAGTCGCCGATCAGGTTGCCGTTGCCAGCGTGGATATGCACGGTGGAACCCAGCGGGCCGGTTTCACTGGCGCCGGTGCCCAGCGCGGCCTTGATTTTCTCTTTCGCAGCGGCGGCGGAAACATCCATATCAGCCAGGCAATCGGCCATCAGCTCAGGGAAGCGGCCGCCGGTCAGCGCAAACAGATCCTGAATGTCATTGCGGCGAGCCTGCTCCTGTCGCTTGAAGGCAGCGACAGGATCCTCACCAGCAGGCGAGGTCGGCTGAGCTTTAGCTGCCGGGGCGGGATTAGCCGGTGCGGGTGCTTCGCCGCCGGCGTTCGCGTTGGCACCGAACATCGCTCGGGCCGGAGTGGGGATATTGTTAAAGTCTTTCATCTTGTTCTCGTTAACGTAGGCGGCAGCCGAGATCGGCTCTTCCAGGACATCGACAAACCCCATCTCTTTGGCTTGGTGGCCATCGAGCCAGGTATCTGCCGACAGTAGCGCGGCCAGCTCCTCGCGGGGCTTGCCGGTTTTCTTCTCGTAGGCGTTGAGCAGCAGCGCCTCGTTGCGGTCGAGCCAGTCGGCTGTATCTCGCAAATCGTCTGCATTGCCGACCGTTCCAGACCATGGCTTGTGGATCATCACCCAGGCGTTGCTCGGCATATGCACGGTGGCATTGGGCAGGCAGAGGATGACCGAGGCCATACTGGCCGCCAGGCCATCGTTCCAGATGTCGATCTTGCAGGTGAGGCGGGCCAGGGTGTTGTAGATGGCAAACCCGTCCATCACATCGCCGCCGGGGCTGTGAATGTGCAGATTGATTTGTTTGGCGCTGAACACCCCGGCAGCCTTGCAATCCGAGATGAATTGCTGGGCCGATATACCCCAGTAGCCGATCACGTCATAGATGTAGATCTCGACAGTGGGCTCTGAGCCGGCCAAGGCGCTGATGGTGTACCAGCTGCGGGGACTCTGGTTATCGGCGGCGGGTTGGTCGCTGGCGGCCTCCGCTCGCGCTGGCATCAGCGTGCTCTGGAACGCCGCCGTCAGGTGGTGCTTTTTCACTGGGTTGTGCTCCTGGGTCATTAGCAGGGTTGGAATCGGTGATGACGTTGTTTTGTTTCTCCCATTCCAGTTCGGAAAGACGCTGATCACGCACCTCGTCAGGGTTCCTGTTGCGAGCCCGGATCCACTCAGTCACCGTGCCAGCACTGCCACGAATCACAGCTTTCCAGCCGTTAGCCTCACGCTCCGGGTCAATCCAGGGCATGACAGGGGCCAGATAGATGGCATCGAACAGGGTTTTCATATCCAGCTCGGGAGGCAGCTTGAGCGGGTCTTTGCTGCGCAGGGTTTCAGCCAGCAGCCAATCCCGAAAGACAGGGCGTGACCAGTTGGCCACAAACTCATCCTGCAGCACGGCGAAACCTTCCCACCCCTCGACCAGCTCCTGGCGCTGGGCGGAATAGGTGCCGTCATAGTCGCGGGCCACGCTCGAATACTGGCTGCGGGTGCCGGCACAGGATGAGCGCAGCTGACCAGCTCGCCAGATGTTCAGGGCGGTGTTTGGCCGGTTGGACTGGATAACCCCGACATCCTCGCCGGGGCGCAGGTCGTCAAAGGTCATACCCGGCGTGATGTCGATCATTCGCTGCGCTTGCGCAGGCGAACCATCTGGTGGCGCCTGGTATCCCTCCGGGTGCTCCTTCTTGATGAAGAAGGCGAGCGAGGCACTGATCCGAGCTGCCACACGCTCGGCCTCCTCCACCGACTTAAGGTCAGCGAGGCGAGTGATGACACCGTGCAGCAGCGTAACGCCGCGCAGCTGATGGATCCGCTTGCGCAGGGCCAGGTGATACATCTCGCTGGCTTCAACCTCCTTGGTGCGGTAGCGATAGCCCTGCATCTCGCCGGGGTGATCGAACATCACAAAGTAGGATTTCGGCCGGCGCCAGGCATCGACCTTGATCCCCTGTCTGACGCCATCCGCCACGCTGTTCATCTCGAACGGCACAAAGTCAGGCTCCAGCACCTCCACCGAAAAGGGGGTGTCAGAATGATGCTGATAGCCCTTGATGGTGCCGAGCAGGCGGCGGCCAAACACCTCGCCATCGCGCAACCAGGTACGACAGACCAGGCGCTCCATGGCGGGACGGGTGTACGTGCCGGTGGTTTCCGGTTTGAGCGACCAGGCAGCCCAGCGCCGGCGGATCTCCTTGGCGAGGTCATCCAGCAACTGCCCATCGACAGAGCGGGGCTGCGGCTCGATCTGGATGCCTTTGCCGCCGACAATCCGCTCCTCCATTTTGTCGAGGAGGCCGATCACGATGTCATGGTTTTCGTCCAGGGCTCTGGCCTGCTCGCGCAAGCTGATCGCCGATTGCTGGGTGGCCACGTTGGCGCCCCGCCGTTCCCGCTTGGCCTGATGGGTTCGGGACGGCATTGCCGCCTCGTAGGCCATCATTCGCAAGCGGTCGCGCATCCGGTTGGCCGCCCAGCCGGGCGAGATAAACCCGACCAACTTATCTATGGCTCTCATGTAAACCTCGCGGCGGCATAGGGCTGACGGGCAGGGTTGGCCACGCTGGCGCTGCGCTGCTCCCACTCCCGCCGACCAGAGCGGATCTCGTTGAGGTTTTCAGAGGTCACAGTGCGGCCCTGGAACGTTACCTGCTTGCCGGCCAGCACATCGCGCTCGGCCTGCAGGTACAGCTCGATCATGCTGTCGATATCGCTCAGCTTCACAGCCAGCCTCCTGAGTTTGTGCCGAGCCAGCTGTTGCCTGCAGCCGTGGGTCTTGGCTGCGGGCGGGATACCTGCTCGGCGTGGTTGATAGTGGTTGGCTGATGCCTGGCGACCAGGCGCCAGCCTTTGTGCTGGACGCCAAGGCGCACGGCGGCCAGTGAGTAACCCGCGCAGTCGGTCGGCTCGTTGCGGGCGCCGGATGGGTTAACCCAGCGATAGACGCGGCGGCCCTTGATAAACTCCAGCCGTTTGCGCTCACAGGTCAGCCCCTTGAAATAGTGTTCATCTGCCCACTCGGCGACAGGGTGGTGCCGGTAACCAGGCAGCGGCCCGGATAGCGATGCAGGCACATCGGCCAGGCGGGCGTAGATCACGTCCTTGGCGGTGTCGGTGCCGACCTCAGACAGGTAAACACCCTGCCGGTTCTTCTTGCGCGGGAAGGTGATGATGGGTTTGCCCATCACCGTGGCCCCCTTGATAGGGATATATTTGCGCGGGTTGCGGCGACAGAACTGATAGACCTCATCGGTGTAGTGACCACCAGAGTCAATCAGCACCAGGCCGATATCCATCACCTCACCGTTGGCCTTGATAAACTGGCGCGAGAACTGCTCGTGCAGTCGATCCCAGATCTCGGTGTGCCCGAGGTTGCCGTACAGGCGCTGGTAGTCGATCACCCAATGCTCCTCCCCCACGCCCCAGCCGGTGATCTCGAACTCGAAACGGTCATCCTGGGTATCAGCCCCGACAGTGATATAGAGCACCCCATCAGGGACGGGGTGCGGCCATACCTCGCGGCGGGCGGCAAGCGCCTCCCACTCCAGTTTCTCACCGGTCTCCTCTTCCCAGGTCTCGCCCAGCGTGGTGTTGACGAAGGTCTTTAGCTTGCCCTGGTCATCCTTCGCTTTGAGGAAGTCAGAGACAATCCGCACCCATGTCGTCAGCGGGCTGTAGGCCGTCCAGATATGGAAGGTCACCGACTCGGGAGGAGGGATCGGTTGGTCATCACTGTCGAACCAGTCGATGGAGTCCCGCGTCCAGATTCCGGTGCGCTCGCAGATCCAGCGTTCCACCGTCTCGTAATCCATCTCATGCTGGCGAATGGCGCAGCCATTTGCCTCGCACAGATAGAACGCCGAGTTGTGGTTGTTACCGTCCCACTTGATGCCGAACTCGGCATCGGGGCCGCCCCACTTGAGGTACTGCTCTGCATGGCAATGTGGGCACTTCACGTGATAACGCATCAGGTGCTGCGATTCGCTGGCCGCCCGCTCTATCTGGCACTGCCCCGCGATCTTGGGGGTAGAGCCACGGATTGATTTGGGGTGGGTCGAGCCCTCCATCCGCTTGTCACCGAGGAACGTGGGCGAACCCTCGTGATCGATGTCAGCATCGAAGGCGGCCAGCTCGTCATAGATACCGAAGTCGGGAGAGGCTTCTCGGTAGTTTGCCGCCGCTTTACCACCCCGGATCTCTAACCCTCGCCCGTTGGCGAATCGCTTGAGCTCCAGCGTGTTGTCTTTGTGCTTCTTCCCATACCAGGGCGCGAGCGCCTTTAGTCTGGGGACATCACGGATCATGGGATCAACGTGCTTTTTGACGAACTTTTCAGCATCACCATCAGTGGGATGCCAGATCAGTCCGTTGCGCTTCTTGTGCTCCAACAGGTAAGCGGCCACACCGAGCAGCATCTTGGTGTAACCAACCCGCGCCGACTTGACGAAATTGACCTCTCGAATGTCGTCATTGGCCATCGCGTTGATGATGGCCACCTGGAACGGCAGCGACTTCCAGCGGCCCTCCTGATAGGAGGACTCCACCGGCAGGTAGTAATGGTCATCCATCCACTCGGCGGCGGTCTGCACCGGCGGCCTGAGCAGGGCTGACAGCCCAAGGTTGACGGCAGCCGCCAGGCTACTTACTTGTGCTGTCGATATATTCATCCAGTAACTCCGGCAGCAGATCACCCAGGGAGGCCGCCTCGTTGCTGGCTATGACCAGTTCGCGCTGGAGCCCCTCGATGTGCTTGGTCTGCAATTCGGGATAACGGCGGCGCATAGTGAGTGGAACGGTGTCGAGCAGACTGCTGACCTTGGCGGCGATGCGCGTCAGAGCGAACGTTGCAAACTCGGTCGGCACCTGATGGCGCTCAGCGATCCGGTTCTCGCGCTCGGCCTTGTCGGCCTGCTCCTTGGTGAGCCTCCACCGTTGGAAGTCCAGTTGATCCTCATCCATGTCTTGAGGATCCGTTGGTTGGTGTTTTTGGATCGCGTTCTCGATCCGGTTATCCACAACCGAACGCACATCAAAATAAACGTTGCGCCCGATCTTTTTGACTGGCTTAACTCCCCACTTATCAAAGGCTTGTACCGAGATCCCCAGGCTTGCAGCCATGTCGGATTTTTTCAGCCAGCCAGGCGCAGGGCGATCCTTGTCTGATGGCTCTGACATGAAAACAACAACCTCACTTCTTGGGGTTTCATATGTAGTGAAAAACCGCGCCCCGTCCGACCCGTCGAGGACGGGGGGCTGGGGGGAGTACCTTTGACCGGGGGGTGGGGTATTGCGGTAGTTGGGTTAACGGGGTTGGGTCAATGAGAGATAGGCTCTTTCGCAGGCTAGTCCTGACGCTCGAGCTCGGTCATACGCTGCTGCCAGCTCACCCGCTCTCTCGTCAGCCCGGCTGAGCAGGTCGGCGAGCACCATGGCAGGATGTCCGGCTGCCGGGCCTCCTTGGGCAGCCCCGGGATTGCTGGCGCACTGACTTGCTCGGGCTGCCAGGCGGCGGGCTTGCTCGCGCAGCCGGCCAGACTCAAGGTCAGCAGCAGCGGCATCAGCCTGCGCTTGGGCGATTTCTTCTTGTGCATGGTCTCTCACCTCATCGATTTCAGCCTGCCGGCGCTGCTCTTCCTCCCGAGCCTTCAGCTCAGCCTTAGTTCTGGCTGTGGCAAGGCGGGCAGCCTCTTCATTCCACTTCGCCTGCCAGGTCTTGCGCTCCCCTTCCTTCCCATTGGCTTGACCAGACCAGTAGAGCGCCACCCCACCGCCGGCCAGGGCGGCTATCACCAAGGCACCGGCCAGGAACGGCAGCACCTTGCTCTGCTGAGTCACTCCCATCACACCCCCTTGCACTTCGCATTGAGGCGCAGCCGGTCTTTCCAGAGCCCGGGGCATACCCGGTTCCCCGGTACCGAGCAGTCCTGGTTGCCGGAACGCTTGAATAGCAGGATCGCCTCGCAGGCCCCGGGGTAGTCGCCAGCGTTCAGGCGCTTCACGATGGTGGATCGGCAGAAGGCGCCGGGACCGATGTTGTGGGAGAGCTCGACATAGGCGTCGAACTCATACTGGTGGAGTGGCACCTTGATGCAGGCCTTAAGGGCATTCTCGAACACCCGCACCTCCCGAAGGCTCCTGTTCACCGCGGCGACGGGCGTGATGGTGTCACCCATCTTGACCCCTTCGGTGCTCCCAAAGCCGATAGTGGGGAGCTTGGTACCGTGTACCGGGTCAGGGTAAGCCGTCGGCCCCCACCCCTCCCGATTCAGGATCCCCACAAAGCCGGCAGCACTGAGCGTGAGCGCCGCTATGGCAATTCGTACTTTTGTCATGCCTACCCCACCTGCTTGGCGCGTGGCTTGATGATGTTCGACCAGATAAACCAGCCGATCTGAACCGAAAGCCACACAAGCGTCGCGATCAGCACCCAGTCATTCAAAGAGACACCAGCCCACGACATACTCACCACCGCTACAGGAGGGGCAGATTTCGCAGCTTCACCGACCACAGTGGTAGCGATCTGCTCATGTCCTTGATTCATGAATCCACCCCAGAAACGAAAAAACCCCGGCTAAGCCGAGGTTTGAGAGCAAGAAACAAAAAAGACCGCAACCTTTCGGGTGCAGTCTTCCATCGTTGGCAATCAGCCTACACAAAATTGCAGGTGGCCGTCAAGCCACCCTCACCTGCACAAGCAACAACCCCGCCGAAGCGGGGTTCTAGGGGCAAGTGACTTACCGCGTCGTATACCAATAGCGCGCCTGCGCCGCTGACTCCTGCTGGTGGCACCAATCCAGCACGGCCAGATAGAGCGGATACCAGCCCAGCTCCCATTGCCCACGGGTCAGTCCACCAGCCAACGGTTCAATGGCGCGTCTGATCTGAGTACCCGGGATGGGGCGTAGCCCGGTACCACCACAGCGTGGGCACACCTTATCAATCGCCTTGCCGTGCAGGCGGCTCAGTTCCAGGTCGCGGATCACTCCCCGCCCCCGGCAGAACTGCGGGTGACAGGAAGCCCCAGGAGTGTCAGCAGTGCGGCAGTAGTGTTCCAGGGCCAGCTCGGCCACCCGGCGCAAGGCCATGCCATGGCCACGTTCCTTGTTGGCCCCCACATAGCGGGGGGCAATCTTGGTGCACTCGGCTTGCACAGCTAGCAGGGCCTTCTTGGCATCCCCTAGGTCTTTGCAGTAACGCGCCATCACCAGCGCCATGCCGGCACCATTGTGCTTCTGAACCATTCCCAATGCCGTCATCACATCACTCTTTGTCAAATGAGAACGCCCCGTTGATTGGGCCTGATAGGCCTGCAGCATCACAGAACGCGGATCCCCTACGGTAATTGCATATTCAAAGCGCACTCATCACCTCCACAGTTACCGACACCATTCCCCCTTTCACTACCGGCCCGCGTTCCACCAGCAACCGGTCGATCTGGCTATCGTCCAGCCACACACCGGCGTGGGTCAGGGCGTCTTGCACCGCCTTCACCGTGTTATCCAGATCCCGGGCTCGCCGGTCAGGGGCCTGCACCACCAGCCGCAGGGCCAGCCGATCGGGAATCTGCTTGCCGGCTAACTTGGCAGCCAGACAGGCATCGGCCGCAGCTTTGCGATAAACCCTCCCCTCCTGGCTCAGCAGGGTTCTGGGCTTACCGCTCACGGCCACATTGCGCCAGATCCGGTTGGTTGAAGGGGGCCATGGCAGGGTCACTGTCCATGAATCAGCTTTTGGCATTGAACACTCCCAAGGAGCAAGCCAGCTCCAGTGTGTTGATAACGTGCTCCAACTGCGAACCGTGCTTGGCCTCCCAAGCCTTCCACCCGATCCGGTGCAACTCCATGTGTGGCTGGTGGGCGAGTGGGAACGACATCAGGTCATGCGCCTTGCTGCCCATCACACTCATCCCGTGACCCACAACGTGGTGCGCCTCGATGCCCTCGCGCTGGCCCGTCACTACACAGGGCAACTGTCGAACAAAAGCCAAGTAGGCCGCACACTCCCAGCGCTGTCGTTTGGGCTTGCCTAAATGCAAGGCAGCAGGCTCAGGATCAATCTGGCGAATGGCCGGTTTGGCATTGATGCGGGCCCGCAGATCGGCCAGTGGATCGCGCTCTGCCACCTCAAGGCGATGATCACGATAGCGGGCATCGGTCTCCCGGTTACCGCGGGGCGACCACTTCCGATCCGGTTCGATGGGTGCCAGGCGACAGGCAGAGCGCAGCAGCGGATCCGGCAATGAAGGCAGCACCTTATAGACGGTCGCCCACCAGCACAGATCCCGGGCAGTCAGGTCAGCAGCGGCCACCCCACACCAGCCAGCGACCCGCTGCAGCACAAGCTGCGCCAGCCACCCGGCCACATCGGCGAGGCGGATCGGTAACTGCCCATTGCGGTGCTCGTTGTCGTGATGCCAGCACAAAGGCAGATGGACCCCCTCCACCTCTGCGGTGACGGTTTCCCCGATGCAGCCATCGGCTATCACGCAAGCCGTGGCATTGGCGGTCAGCAGCTCCCCACCGGCGGCATTGACCACTGCGGCGCAGGCCAGGGCCGACACCAGCTCAGGGAACTGGGCCAGCAGGTCAGCCCCCTGATCGCGCACAAGGCGCACCGGCTTGCCAGCCAATTGGCGCCTCACCGCTGGCAGGCTGTCGCCCAGCGGCACCAGGGCCAGCCCCAGCGCTTCGACAAACACGGCGTTACCTGCGCTCACGCTTGCCCCCTGATCGCGTTCAACTGTTGGCGAAACCACTCACGGTGCTCTTCATCCACCTCATCGATGGCGGCCACCACGACCTCACGCCCGATCTCGTTACGGCGACGGCGCCACACCAGCAGGTGCGCCTGCTTGATCAACTCGATGCGCTGCCGTTCAGCCGATGGCAACAGGGCCAGGTTGTGACTCATGCCGCCACCCCACGCAGGATGCCGTCACGGATCAGTCGCTCCACCAGCCACTGCTGGCCCTTGCCGGTGATCAGGGGGGTGAAGCTGATGCGCCGCTCGCCGTTGCTGTCAAACGAGCTCTCCCGGGTCGCGAACAGCCCGCGGTCCACATACTCCTGCATCGGCAGGTTCCAGCGCTCCCCGCGGCAACTCATCAAGATCTTGCGTTCCCTCAGCAGGGAAAACAGGGTATTGGGGCCGAGGCCCACCGTCTTGGCGAACGCCGACAAGGTGATCCCCTTCTCCACGCTGGCGATCTGCTTGGCGAACTCCACCGCCGGGGCATCCATCGCCACCTTGCGCTCCAGCTCCATCTTCTGCTCGGCCAACTCGGCGGCCAGACGCAGGGCCTCCGGCAGGGTCTGGGGGATCACCAGGGCGCCCTGATGGCCCTGTTGCTCCAGCTCCTGCCAGCGACGAATAATCCGGATCCGCAACTGGGCGCTGTAGCCGGCCACCAGACAAAGGGTCTCCTCCTTATCCAGCAACAAGCAGGGCTGGGCACGGCCAAGGCTGTCCCGGTAATCGGCTGACTTTTCAGCCGATTGAATTTCCACCAGCATCCGGCGAATATCGGCCAGCACATTCTTGTGCTCCTTGCCCGTCAGCTCCGCGAGCTCCACGCTGGTCATCGTCAACAGGGCAGAACCCCGAGTCATCAGCTCCCTCACACCGCCCCCTTGCTCATGCTGCTGGCCACCGCCAGGGCCACTCCCACAAACACCAGTGCCATCAGGGCATAGGCCACCAGCACCACCATCAATTTGTTCATCCCATCTCCCTCCCTTCCCTGGGCCGGCGGCTCGCCTTGCGCAGGGCCATACCGACGACCAGGCCGACTTCCCTGGTCCACTCGTCAAAACCGCCTTCATGCCAAATGAACATGCCGAACGTGATACAAAGCCCGGCCTGCCTGGCCTTCTCCAGCTCCTCGATGCCCAGCAGCGGAGCATCCAGATCCCGGGTCGGGGTGTGCTGGGCGTAGTAGTGCATCATGCCCCTACCCTCACCAGCGCCACCGCACTGCCCCGGATCCGCGCCGCTTCCGCCTGCGCTTGCTCCGCGCCCCCCATCACCAGGTAATGCCCGGCGCCAGTGGCGGCATCGGTCTGGCCCAGGGTCTTCGCTGAGTTCGACACCTCCAACTGTACCCGCTCCCCCACCCAGCCCCGCACCGGCGAATAGATGGCGACCCGGCAGAACTGTGCCTCACGCACATCGCGCTCGGCGTCCCCGTTGAAATAGCTGTTCATCAGGCAACCCTCCCCGTAATCGTCACTCCCTGGTTGTGCAGCTCAGTCAACAGTTGCTGTAGCTCTGCCTGCACCGCCTCATCGGTCACCTCGCGATCACGCACATAGACACGGGCCTCCGCCTGCATCTCGCAGGCTCGCAAAGAGACCTGGCGGCCAACAGGGGCAGACTTCGGTACCGGATTGCGCTGCAGGATGGTGGCCTTGACCTCGGCCGGGCGCGGGGCGAACTGGCGGCCGGCGTCATCGGCCAGCTCTAACACCGCCTCGCGGATCTGCTGGGCGGTGAACCCGCGCAGTTGAACACCCCAGGCCATGGCCACGCCGCGGGCATTGGCATCCAACTGGCTGGCACTGGCGGGCCAGCACCCGGCCATCAGCGGCAACAGCTCATCGGCCAGGAACATCGACATGCCGGTGCTCACCTGCAAAGTGGCCTGATTCACGGGCAGGCTGGTCACGTTAGAGGGGAGTGTTGTCGTCATAATCGACCCCCGCGGCTCGCAGGGCCTGGGCCTGCTGTTGGGCTTGCGCCAGATTGGACAGGGGGCGCTGGTGGCCGCCAGATGGATTACCGCGCTTGGCCTGCAGCTGGTCCCACTTCTGGCGCAGCTTCTGCGGCGACAGCACGTTGGCACACCAGAACGCATCCCGGCTCACCCAGTCATACAGCTCGCAGATATCGCGGTGGCTGCGCTGGTCCAGCTCGCGCATCAGCCGTATCACGTTCGCCCACTGCGCCCAGTTCGGCTCAATGGCGGTCGGGGTGATCAACTGCACCCGCCGGAACATCCACTGCGCGGTCATCAGGTCATCACCGGTTCCCCACGCCTTGCCGCTCGGGGTTTGGATGGCAGCCTCGGGAATCACCCGGGCCTTGGGTTCGGGATCGGCAACCCTCTCGATGGCAGTTCCCTCCCCCTGCTGGTCGAAAGTCGCGTCAGCGAGTTGCGACGAAGAGTCTTTAAGATCTTTGTTTGTTTTATTGTTTATCTTGTTTAGATCTTCGGCGTGATACTCCGCGCCTAACTCCGCGCCATCAGATTGCGATACCCCCTCCGTCCCCTGCTCTGATGCGGGTTGCAACTCCGCGCCCAACTCCGCGCCAATGTGTTCTGAAACTCCGCGCTGGTAAGGGTCGTAATTGAGCAGGGTGACCAGGGTATAACCACGGGTACCCTGCTTGCTGGAGCGGCTGATCATCCCCTCCTGCTCGAAAGCATCCAGGGATCGGCGGGCACTGTCTTCGGAGATGCCACAGGCCTCCCCAAGGGAACGGGCAGAGCCTACGACCTGGCCACGCTGGATCAACAGGCGATTGCCGTTGAAGCTCACCTCGCAGCGCTCGTGCGCCGCCTCCAGCAGCAGGTGCAGCCACAGCGCCTTGCGCACCGGATCGCGGTAAAACGGCACCTCCTTCAGGCTCTTGTACAGCAGGACAAACCCACTGCGACGGTTGTCGGCCACATTGCATCCTCGCGAAACAGGGGCGGCCACCGGGGCCGCCAGTCTGACTACCTCACCCATGGCTCACCTTCTTCACTCGCGTCGGTTTGGCCGCCTTCTTGGCGTCCTTCTCCTGCTGGCGCAGCTTGCGTTGCAGCAACTTGGCCATCTTCTTTCCCTCCGCCAGACACTTGGCAAAGGCCTGCCCCTTGGCAAAGCACGGCGTGGTGCGAAAATGCCGCAGGGCCGCCTGGGTTGCGGTGTGCACCACATCCGGGGTGTATCCCCCCGCCGGCAGGATCTGCGCCACGTTGCGCTCGATAAACAGCTCAGGATGCATGGGCCACCTCCTGCAGGTGTTGCTGCAAACAGGCCAGATGGCGTTGCACCTGCTCGGCCGTGGCCGGAATGCGCAACCCGCTGTAGACCAAGAAGGCCCCCCGGGTGCCCACCACCAGCTTCGGCAACATGGGCGGGATGCACGAGCGGCGACTGCCTTGCGCCCTCGGCGATTGTTGGGTACGCTTCTCCACGTTCTTTTCTCCGCGAAAATGGACCTCGGGTCGGGCTGTTACCGCAGCGCCGGCCCACTTTTTTTGTGCTTCCTTCATCACTTCTCTCCTTGTGCATGTGGCCCCGGGAACGGGCGCACCTGACTGGCTACCGACTCTTCCAGGCTCAACAGCTCCTTGATGGCCCGGTGCACTGCCGCCGTGATGGCCTGCCGCTCCATTGGGTCGATCACCCCGTCTTGCCGCGCCTCCCGCAGCTCGCCAAACACTGCCGCCACCACCTCGCCCACCAGCATCACCTGGTCGGCCAGCTCTTCTTCGGTCACCGTGCTATCAGGCAGGGCCACCAGCGTATGGCCGCGGGCCAGCGCCCAGGCCTGCAGGATGGCGTTGTCACCGGTTAGCTCGGTCACCGCCATTGCCTCGGACAGGGTCAGGTGGTGGTCTTCGCAAGCAGGGTTGAACTTGTTGTTCAGGGTGGTCGGGCGCTTGGAGCCCATCAGGCGGGCCAGATCGGTGATGTTGTACCGGCGGCTCAGCTGATAAGCGGCGTCAATGGGGTCAGAAAGGTGGGAGTGTTCCCGCTTCACTCTCGTGGTTGTTCTGGTGGGTTTTGTCATGATGGTTCTCATCACTTCTCAGGGGGGAAAACATCATTGATAGAGCACTGAATCCCCCAACGACTAATGGCAGCAGCAATCTTTCTACAGGTGTCCAACCCGGGTTTGCGACGGCTCTTCTCGTAGTGAGCAACCGCCCCCTGAGTGATTCCTAGCTCAGCGGCCAAATCAGACTGCGTCTTGCCCACCTGATCGCGCAGTTCCTTGATGTTGTTCATCGACAACTCCATTCTCTCTGGGGTTAATTAATACGATATGTACTATAACACGATTTGCAGCCATGACAATTTGTGCGTTGAGAAAAACAATACGCAACGTAATATTTTCAGCATGGAAAAAGATACATGGCACAGCCTGGCCAAGAGCCGGATGAAAAAGCTCGGCATCACTCAGGAGCAACTAGCTGAAAAGCTGGGGGTGACTCAGGGTGCGATTGGGCATTGGTTGAACAAGCGTCGCGAACCAGCGATGGATGTAATCCTCGATATAATGGGCGCCCTGGATCTCAAGAGCATCAATATCGGGGTAGATGGCAGCATCGTCAGCGACGAACCGAATATGGAGCTCGCCCCGCCAGATATTCACCGGATCCCGGTGATCACCTATGTGCAGGCCGGGGTCTGGACTGAAACCAGCGAGATCCGCGAATGTGATGGCAACATGGCCTATGTCACCACCGATCTGGACTTGGGCCAGCGTGCCTTCGCTATCGTGATCAGGGGCAATTCTATGGAGCCGGAATTTACCGAAGGAGACCTGGTGCTGATCGACCCGGACGAGCCACTCCACCCGGGGGATTTCGTGGTCGCCAAGAACGGCGAAGAGGAAGCCACCTTCAAGAAGTACCGCCCCCGGGGTTATGGCGAAGATGGCCAAGAAATTTTCGAGCTGGCACCACTCAATGACGACTACCCCACCATGCGCTCAGACCGTCAGCATATCCAGATCATCGGTACCATGGTGGAACACCGCCGCCGTAGACGTCGTCGCTAACAAGCGCATAGGCAGAGGATTTACCGCTTTTGCAAAACAACCCATTACCACATTTCAACGCTGCGCCTTTTGAAATTAAGAAAATTTTCGAAGTGATGCGTGAAGGCAGCACAGGCGCCAAACTTTGTCTGGGTGATGACGGGCGGCGCTACGTGGTCAAAACACTCGATGAAATCAGTGCTTTTGAGTTGATTGCCGAGTGGATATGCAGCCATCTCGCAAGAGCTTTTGGCTTGACGACACCTGAGTGTCGATTAGTGGACAGTATGTCTGAGCTACTGAAAATGCGGGGTGATAGCACGCTGTGGGGCGATGATGACTACCCAGGGTTTGCATCGCATTTCCATGCCTCGACGCTTCCCTTGACCATGGCGATGGCCAGAAAAGTGGACCCACAGCTGAAAACAGACATCCTGCTGTTCGATGTCTGGGTGATGAATGGAGATCGCACTTTGTCAGATCAAGGTGGCAACGTGAACCTGCTCTATGACCCTACGCTTGACCAGCCAATAGTGGTATTCGACCATAACCTGGCACTCGACCAGCGCGAAAATGACATCCATATTCGCCAGCATCACGTCTTCTCAGGTGACAATGCGGGGATCTCGCTCAATGACATAGTCACTCAGGATGAGTATATTGAACGCATGAGACAGGCGATGGTGCATCTTCCGCAGATCATCGCCGCCATCCCGCCCCTTTGGCGAGAAGTGGCAAATGGAAGGTTGGGGGATGGCAAAGATGTCATAATTGACGTTATCCAGCCGCTCCTTGAAAGGTACCAACATCGTGAATTTTGGAGGTGGATAGAGCTATGAGACACGAAGTGGTCTACGCCATCGTACAATTCCGCCCCTACCGTGAAACTGAAGAGTTTGCCAACGTAGGGGTTGTTATGTGTGCCCCAAAGGCAGGTTTTTTCGACTATCGTGTTGAAAGGATAGCATTTTCTAGAGTCACCAAGTTCTTCAATGAGCTCGATTTCCGCCTACCAAGAACAGCCACCAACTTTGTTGTTGATGAGTTGCAACGCGTTAAAGAAATGACGCAACGCATCGGTGAACCTGAGTCAGTGCTCAGATTGTTCCAGCAAGCGACCAAGGCTAAAGAGGGGTTGATCTACTTTAGCCAGGCCAAAGTAGCCTTGGTCGATAGCGACTTGGGTCAATACTTGGAACAGCTCTACCAGCACTATGTGCACCACAGCTTTGCCAAGCAACCGTCAGCGACAGAACAGCTAGAAGGGGCAATGCGCACCTTGTTGGAACAGCATAATTTGCGCAAATACTACCAACAACGCAGCCTAGAAGATGAGATGGGGCTAGTCAAAGCCAGAGTTCCCTTCACACATCAACGGGATGACAGTACCCTAAAAGCAATTCGCCCTCTGAGCTTGGCCTCTAGCACTCCCAACAAAATTGTTGAAGATGCAGAACAGTGGGCCGCTCGCTTTAAGAGACTGTTCAACGCAGGAATATTAATACCCGAAAACGTAATAATGCCAATTGAGCCGCCTCAAGATAACAATGACAAAACCATTTTATTTGCTGTCAACATGGCAAATGGCATATTAAAAAATAACAAAGTAACGACTATCCCAGCAAATGATGAAGATAGGATTTTGACCTTCGCCTCACAATTATAATGACAAACAACGTACTATAGCCCGACATGTCGGGCTTTTTTATGGGAGAAATACATGAAACGACTTGCCACCTTGCTGATCGCCAGCGTGCCGCTGCTTGCCCAGGCGGGATTTATCCACCCCATGGACTTCGACGGTACCGAGGCCCAGAAAAAGGAGGTGATCGCTTATATCAAGGATCGTGTCAAGCACGACTACTGCGACGGCCAGCTCGATATGTGCCAGCCCACCACCTTGCGTATGATGGAACAGCAGAACCTCGCCGACTTCAAGCAAGCCACCCAAGCCAAAAACCGTGACATCATGGACCGAGTGATTCTGGACTACTGTGATGGCGGCATTGATATGTGCAATTACAACACCCTCTGGATGATGTACCAAGAAAACCTGAAGGCCAGCAGTGAAGAGCTGAGCTGGTAGCCGTTTCATAAGCCGTAGTGCCAATAAGTAGTTGATCTAGGAATTGGCGAAAAGGAGAAATCAAGGATGAAAAAAATAACACTCACAGGTCTAGTAATTCTCGCAGTGACAACAATCGTTTGCTACACGCAACTTACCCTGTTTGTCATACCACCAATTGGAGCTATACCGAAAGGTCAGACCGCTATTATCATTCGCCTGAACAAGACAGAGTTCATCGACAGCCCGGATGCTATGTGTGAGAGAATGCAAGGTGGGGTTAGCCTCCTATGCAGGGGAATGACAATTGCTGCAGTTGGGAAAAATGCCACGATTTTGGGGCGGCTTCCTTACAGTTCATGGCTCTACAGTATTTCGACTGGCGGCAAGACCTACGATCGATAAAAACAATTCGTTGTCGCCTCACGGCGTACCTACTGATCGCCGCCTAATTTCTATCGATAGCCAAGTGATAACTGGTTAAAAAGCTGAGTTTTTTAAACTGCCATATTCAAAAGCCACTGTATTCACAGTGGAAAGTGCTGGAACATTCTAGCTGGCTTCAGAGTTTATGATCTAGACCTCAAGCCTTGGGATAATGCAGTTTGATTTCGTCAAGGACGCAAACGTGAAGAAAATCACTCAGCGAATGAGTAGCAAGATCGTCAAACCAACAAGGAGTTAATATGTCAGAGATGGTTTTTTGCCGCGGCTGCGGTAAAGAGATTCATAAAACGGCGGTGTCCTGCCCACATTGTGGAGCAGTATATGGCACGAGTAAGAGCAGGATCACGGCGGCATTGCTGGCCCTCTTCTTGGGTGGCTTAGGCATTCACAAGTTTTATCTTGGTAAGACCATGCAGGGGATTCTATATCTGGTCTTCTGCTGGACATTCATCCCGTCTTTTATCGCTTTTATCGAGTTCATCATTTATCTCTGCTCGTCAGATCAGAGCTTTGCTGAGAAGTACGCAACCACCTGAATCCGACATAAGAGTAAGAGCCCACCAGCATGGTGGGCTTTTTCATGCCCAAACACCAAAAAAATACAAATCGTATTGACCACCATGAATACATATCGTATTTTTGCCCCAGACACACCAGTGAACGGGATAAACCATGTCTAACCAGCAACACCACAAGCGCATCTACATCGCCGGCCCCATGTCGGGCCTGCCTGACTGCAACCGCCCCGCCTTCCATGCCGAGGCCAACCACCAGCGTGAGCGCGGCCATATCCCGCTCAACCCTGCCACCCTCCCCGAGGGCCTGAACCAAGCCGAGTACATGGCCTGCTGCCTGCCCATGGTCATGCTCGCCGACGAACTGGTCATGCTCCCGGGCTGGCGCGATAGCCAGGGCGCCACCGCCGAGTTCCAACTCGCCATGAAGTGCGGCAAGGTCATCCGCCAAGCCGAAGACGGATTTGCCTGGTACCCCACCAAGGAAGAGGAGGCGGCATGAAGCTGGACAACCTTATCTATTTGCTCGAGACCATTGCCAGCACAGAGGCTGACGATATCTATAACGATGCCTTTGAGGTTCTTTGGGAAGACGAACGTGGCCACGAAGGATGGACTGAAGAGTCCATCACTGCTGTAGCTCAGCAGGCCGCTTTAACTCTGACTGCTCAGGCTGGGCGGGTCCGTGCTCTGCGTTCGCTGGTGCAGCGCATGGCAACCCACCTCACCTTGGCAGGAGAGGTCGCAGATGCTCACTCCGTGAACCCCATCAAGGCATGGCTGGCTGAGGCTGAAAGCGCTCTGCAGGAGTTCACCACCAACTTGCCATCAGCTGAGTTTCTCTGCGTGGCAGAACAGCTGATTGACACTCACCCGTTCCTCTATATCGAACTGAGCCGCACCAGAACCACAGACTGGATGGCATGGTTGCGTACCAATCCGAAGGAGAATGATGGCGTGCTGCTGGCCAGCGGCCAGGGCCTGACTCCTGATGATGCGTGCCGATACGCTTTGGCACAACTGAAAGAGAAGGAAGGCGGTGCGTCATGAACCACTACGCCCAAGCGCTGGCCGAACTGCAGGCCAATCCTGACCACGAACTCAAGCAGATTGGCGACCAATGGCAGACCCCCAAGGCGCTGGCCTGGGGCCTGTTCCACCAGTTCGCCCCCACCCTGGGGCCGGTGGTGCTCGACATGTTCGCCGACGACTGCAACCACCTGGTGCCGCACTACTACGATGCCGAAGACAACGCCCTCACCCAGGAGCTAGCCGCCGACCTGCGCCGCCTCGGTGGAGCAGCTTACGCCAACCCGCCCTACTCGCGCCCCTGCACGGATAGCGAGGGGAACCCCATCACCGGGATGGAGGCCATCCTCAACTACTGCCGCGAGCAACGGGCGCTGGGCGCCAAGATCATGTTGCTCATCAAGGCCGCCACCAGCGAAACCTGGTGGCCGGAAGATGCCGACTTCATCCAGTTCATCAGCGGGCGCATCGGCTTTGAGGTACCGAGCTGGTACGTGCCCCGCGACCCGAAGAAGGACAAGCCCAGCTCCAGCGGCTTTGCCTCAGCCGTGGTGATCTTCGACGCCGGCTGGCAGGGCGAGCGCCGCCCCGAGGCACGCCTGCGCCGTGACGATCTCATCACCACCGGCACCATCATCCTCGACATGATCCACCGGCAAGCGGTGGAGCTCACCCTGGCCGCCGATCACGTTATCCGTAACGCCGACCCCAAGCTGACCCCCGTGGTCACCCAGAAGCAACCCGCCGAAACAGAACCGGCCGCGGGGGAACCACCAGCAGCCGACGATAACGAGGCCAGCGCCGCTGCGGCGGCCGAACTGGGCTATGCCGATGCCAGCAGCATCATGGCCAAGCAAATTGAATGCGTTGATCTCGGCGAAGAGCAACAGGATACGGTCAGGGGTTATGTGCAAGGCTGGCTGGACGAGCCTTATCCACTCTCCGAGATCTTCTATCGGCTCGATCTGGCCGTCGCCAACCTGCTGGCCGGCGAGCCTATCCATCAGGGCTTTGTCGCAGAAGAGAGTCGTTCCCCCACCCTGCCCCACTGGCAACGCCACCCCGCAGTGAAGGGGGTTATCTACCAGATCGACGATGCGGACATCCTGACCCCGGCCAGGACCGCCGAGCTGGCCGCCTGGATCATCGACAACCTGACGGCCCCAGGCGATCTGCTGGAACTGGCCACCGCCAAGGCCGCCGAGCTGTTGGTGCAGAGTGTCGAAGCCACCAGCCCAGAGCCAAACCATGCAGAGCGGCAGCTCGAGCTGCTGGATGCCCACCACCCAACCGAGGAACCCAGCACCAAGCCGCTCGAGGACTGGGCCTTTGACTACCAGAACAACGAGCTCAATTTGGGCGGCGCCGAGTGGTCGTGCTTTGTCGCCGTGCTGACCGTGCTCTACGGCGCCAAGGAGCACTACACCGCCCGGGAGGTAGCGATCGCCATCTCAGTAAGCGATGAGCAGCTCATGGACGAATACACCACTTTGGACGAGGAAACCAAGGTGCTGCTGCGCAAGGCTGTCTCCACTCTGAAGCAGGTTGAGGGATACAACTTCACCGAGTCCTTCACCATGCTCGACCTGCACCGCCAGGAGGCCGTCATCGCCTTTATGAACGCCCTGCATAACGAGCCGACCCTCAGCCCCGTCACGCAAAAGAGCGTGATGATCAACGCCATTACCCGAGTGAATGAGGTGATGGCATGAGCATCGTCCAAGACGTGGCCGAATGGATTCACGCCAGGGAAGAGGGCGCCCTCTGTGGAGAGGTGGCGACGGCCTTCTCTATCACCGCGATCAAGGCCAGCGTACTGATCAGCCAGATCCAGCGTGAGCCACGCTTCACCACCCGGGTAGAGCATGGCCGCATTACCGACGACAACGGCAAGGGACGGCATGCTCGCCGTCTCTATGTTGACCAGGTTCAGCCACCGCGGTGGCACAAGACCCCGGTGATCGGCACCAACGATAAAGAGCAAACCGTCAGGTTCGCCAGCATCACCGATGCCGAGCGTGTTGGCGGTTTTATTCGAGTCGGCATCACCCGCTGCCTGAATAACTCCCAGGCGACCCACGGCGGCTATCGCAGGGCGGTCGCATCAAGCGAACAGAATGGTTAGAGGAAAACACGACATGAACGAAAGAATTCTCACCTGTGTGTATTGTGGCCACGAATATCCGCAGGATACCCCGGCACATGGCAGCCAAGTCCTGACCGATCACATCAAAGTGTGCAAGGCGCATCCGCTGCGAAAGGCCGAGGCTGACATTGCCTTGCTGCGCTCGGCGCTGGCTGGCTTGATCGGTGTTAACACCGAGGCCGAGTTGCGCCAGATGGAGGGGGTTATGCGATCCCTTCCTGCTCCTGATGCGGACAAGGCGGTATCAATCAACGCAATCCATGCCCTGCTTGCAACCATCACGAACAGCTGACCGTCCAGAGGAAATCACGACATGAACGATAAAGCCGAGCGGTATCAGGGCGACACCGTGGTATTCGATACCGAAACCCTGGCCATGGACAAGAAGGCGGTGGTGCTCACTCTCTCTGCCGTCCGCTTCAACAAGCACGATGCCGAGGTGGGGATCACCATCGACAATGGCCGCCTCTCCACCGAGGGCGAGAACGTCCTGCACCTCAAGCTGAATGTGACCGAGCAGTTGCTGGCGGGTCGCACCGTTGACCCGGGGACGGTGGCTTGGTGGAACAAGCAGGGTAAAGAGGCCCGTGACGGTATCATCAACGGCAGCAATACCCCGGTGCGGGAGGCGCTGATCCTGCTCTCCGATTTCATGAAGGGAGCACAGCCCTTTGCCCGCGCCACCGACTTTGATCCGCCGATTCTGGTCTCCCTGTTCGAGGACTTCAGCCTGCCGGTTCCATGGAAATACAACCAGGTGCGGGATGTACGGACCTACATCGATGCGCTATCTGGTGGCAGCAAGGGGTATCTGGATGAGTGGCAAAAGCCAGACTGGTTCGTCCCCCATCACTCACTTCATGACTGTATCCGGGATGCCGAACAGATGCAGCTGGCAGAAGGACAAGTGTCGCGGGGTAATGAATGAAAGGCATCAACAAAGTCATCCTGATCGGCAACCTGGGTCAGGATCCTGAAATCAGATACACCTCGGGTGGCATGGCGATCGCCACCCTCTCTCTGGCCACCAGCGAAAGCTGGCGCGACAAGCAGACCGGCGAGCAGAAGGAACGTACCGAGTGGCACCGGGTGGTGCTTGTGGGCAAGCTGGCCGAAGTGGCGGGCCAGTACCTGAAGAAGGGTTCACAGGTCTATGTGGAAGGGAAACTGCAGACCCGCAAATGGCAGGATCAGAGAGGCCAGGAGCGCTACACCACCGAGGTGCTGGTCGACAGCTTCACCGGTGTGATGCAGATGTTGGGAGGGAATGGAGGAGGGAAACAGCAGGGAGCAAGCGGTCAGCCAAGGCCAACCCAACAACCGGCGCAGTCGCCGGCCTACACCGAACCACCCATCGATTATGACGACGATCTGCCGTTCTAGGCCAACGAAAGACAGTGGCCCCATGGGGCCGATCTTCTAGCCGTGAGGCGTAAAGGAGACATGAATATGCATCAGAAAGTGGTTGTGATGGAACGCCCCAGTTGGGTTCTGCCTCGAGTTTTGGGGGAGATGTTCGGGTACACTGAGAAGGCCATCAGCGAGAAGCGGAAGAAGGGCCAGCTTATAGAGGGGGTCCACTACAAGTTGGCCCCGGATGGGAAGTATGTCTATCACTGGCGGAGATATGAGGATTGGCTGACCGGAACCAAGAACTGATCGACATCGTTGCGGTAACACCAGGTGTCGAACTACACGGCAAGAGCCTTCGCATCGACTTCCGCTTCCACGGCAAGCGATGCCGGGAAACGCTCAACATGCCGGCCACCAAAGCCAACATCAAGCATGCCTCCCGAAAACGGGAGGCCATCCTGCACGAGATTGCCATCGGGGTGTTCGACTACGCCAAGCACTTCCCAGACAGCAAGAATGCCCACCGGTTCGCTGGCACGACTGCAAGCCGTGACATTTCGCTAGGTGACCTAGTGGAGCACTACCTGAAGATCAAGGATGTGGACATCGGCGATAACGCCCGTGGTCGCTATCGCTCCATTCTGGGGATGATGGCCGCCGACCTGGACCACACCCGGATCGTCAGCACCTTCCGGACCGAAGACCTGCAACAATGGCGCCGGTACCTGATGACCGAGCCGCGGAACAGAACCAGCAAGCCCTTGGCTCCGAGATCGGTCAACTACTACATGATGGTCGCCGCTGGGCTGTTCAACTTCGCCAAGCAGAACGGCTACACCCACCAGGACCTTTCTTCAGTGCTGACCAAGGTGGAAGTGATCCGGGATAAACCAGACCCTTTTGATCAAGATGAGTTCCGGCGCCTGCAGGAAGCAGCTCGGCACGATATGGATGCGATGTGGATCCAGCTCGCATGCTGGACAGGCATGCGTACTGGGGAGCTCTGCTCCCTAGCATGGGAGGATGTTGACCTGGAGCGCGGGGAGCTCCAAATCCGCCGCAACATCACCCAGGCCCGCAACTTCAAGGTACCGAAGACCGGACATGAGCGAACCATTGTACTCCTGCCCCCTGCAATCGAGGCGCTGAAGCGCATGCGGCCAATGACAGCCATGCGCCAGTCCCATTACATCAAGAAGACGTTGAGGGACCGCCGGCAGGTCGACGAGAAGGTCACGTTTGTATTTAGTCCAGACGTCACCAGCAAGACGCCCGGGCTCAGTATCTGCTACACAGCCTTCACCTTGGGCGACAAATGGGACAGGTTGATAAAGAGGGCTGGCATTCGCCGCCGAACCCAATACCATATGCGCCATACATTTGCTTGCTGGATGCTGACCGCTGGCGCCAACCCTGAATGGGTTGCGTCTTACCTTGGGCACGAGGACAGCACCATGGTGCGAACAGTCTATGGCAAATGGATTCCCGAACAAGACCGCGACGAAGCGGACAGGGTTTGGGGCAGGCTTGGGGCCAGCTTTTCAGATTTGGCCCCAATACAGCCCCAAGATTTCACAGCAACACAATAACAACCTGTAAATTAAAGAGAATTAGCCAATGGCTCAATTTATTTACACCATGAACAGGGTTGGCAAGGTCGTGCCGCCCAAGCGTCATATTCTCAAGAACATATCCCTCTCCTTCTTCCCGGGGGCCAAGATAGGCGTGCTGGGTCTGAACGGCGCCGGGAAATCGACCCTGCTGCGCATCATGGCGGGTATCGACACCGAGATCGAAGGGGAAGCCCGTCCGCAGCCCGGCATCAAGATTGGCTACCTGCCCCAGGAGCCGAAGCTGGATCCGGAGCAGACCGTACGCGAAGCGGTCGAAGAGGCGGTCGGCGACGTCAAACGCGCCATGGCGCGCCTCGACGAGGTCTATGCAGCCTACGCCGACCCGGATGCGGATTTTGACAAGCTGGCCCGCGAACAGGGCGAGCTGGAAGCCATCATCGCCGCCCAGGGCGGCCACAACATGGAAAACCAGCTGGAGCGTGCGGCCGACGCCCTGCGCCTGCCGGCCTGGGATGCCCAGATCAAGCACCTCTCCGGGGGTGAGCGCCGCCGGGTAGCCCTGTGCCGCCTGCTGCTGGAAAAACCGGACATGCTGCTGCTGGACGAGCCGACCAACCACCTGGATGCGGAATCCGTGGCCTGGCTGGAGCGCTTCCTGCACGACTACGAAGGCACCGTCGTGGCCATCACCCACGACCGTTACTTCCTCGACAACGTGGCGGGCTGGATCCTGGAGCTGGACCGCGGCGAAGGCATCCCCTGGGAGGGCAACTACTCCTCCTGGCTGGAGCAAAAAGATGCCCGTCTGGCCCAGGAAGCGAGTTCCGAAGCCGCCCGTCGCAAGTCCATCGAGAAGGAACTGGAGTGGGTTCGTCAGAACCCGAAAGGCCGTCAGGCCAAATCCAAGGCTCGTATGGCTCGCTTCGAAGAGCTCAACACCAACGACTACCAGAAGCGCAACGAGACCAACGAGCTGTTCATTCCGCCCGGACCGCGCCTGGGCGACAAGGTGGTGGAGGTGGCCAACCTCTGCAAGTCCTATGGCGACCGCCAGCTGATCGACGATCTCTCCTTCTCCATTCCGAAGGGTGCCATCGTCGGCATCATCGGTCCGAACGGTGCCGGTAAATCGACCCTGTTCCGCATGATGTCGGGTCAGGAGCAGCCGGATTCCGGTTCCATCACCCTGGGTGACACCGTGGTGCTGGCCTCCGTGGATCAGTTCCGCGACAGCATGAACGACAAGAAGACGGTGTTCGAGGAAGTCGCCGACGGCCAGGACATCCTGCGCATCGGCAACTACGAGTTCCCGAGCCGCGCCTACATCGGCCGCTTCAACTTCAAGGGTTCCGACCAGCAGAAGCGGGTCGGCGAGCTCTCCGGTGGTGAACGTGGCCGTCTGCACCTGGCCAAGCTACTGCAGACCGGCGGCAACGTGCTGCTGCTGGATGAACCGACCAACGATCTGGACATCGAAACCCTGCGCGCCCTCGAGAACGCCCTGCTGGAGTTCCCGGGTTGCGCCATGGTCATCTCCCACGACCGCTGGTTCCTCGACCGCATCGCCACCCACATCCTGGACTACCAGGACGAGGGCAAGATCGAATTCTTTGAAGGCAACTTCACCGAATACGAAGAGTGGAAGAAGAAAACCTACGGTGCCGAGGCTATCCAGCCGCGCCGCGCCAAGTACAAGCGCATTGCCAAGTAAGGCGAGGCAACAGCCGCGCCGCCAGGTATGACGTCACAAGGGGAGCCGGGGCTCCCCTTTTTTGCCTCTTCTGACTTACAATCTCCACCTCTACCCCAGCGATAGCGACCCATGACCCAAGCCTCCACCACCAGACTCACCATCCAGATCCGGCTCGAACCCGGCTGTCTGGGGCCGGATGGCAAGCAGCACATCGATACCTTCTGCGCGGCCGCCAACCGGATCCTCGCCGCCATCGAACCCCGACGAGTGCACTGGGTGCTGCTGCCCCGCCATGACAAGCAACTGGCCGAGCAGGCCTACTTCCTCGATGGCCGTCCCTTGAGCGAAACCCAGGCCACCCTGCTGCTACAACGCATGGGGTTGGCCCTCGATCCCTTGCTGGAGCAGAGCGATGCCGTGCTGAGCCAGCTTATCGAACGCTACCAGAAAAACCGTTGATCCCGATGTGGAAACGGGGCTCTATTGGTCCCCTTTTTCCTGCCTCCGGGGGAAAACGTTTGAATTTTTACTCTATTCATTGATCCGCCTCGCACATCCGGGGTTTGTAAACCTGGCCGCCTGTGTGAAAATGTGCGCGCTGTCACGGTATCAGGACGAGTCTGGTCACTTCACCGCCAGAATCAGGGTCCGTCGCCCCGCATGGATGGGCCGGGCCTCCTGCTGCCTATTTCACGTCACCCATTGGAATCCAACATGAATCAACCACATCACGCTACCGGGCAGACCGCCAGCCCGGCTGCCGGGCAGGGATTGCTCGAGCGCCTGTTTGCCCTGCGCGGTCATGGCACCACGGCCCGCACCGAGGTGATCGCCGGCATCACCACCTTCCTGACCATGGTCTACATCGTCTTCGTCAACCCGCAGATCCTCTCTGCGGCCGGCATGGACACCCAGGCCGTGTTCGTTACCACCTGCCTCATCGCCGGCATCGGCAGCATCCTGATGGGTCTGCTGGCGAACCTGCCCATCGCCCTGGCTCCCGCCATGGGCCTCAACGCCTTCTTCGCCTTCGTGGTGGTGGCCGGCATGGGCTACTCCTGGCAGGTCGGCATGGGCACCATCTTCTGGGGTGCGCTGGGCCTGCTGATCCTGACCCTGCTGCGGGTACGCTACTGGCTCATCGCCAACATTCCCCTGACCCTGCGGGTCGGCATCACCGCCGGCATCGGTCTGCTCATCGCCCTGCTCGGCCTGCACAATGCCGGCATCGTGGTCGCGAGCCCCGCCACCATGGTGACCGTGGGCAACCTCACCTCCCTGCCCTGCCTGCTGGGATTGTTGGGATTCTTCCTCATCTGCATCTTCTCCGCCCGTGGCGTCCACTCCGCCGTGTTGATCGCCATCGTGGTGACCACCACCCTGGGCTGGCTGTTCGGCGACGTCACCTTCAAGGGCTTCGTCTCCGTACCGCCGAGCATCACCCCCGTCTTCGGCCAGCTGGATCTGATGGGATCGCTGGACATCAGCCTCGCCGGGATCATCTTCTCCTTCATGCTGGTCAACCTGTTCGACTCTTCCGGCACCCTAATCGGCGTGACCAACCGCGCCAAGCTGGCGGATGACAAGGGACACTTCCCGCGCATGAAGCAGGCCCTGGTGGTCGATAGCGTCAGCTCCGTCGGCGGCGCTTTCATGGGGACCTCGTCCGTGACGGCCTACATCGAGAGCAGCTCCGGCGTCGCCGTCGGCGGTCGCACCGGCCTGACCGCCATCGTGGTGGGCATCCTGTTCCTGCTGGCCATCTTCTTCTCTCCGGTCGCCGCCATGGTGCCGGCGTATGCCGCAGCGGGGGCCCTCATCTACGTGGGCGTGCTGATGTGCTCCGAGCTGACCCGGGTGAAGTGGGAAGACCTGACCGAAGCGGTGCCGGCCTTCATGACCGCGGTGATGATGCCGTTCAGCTTCTCCATCACCGAGGGGATCGCCGTGGGCTTCATCTCCTACTGCGTGATGAAGGCGGGCACCGGCCGCTGGCGCGAGATCAACCCCTGCGTGCTGGTGGTGGCTCTGCTCTTCGTCCTCAAGTTTGTCTGGGTCGATGCCCACTGATTTTTCTTCCATGAAAAGAAAAACCAGACTCTGAAAACAAAAATGCCCGTCATCGACGGGCATTTTTTTTGGCGGGTACAGGGCTCAGCGAATACCGCGGGCCTCGCGGATCCACTCCCAGGCTTGCTGGATCTCCTGGGTCTTCTCCTTGGCCATCTCCATCATCTCGGGGGGCAATCCCTTGGCAGCCAGCTTGTCAGGGTGATGCTTGCTCATCTCCTTGCGATAGGCACGCTTGATCTCCTGATCGCTGTCGCTCTCGTTCACCCCAAGCAACTGATAGGCATCCTTGAGGCGATCCCGGGAGGGGGGCTCCTGACGGTATTGCTGCCCCTGGCCACTGCCCTGCTGTTGCTGACGGTGGAAGAAGTTCATCTGGGCCTCGGCCATGGCCAGAA
This sequence comes from Aeromonas sp. MaB10011B, assembly GCF_017939325.1. NCBI lineage: Bacteria > Pseudomonadati > Pseudomonadota > Gammaproteobacteria > Aeromonadales > Aeromonadaceae > Aeromonas > Aeromonas sp. MaB10011B. The sequence goes on along the minus strand of NZ_JAGKRK010000031.1, from coordinate 11,378 downwards.
TGCGGGCCAGCTCGATGCGACTGAACCCCAGCTCGTCGGCGATGGTTTGCAGGATGGCCCGCTCGTTCGCCTCCACCTGACCGTCGGCGAAGGCGGCCTGCAGCTGGACCTCGAGGAAGAAGCGCAGGATGTCACGCTGCCCCAGGCTCGCCTGGCGAAACTCCGCCAGGGTCTCGCGCAGGGGGAAGTCCGCCTCCTTGCCAAGGCGGAACGACTCCTGAGCCCGTACCCGCTGCTCTCCGGCCAGCCGCATCCTGTCCATCAGGTTGGACGCGACCCGTATTTCGTGCTCGGTGACCTGGCCGCTCGCCTTGGCGATGTGGCCCATGACGGCGAAGGTGGCATGGAAAAAGACGGCCTGTTGCTGCTGGCTGGGTGCCCGCTGGAAGGCCCCGCGGATCCCCATGCCCCGATCGAAGCGATGGCCGATCCACAGGCCCAGCAGGGCACCGAAGATGTTGCCGAGCAGAAAACCGAAGAAGGTGCCAAGCACCTTGCCCCAAATACGCATGGTTCAAGACCTCGTGATGTTAATGGGTGCCGGCGAGCAGTTGCTCGTCCAGCTCGCGCAGCCGATCCACTGTGCCGATGTCGCGCCACTCGCCAGCCAGCAGGCTGCCACCCACCCGTCCCAGCGCCATCCAGTCGCGCAGCAGGGGGGCCAGCTTGCGCACCCCGCAGGGCAAGCCGGCAAAGGCGGCGGGGTGATAGAGGCCGACGCCGCTGAAGGTGAGGGCCGGGGTGTCCAGCACCCGACCCGCTTGCAGGGAGAAGTCCCCTTGCGGATGCTGGGGAGGGTTGGGCACCAGCCAGAGGTGGGCGAGATCCTCCCCAAGCGGCTGGTTCACCAGAGCGCGATAATCCAGGTCGAGCCAGGTATCGCCGTTGATCACCAGAAAGGGTTCGCTGCCCAGCAGAGGCAGCGCCTGCACGATGCCGCCGGCGGTCTCGAGCGCGCTCTCTTCGGCCGACCAGTGGATGGATACCCCGAGCGCACTGCCATCGCCGAGTGCCGCCACCAGCTTGTGTCCGAGCCAGGCGTGGTTGATGACAAGTGTGGTCACGCCGGCTGCCTTGAGTTTTTCGATATGGTGCACGATGAGCGGCTTGCCCCCCGCCGCCAGCAGCGGCTTGGGCAGCAGATCGGTGAGCGGGCGCATCCGCTCCCCCCGCCCCGCGGCCAGGATCATCGCCTTCATGGTGTCACCCCGGTGCGCGCCAATCCGGGCAGCACCACCTGCTCCAGCCACTGGCCGAAGCGGGCCAGCACCGGATAGGCGGCGCCATGGCTGCGACAAACATCGACCACATAGCCGAGGGTGCGGGGAATGTCCTTGAGGTAGCCGGCCTTGCCATCGCGGTGATAGAGGCGGGTGAAGAGACCCGCCGCCTTGAGATGGCGCTGCATGCCGGTGAGATCGGCTGCGCGACGAAACGCGGCATAGTCCAGATTGCCGAGCAGGCCGGCCCCTTGCAGGGTGTCGAAGCCAAGTCGCATGCCCTGCTCGATCACCGCGTCCGGCCAGCGCACGTAGCAATCTTTGAGCAGGGAAACTAGGTCATAGCTCAGCGGCCCGATGACCATGTCCTGGAAGTCGATAAGGGCGAGGTCGCTCTCCTTCGGGTTCATCCCGCCGCACACCATCAGGTTGCGGCTGTGGAAGTCCCGGTGCATCACTCCTTGTGGCTGGGCCTGGTTGCTCGCCGTGAGGCAGGCGAAGGTCTCCGCCAGCAACTGCAGCTCTTCATCGCTCAGGGTCAGTTGTAGGTGATGTCCCAGCAACCACTCGGGGAAGATGGCATTTTCGCGGGCCATGAAGGCCTCATCGAAGGGCTCGAGCTCGAGCGCCACAGTGCCGAGCCTTGGCAGCAGGGCGATGGCCTTGCCATACCAGGCCAGTACGCTCGCTTCGTTCAGGCAGCCGATAAGCTGGGTATCCCCCAGGTCCGTCACCGCCAGCAATCCCTGCTCGTAGTCGACCCCCTTTACCTCGGGGGCCAGCAGCCCCGCATCGTGCAGGGCGGTGGCATTGCGAACGAATTCATGATTTTTTTCGGTTTTCGGATTAGCATCCACCCACACCAGACCGCCGCCCCGGAAGTAGCGGCGGAAACTGGCGTCACCGGAAATAAGCGTCAACGAGAGGTTGGCGTCACCGGAAATCCGGCGAGCCCATTGCAAAAGCAGGGAAGCGCGATCGTGCATGAGTCGGGAACCAAGTTGGAAAGCAGCACTTGGCTGTTAGCCCTGGCCGCAATAATGCTTTATCATTGCCGGCTAACATAAAGCAATGACATGCAATGTCAACTCGATGGATCCTGACATAAAATGCATGCCCTGAATCCACCGTTTTTACTACGGATTGCGCGAGCCTTTCACATGACAAAATGGACACTGGGATACTCCTGTCCCATCGCCCTGACCATCAGCCTTGTTCCTGCCCTGAGCCCGCTCATGGCCCAGGCAGCGCCACTCAATGCGCCACCCGCTACCGGGATCCTCGACAGCCTCTGCTATGACTATGTTCCCAAGATAGAGAAGCCCAGTGCGGACCAGGACGCCAATGCCCAGCCCGTCGAGGTGGATGCCGATCGCCTGGAGGCCAAGCAGGGCGGTACCGCCGTCTACGAGGGTGACGTCAAGGTGCGCCAGGGCGTGCGCAAGTTCGACTCCGACTATGCCCAGCTCGACCAGAAGAGCCGGGATGTCATCGCCATCGGCAACATCTATTACAACGATGGCCAGATCACGGTCACCAGCGACAAAACCCTGAAATCCAACCTGGACACCAAGAACTCCGAGTTGGAAGAGGGCAAGTATCAGGTCCATGGCTCACCGGTGCGCGGCTTCGCCGAAAAGGTGACCATGACCAACAACAACCAGAACATCACTCTGGAAGGGGCCCAGTACACCACCTGCCCACCGGGCCAGGAGGCCTGGACCCTGAAGGCCGGCAGCATCGACATCGATCAGTCCGAGGTATTTGGGGAGGCCTGGAACGCCAGCCTCTGGCTCTATGACTATCCGGTCTTCTACTTCCCCTATATCAACTTCCCCATCAAGGATGAGCGCAAGACCGGTCTGCTCTACCCGGGCTATACCCAAAGCTCCAAGAACGGTATGGACATCACCCAGCCGTTCTACTGGAACATCGCCCCCAACTACGATGCCACCATCACCTCCCGCTTCATGGACAGACGGGGCCTGATGGAACAGGTCGAGTTCCGCTACATGCCGGACCCGGCCCACGTGGGGAGCCTCTACTTCGAGAACCTGGCGGACGACAAGCAGTACGACGAGACGGCCAGCCTCAATCAGCATCTCTCTGATGGTCACCGTTACCTGCTCAGTGCCCGCCACACCTCCATGTTCATGGACAACGCCATGCGGGTGTCGGTGGACTACACCAAGGTACGGGACCAGGACTACAACTACTTCAACGACTTCACCCCCAAGGTGGGGACCCAGGTCGACAACCAGTTGCAGCAATCCCTGAAGGCGGGTTACTACCAGCAGAACTGGAACCTCGATGCCGAGGTACGGACCTACCAGATCCTGCTGGCCAGCGCCCAGCAGCCCCACGAGCTGATGCCGCGCATCAACCACAACTACTACCAGCAGGGCAGCTGGTACGATCTGGCCTGGAATACCGAGCTGACCAACTTCGGCTACAACAACGATCAGGCCATCGAGCAGAACAAGGGTGAAGCCTACACCGGCACCCGGGTCTACACGGCCCCCACCCTGACTATCCCCCTCGTTGACGAGGCGGGTTACTTCCTCGACAGCCAGTACAAGCTGATGTACACCCGTTACGACCAGACGGTGCCTGACCAGATGAGCAGCACCTTCACCAATCGTTTCACCCCGAGAGAGGGCGGCGACGTCACCCTGGAAGAGGGGACCATCACCCGGGTACTGCCCTCGTTCCGTCTCAAGGGCGGCATGACCTTCGAGCGGGATCAGCAGTGGTTTGGCGAGGGTGCCAACCAGACCCTGGAGCCTGAATTCCAGTACCTCTATGTGCCCTACAAGGATCAGGACAACATCGGTGTCTATGACTCCACCACCATGCGCCAGGACTACTACAGCCTCTTCAGCGATCGCCGCTTCGCCGGTCTGGACCGCATCAGCGACTCAAACCGGCTCTCCTTGGGGGTCACCACCCGCATTTATGATCCGGCCGGGGATGAACGAATCCGGTTGGCCGTTGCCCAAGCCTTCGACTTCGTGGCGCCCAGGGTCAAGCTTTACAGCAGCGATGAGCTGAGCACCAATACCCGCTCCCCGCTGTCGTTCGAGGGTGACGCCAAGATCAACGAGCAGTGGTATGCCCATGCGGGGGCACAATATGATATGGAACAGCGCCAGATAAGCTCTGCCAACAGCGCCCTGGAATACCGTCACGAAAAGTTGATCAGCCAGTTGAACCACCGCTTCGTGCGGGATGCCAACTACGACCTCGACCACAAGGGCCAGGTGACGGATCTCAACCAGATCGGCCTGCTGCTGACCACCCCGCTGGACGATCGCTGGCACCTTTATGGCGGCTACTATCAGGAGCTCAACCAGAACGTCAAAGTGGACCGCAAGGTGGGTCTGAAATACGACTCCTGCTGCTGGAGCATCAACTTCAACCTGGAATGGGTCAACACGCCAGACAACGTGAACCTGACCCCGACGTCCGAGCGCAGCCTCGGCATTCAATTTGAAATGAAAGGATTGGGTAGCGTGGGTACCGGCTCCAAGGGCACTTCCCTGGACACCGAAGCACTGCCTTACATTCGTCCGTTTAACCTGCGAGACCAGTAACCGGTCTGGCAAACGCCTTGAGAGATGGATATGAAGAAGACGTTGATTTCCCTGCTGACCGCAGGCCTGTTCGGAGTCATGAGCCAGGGTGCACTCGCCGCCCCCGAGCTGATGGACAAGGTGCTGGCCGTGGTCAACAAGGATGTGGTGCTGGCCAGTCAGCAGGAGGCCCTGGTGCAAAAGGTCAAGGCCTCTGCCCAGGAGAGCGGCCAGTCCCTGCCCGATGACGTCACCCTGCGCAAGCAGGCACTGGATCGCCTGATCCAGGAGAGCCTGCAACTGCAACTGGCGGAGCGCCAGGGGCTCAAGATCAGTGACACCCAGCTGGAACAGGCCATCCAGAGCATTGCCGCCGACAACAAGATGAACCTGGAGCAACTGCGCGCCCAACTGGAGCGGGAAGGCCTGACCTACGCCCAGTACCGTGAGGAGGTGCGCCGCGAGATCCTGATGAACGAGGTGCGCCGCAGCCAGGTCCGCCGTCGCATCAACATCTCCGATCAGGAGGTCAAGCAGGTGGTCGAGGCCCTGAGCAAACAGGGCCAGCAGCAGACGTCATATCATATCGGCCATATCCAGGTCGCGCTGCCGGACAACCCGAATGCCGAGCAGCTCAACGCTGCCAAGGCAAAGATCGAGCGCATTCTGGCGTCCCTGAAAGAGGGGGCCGACTTCCGCAAGCTGGCCATTGCCGAGAGTAACGGTCCCAAGGCGCTGGAAGGGGGTGACTGGGGCTGGTTGAGCCCGCAGGAGATGCCCACCCTGATGGCGGAAGCCGTGCAAGGGGCCGGCAAGGGTGACATCGTCGGCCCGCTGCGCTCCGGCGCCGGTCTGCACATCATCAAGATCTTCGACACCAAGGGTCAGCAACAGGTCATGCAGACCGAGGTCAAGGCGCGCCACATCCTGATCAAGCCCTCCATCATCCTGAGCGAGGAGAAGGCCAAGGGCACCCTGGACGGCATCCTGCACGACATCAAGAGCGGCAAGGCCAGCTTTGCCAGCATGGCAGAGAAATACTCCGAGGATCCGGGCTCTGCGGTGCAGGGTGGCGAGCTGGGCTGGTCTGATCCCAACGTCTATGTGCCGGAATTCCGCGACATGCTGGGTCGCCTGCAACCGGGCCAGATCAGCGAACCCTTCCGCACCAGCCACGGCTGGCACATCGTGCAGCTCGAGGATCGCCGCAGCCAGGACGCCACCGGCAAGGCCCAGGAGCAACGCGCCTACCAGCTCATCTTCAACCGCCGCTTCGCCGAAGAGTCCCAGGCCTGGCTGGATGAGCTGCGCGACGAAGCCTACATCCAGATCGAACCCAATTGATGGGCGACACGCAGATGATCAAGGCGCATCCAGGGCACACCGAGGCACAACAGAGCTGCCACCGGCTTGCCATCACCCCGGGTGAACCGGCCGGGATCGGTCCGGATCTGGTCCTGCAGATTGCCCAGCAGGATTGGCCCCATCAGCTGGTGGTGATCGTCGATCCCGCCCTGCTGCGCGAACGGGCCGCCCTGCTGGGGCTGCCCGTCGAGCTTGAACCCTATGACGAAAGCGCCCCCACTCGTCCGCAGCGGGCGGGGACTCTGACCGTCTGCCCCGTGCCGCTCGGCGCCCCCGTGGTGCCAGGCAAGCTGGATGAGGGCAACGGCGCCTATGTGCTGGCTACCTTGCAGCGCGCCTGCGACGGCAACCTGAGCGGCGAATTTGCCGCCGTGGTGACCGGGCCGGTGCACAAGGGGATCATCAACCAGGCGGGCGTCTCGTTCAGCGGTCACACCGAGTTCTTCGCCCAGCAGTCCGACACCGCCGATGTGGTGATGCTGCTGGCCACCGAAGGGCTGAGAGTGGCCCTCGCGACCACCCATATTCCCCTTGCCTATGTGGCCAAGGCCATCACCGAGGATCGCCTTGGCAAGGTGATCCGCATCCTGAATGCGGATCTCAAGCGCAAATTCGGCATCGAACAGCCCCGGATCTATGTCTGCGGCCTCAATCCCCATGCCGGGGAAGGGGGTCATCTGGGCCGTGAAGAGATCGATGTCATCGAACCCGCCCTGGCCGCCCTGCGCCAGGAAGGGATCGATCTGGTCGGCCCGCTGCCGGCCGATACCCTGTTCCAGGACAAATACCTCAAGGATGCGGATGCGGTACTCGCCATGTACCACGATCAGGGGCTGCCCGTGCTCAAGTACAAGGGCTTTGGCAACTCGGTCAACATCACCCTCGGACTTCCCTTCATCCGTACCTCGGTGGACCACGGCACCGCGCTGGATCTGGCAGGCAAGAACCTGGCAGACCCCGGCAGCCTCACCACCGCGATCAACCACGCCATCCAGATGGTAGAGAAAAAAAGATATGAGCAGTAAGGTGCACATGGGCCACACGGCCCGTAAGCGTTTCGGTCAGAACTTCTTGCACGACCGGTATGTGATCGACCAGATAGTGGCCGCCATCAACCCGCAACCGGGTCAGAATCTGGTGGAGATTGGCCCGGGTCTGGCCGCGCTCACCGAGCCGGTCGCCGCCCAGATGGACAAGATGACCGTGGTCGAGCTGGACCGGGATCTTGCCGCACGTCTGCGCGAACACCCCACCCTGAAAGAGAAGCTGACCGTCATCGAAGCCGATGCCATGCGCTTTGACTTCAGCACCCTGATGGGGGAAGGCAAGGGGCCGCTGCGCATCTTCGGCAACCTGCCCTACAACATCTCCACCCCGCTCATCTTCCACCTGTGCGAATTTGCCGACCGGGTGGAGGACATGCACTTCATGCTGCAAAAGGAAGTGGTGCTGCGTCTGGCCGCCGGCCCGGGCAGCAAGGCCTATGGCCGTCTGAGCGTGATGACCCAGTACTACTGTCAGGTAGTGCCGGTGCTGGAAGTGGGCCCGGGCGCCTTCAAGCCGGCGCCGAAGGTGGATTCCGCCGTGGTGCGTCTGATCCCGCACAAGAACCCGACTATCGTCGCGAAAGACATTCGTTGCCTGAACCGGGTCTGCACCGAAGGCTTCGGCCAGCGTCGCAAGACCATTCGCAACAGCTTCTCCAACTTCATCACCGACGCCCAGCTGACCGAGCTTGGCATCGATGGCAACCTGCGCCCGGAGAATCTCTCCCTCGAGCAGTTCGTCACGATCGCCAACTGGCTGGCCGACCAGCAACAGGCCTGATCCCATGACCCAAGCCCGGATAGTGGTCCGCCCCCACCCCAGCTATGTGGCGGGAACCGCAGATCCCTACCATTTTCTCTATCGCATCGAGATTGAGAACCTGGGTCCGGGCACGGTGCAACTGCTGCATCGACGCTGGCTCATTACGGATGCCAATGGCAAGATGCTGGAAGTGGAAGGTCCCGGCGTGGTCGGTGAACAACCCCTGATCGCCCCCGGCGAGACCTTTTCCTACCAGAGTGGCGTTCCCCTAGCCACACCGCTTGGCGTGATGGAAGGCAGCTACATCCTGCAGGATGAATCGGGGCAACAATTCGAAGCCCCCATCGCCCCCTTCACGCTGGCCGTCCCCAACATAATCAACTGAGGTTTCATGGCGAACTGTTTCGTCGGTGATATCCAGGGCTGCTACGACGATTTGCGCCGTCTGCTGGATCTTGCCGAGTTCGACTTCGATAACGACACGCTCTGGCTGTGCGGCGATCTCGTCGCCCGGGGGCCGGACTCCCTCAACACCCTGCGTTTCGTCAAATCACTGGGGCAGCAGGCCGTCACCGTGCTCGGCAACCACGACCTGCATCTGCTGGCGGTAGCCCACGGGGTCGCCCCGCTCAAGAAGAAAGACAAGCTGCAGGCGCTGATGGAGGCCCCGGATCGGGACGAGCTGCTGGAGTGGCTGCGTCACCGTCCCCTGCTGGCAGAACACCCCGACCTGCCCATCATGATGGTGCATGCGGGCCTCTCCCCCGCATGGGACGCCCACACCGCCCGCAGTTGTGCCCGGGAGGTGGAGAGCCTGCTGCGCGGGGATCAGTACAGCTGGCTGCTGCACAACATGTATGGCGATCAGCCCGACAGCTGGAACGACAACCTGCTAGGCATAGAGCGTTACCGCTACATCATCAACAGCTTCACCCGGATGCGCTTTTGCTACTTCGACGGGCGCCTCGACTTCAAATGCAAGAAGGGCCCCACCGAATCGACCCCGGGCCTGCGCCCCTGGTTCGAGCAGCGCGAGCACCATGTGGATGACCCCATTCTGGTCTTCGGCCACTGGGCGGCCCTGATGGGCAACACCGGCAAATCCGATATCAAGGGACTCGACACCGGGTGCGTCTGGGGCAACAGCCTCACCCTGTGGCGCTATGAAGATGATGCCCTGATCGCGACCCCCTGCCCTACCTACGCCAAGTGACGATAAGCGGCTGAATCTGAGCAACCCTGTGGTGCCATGAAGATGATGCCCTGATCGTCACTCACAGTCCCGCCAACGCCAAGTAGCTGCAGACAATAAAACAAAACGGGCCCGGTATTGCCGGGCCCGTTTTTTATGGTGCACAGCTCACCCTAGAGCTTGCGTCCCAGTCGTTTCTCGATCTGCTGTCGCTCCCACTCGGGGCCGAACAGCTTGAAGGGCTGGAACAGGTTGATGGCATGGGAGATCAGCCCCAACCCCCAGCCCAGTGCCGGCCACCAGGCCCAGATATAGCCCGGGTTGCTCAGGTAGTTGATGACAAACAGCCCGCATATTACCAGCAGGTAGCTGGCGATGTGGTAATAGAAGCCCTTGAGCCCCTCCACATAACGCATGGCGGCCCGCTCCTCTACCGATACCCGAATCGGATCCCGTTCCATCGTGTCACTCCCTCTCATCTCATGCTCCTGTTGGCTTGTACCGTCAAGTTGCGCCACCTCGAGCTCAAAGACGGCGGCCAGGGCCTTGAGGGATTCCAGTCCGGGCTGCTGACCCTGCTCGATCCGCTGAATGGTGCGAACGCTCAGGCCGGTAAAGGCGGCCAACTGCTCCTGTGACCAGCCCCGCTGCAATCTCAACTTCCTGACGATCATCTCGAACTCCTTGTGGTTGATTGACGGGGCCAGCATAGGGGCCGGAGGGTGGCATGCGACACGACAGCAGCCTGACACCAACCTGACTTTCCTTTTAATTCAGTGCATTAGATAAAATAGAGAGGGCAAAAACCCCATCTTTCCTCCCCACAACGCCCCCTCTCGATGACCTGACAGCAGGGCGACAGAGGCGCTTCTAGCAAGATAGCGCCCTGCTCTTCGGGGAGTCGAGCTTATAGCGCCTGCATCAGCTCGGCGGCAATTTCAAAGGAGCGCAGCCTCGCCTGGTGATCGACGATGGGGCCGTTGAACATCAGCTCGTCGGCACCGGTCTCGGCCAGCAGGGCCTTGAGGCCGTGGCGTACCCGATCCGGCTCCCCCACCAGGGAGCGAGCCAGGGTCTGCTCCATCGCCATCAATTCGCGGGGAGACCACTCATCCCCCAGCGTCTGCACCGGCAGTGGCAGCTTGCCGGCATCCCCCCGGTAAAGACGCAGGAACTGCTGCTGCAGGGTGGTGAACAGGAAGCGGGCCTCACGGTCGGTGTCGGCGGCGATCAGATTCACGCACACCACTGCATGGGGTTTGGGCCAGCGGGCAGAGGGGCGGTATTGGGTACGGTAGATCTCCAGCGCCTGCAGCAACATGGCGGGAGCGAAGTGGGAGGCAAAGCCGAACGGTAACCCCATGGCCGCAGCCAGTTGGGCACTGTAGAGGCTGGAGCCCAGCAGCCAGATGGGCACATGGAGTCCCTGACCCGGCACCGCCTGCACGGCACCGACCTCGTCGCCAAAATAACTCATCAGTTCGCGTACATCCGCCGGGAAATCATCCACCTCGCCGCTGCGCTGGCGGCGCAGCGCCTGCATGGTGCGCTGATCGCTGCCAGGGGCGCGGCCCAGGCCGAGATCGATGCGATCCGGATAGAGGGAACTTAGCGTACCGAACTGCTCCGCAATGACCAGGGGGGAGTGGTTCGGCAACATGATGCCGCCAGCCCCGAGCCGCAACGTCGTGGTGCCCCCGGCCAGGTGGCCAATCAGCACCGCTGTGGCGGCGCTGGCAATGCCCGGCATGTTGTGGTGCTCCGCCAGCCAGTAGCGATGGTAACCCCAGCGCTCCGCATGGCGAGCCAGATCCAGCGAGTGGCGAAACGACTCGGCCGGCAGACCACCTTCGGGAACGGGCACCAGATCCAGCACGGAATAGGGGACGACAGACATGGGACACTCCATTGGTTCACAGGGCGTTTATCAGGGGAGCAATGTAGCACGAGATATCTGAACGAATCATCTCACCACAGGGGCAAGGACGCAGCGTGAAGGCCGGCTGTTGATTTGGGGCTGAAGAGCGCAAGATCGAGTCCTAGGCTTTTTGTCATCCAGCAAGCACACTGTTAGGGAAGGTGCGAACAAGTCCCTGATATGAGATCATGTTTGTCATCTGGAGCCATGAAAAAGGGTTCATTATGAGTCATCAGCTCACCTTCGCCGACAGTGAATTCAGCAGTAAGCGCCGTCAGACTAGAAAAGAGATTTTCTTGTCC